>JASJYH010000065.1 GCA_030123675.1 Anaerolineae bacterium | reverse complement strand
AAAACCTAAAATTTCGATGCCGACCGAATTGATCCTAGTTATTGCCCTGGCGTTAATCTTTGATTTTCTGAACGGCGTGCATGATTCCAGCAATATCGTTGCGACCATGATCTCCTCGCGTGCGTTTAGTCCACGCACAGCCCTGACCATGACAGCCATCGCCGAGTTCGTGGGTCCGTTTTTGTTTGGTGTGGCTGTCGCGAAGACGATTGGGGATGAGATCGCCTTAACCAGCGCCTTGACCATTCATGTCATTACTGCCTGTCTCATCGCTGCAATTTTCTGGAATATAGCAACTTGGATTTTAGGATTACCCAGCAGTTCATCGCACGCATTGATCGGCGGGTTGATTGGGGCTGTCGTTATCGGAGCGGGATTCGAAGCGCTAAAAACTGGCGGATTGGTAAAAGTACTGATTGCATTATTCTTATCCCCAGTGGTTGGTTTTATTTTCGGGTTTATTCTCATGCGAGCAATATTCTTCCTTGCCCGAGGGGCAACCCCAAAAATCAATATATTCTTTAAGCGGGCTCAATTCTTCACTGCCATAGGAATGGCCTTCAGCCATGGTACCAACGACGCCCAAAAGACGATGGGCATAATCACACTCAGCTTGGTTGTTGGCGGATATTTGCCATCATTTGAAGTGCCCATGTGGGTAATCGTAGCCAGCGCGTCGGCGATTGCATTAGGGACTAGCGTTGGCGGTTGGCGTTTAATTAGAACTCTGGGCACCAAATTTTATAAAATCCGGCCTGTGCATAGCTTCACCTCCCAGCTTACTTCTGGGGTGGTTATCATGACAGCCTCCTTATTTGGTGGCCCGGTCAGCACCACCCAAGTTGTTAGCTCGGCTATTATAGGGGTCGGATCTGCGGAACGTTTTGGAAAAGTGCGCTGGAGAGTGGCCGGGGATATTGTCACAGCCTGGATTGTAACTATCCCAGGCACAGCTTTGTTAGCGGCGGGAATTTATCTGTTGATTCAGATTGCCATCGCTTAATCATACTTGGAATATCGGATTTAAAAATTATTGGATGGATTAATGAAAACTCGGATATTTTCTCTATTGCCTTTGATCCTCATTAGTATGGCCTGTGGAAGTACTACGCCTCAAGCTGAACTAGAACCTGCTACCATTTCCGAAAATACGATCTCGCCCGGACCAAATGATGGCCAAGGGGCGAACAGCTCCCCTCCCGAAACAGCAACAACAGTGGGTTTTCTTTCTTTGCCTGACGTTCGAATTGTATATATTCGCGAAGGTAACCTTTGGCTTACGGAAGAATCGAGTGGCAAAATCCAGAATTCACAATTGACTGGTTCTGGAGATATGACCACAGTCAGGGTTTCGCCTGATGGACAATTGCTGGCATTTATGCGCGGGCGGGAGGTTTGGACAGTGGGAATGGACGGTTTAGATGCCAAGTTGCGTGCAACCTTAGCGAACGAAAATGCCGCACTTTGGTTTGCGCCCAATGGGGCCCTGTTGGCTGTCGCTACCAAGGATCATATTGAGCTGGTCGACTTGAACACATCTATTTCGAATAAAGTTTTATCTTATCCGGCGATAACGAACGCTACCTTGCCCGAGGTGATTTGGGTGCTTGATTCATCAGCATTTAAAACCGTAATTCTACTTAATAAGGAAAACGATCAGGCAGAATTTTTATATGTATTCACAGATGGTACTGTGGCCAGCTTAGCTAAATTTATGATCGCCCCTCACCAGGATGGCAGCTCCTACCTTTCCCCGGATGGCGGATATTTGATCTATACCGCCATATCTAGCGACGGAATGAAGTCACTATACTTGATGGACAGCAGCGGTGCCACGAAACCTTATAGTCCCTCGGCCAATTCTGTCCGCGCCCTAGGATGGCTTAATAACTCAACCCGTTTTGTTTATAGTATCGACGAATTTTCTCAAGCCTACCTTGGAGATATTTTCGGTCCACCAAAACAAATAGAACTGCTCCCCATTGATAAGATTCAGTGGGTTGACACGGATACCTATATTGCGCTTGAAAACCGAAATTTGTACCTTGGGGATTTGAACGGAGTAAGGATAGAAATCGATTCAAAAGTCACAGATTTCGATATCATTGACTGATTTATCAATATACCTTGTTCGATTTATTTTGGCCGGGTTGATATTAATATGCCTAATAGGATAAGTACGCCACCAGTAATCGTTAATATTGTCGGTATTTCTTTCAAAATATAATAAGCCAGGATTCCCGACCCGATCGGTTCACCTAAGGTAATCGTTGAGACCAGCGCTGCGGGTAGGTATCGCAAAGCCCAATTGTAAGAAGTGTGGCCAACCAATTGTGGCAACAAGGCCAGCAATATAATCCAAAGGTAAATTATGGGTGAGAGCCCAAATGGATTTTCCCCAGCAAGGACCATAAATCCGAACAGCACAATTGCTGCAAACCCATAGACCATGAATATATAGGGAATTAATGACAACTTGCCGCGCAGCACCCGGCCAATTATGATGTAGCCAGCCAGAGCCCAGGCTCCGGCTAGTGCCAGGAAATTGCCATGGTAGGCTTCACCTTCTAATATATCGGAGAAGGGCTTGCAGACCAAGCTCTGATCGAGCGTACAAGAGTCGCTCAGGCCAATAAGAGCCCCGCCCAGAAAGGCGATCGGCAACCCAAACATTAATGGTTTGGTGAGCGGCTCCTTTAAGAATATTGGGGCAAGCAAGGCTACCCAAAGCGGGCCTGTGCTGACAAGCACAACCGAATTGGCAACACTGGTAAATTCAAGTGAGGATATCCAGGTGGCAAAATGAACAGCTAAGAATATACCTGAGATGAAACCTAGGAGTACTTCCTTGCGTGTAAAATTTATTAGTTCATTTCGGTAGCGTGTCAGCGCAACTGGAGCAAGCGCCAGGGTCGCGAAAGCCAGGCGTAATGCGGCAATGACCAACGAGTGGGCTTCACGTTGTGCAAAGCGGATGAATATGGAGGCGGTGGATACAGCCAGGATCCCAATAATGATGGCAATCGGAAGTGCAAATCGCAAACGGCTGTCGTTCATGCAGGCAATTCTATTTACTCAATAGCTGGAATATTTCCCACTATAAGGTTTCTACCTTTTATTTTTTGGGAAATGAGCAATAACTTTCCCCCGGATGGCATCCCGGTGGATCGGGCCAAGTCGGCGGCTATCCAGGCTCTCGGGTTGGGTGCCTTCCACGTAGGCCTCAGCAGATTGGGGGTCGAATGAGGCGATCCGTTTTATCAATGTCCCATATTGCTTGTTTTCAAAAACAATTATGTTTCCTGGTTTTAAACGATTCAAAAAGAAGGGGACTGTGGTAATGACCACGAAGTCCCCTTCTTTTAAGTCTGGCGCCATTGAGTCGCCGTTGACTTTGAGAAGGCGTAACATCTCAAAGTTTGGATTTACAGATCAGGATAGACTACATCTAGTGCAGGCGCATAGGGCGCTTTGGCGGTTTTGGTCTTGATATCTTTTGTTTTCCAAAATGCTTCTGCAAATTCATTGATGGAGGCCACAAAATCTTCGCCGGCTTTCCTGTCTGCGGTTTGGCGAACTTTTGAACCGAGCAACATGATTTTGTGTACCAAGTCGTCAACGTTCGGGTGTTTGTCCTTCTTGAAATAGTCACCCCAAATGATGCGAATTTCGAGCTTTGCTTTTTCGGCATGTTCTTCTTTGGAGTCGATATAGCGTGACATGCTGTTATGGTAGGTGGCCTTATTATCGCCCTCGCCGCTATCGAGATCAGACATCAGGTCCATCATGCGCACGACGGTTAACGCTGCAATTTGGGCAGCGCTGGGGTCGTAGATTCCACATGGAATATCACAATGGGCATGGGCCTTTTCAAAATGGAATTTCTTGTCAAGCGTATTGAGAAATTGATAAATCATTAGATCCTCCTGAGATTGTTATGATTTCTAAGGAAACGAGAATTGATTGATAACCTTAAATGCTAAATTTGGTAGTATTTATATCATATTATTCTCATGAATCTTGAGACTTGAAACCTAGATAAAAATAATAAAAGCAAATCCTATTTAAATCTCTTAAGATATTAATTAAATTTTGGGGTAAAATAGATTTAGAAAAAATAGCTCCAAACTCTCACACAATAATGGAGATTGTTGATGACTCATATCACTACCAGTTTATGCGTACGAGATCGAAGTTGTATCGAAGTTTGCCCTGTAGAATGCATGGTTCCTGGGGTACCAAAAGAGGAATGGCCCTGGATATATATCGACCCCGATGTATGCATAGATTGTGGCGCCTGTATTCCCGAATGCCCATTCTTAGCGATTTTCCCCGAAGATGAGGTCCCAGAAGCGTTTACAGCAACTGGCGGCGAATTTATCAGCCGAGCTGATTTAACTGGTAAATTCGAAGGTCACAATGAGGCCGGTGACGTGGTCGTTCTAAATACAACCAAGGAATTGAAAGCCGGCGAAGTTGTGGATTTAACTGATGATATAAAACCGAATTACGACTTCTTCACGGATGGTCCGGGTTACTCGGCCAACGACGACGACGACGGCATTTAGACTTAGTGCCCGTCTAGGGTGATTTTGATTGGTGGAGAATCCTATTGCGTAGGGAAATTTCAGTCTTCATTATCGTGTTGTCCGGGTACTAGTCACAAAGCCAGGCAAACGCCTGGCTTTTTTTATGTTGAAATCAATTCTCGCCAATCGTCGAAATCAATTAATTGCGGGGTTAATGATTTTAATAATAATAGTCTTGGTGGTGTTTTTACGCCGCCCAGCAGATCAACCACTGCCGGAAAGTCTTGTTTCTAAAGGGGCTGACGTTCCAACATGGACTCCCCGAGCAAAAGATATTGGCTCGACTCCGACCGTCACCGGGACTGCTACCGAACAAAAATCTGTCTCAAGTACCCCAACCCCACCTACTCAACTTGAGCAAACATATCAAGTCTCGATAACTGTTTCTGGAGGCAACTTGTCCGTGCGGCGCGGGCCGAGCGTGGATTACAACCCAATTGGTTTTCTTGCGGATGGCGCGATAGCGGAGGTCATAGGGCGAGATCGCGTCAGGCGTTGGGTTCAAATAATCTATAACGGCAAAAAGGGTTGGGTCTCAACCCTGACCAGCTATTCGGAAGTGGAAGGCCCGCTAGATAGTTTGCCGGTGGTTTATGTAGCCCCAGCTTCACCAGCAGTTATCCGTAACTGCACCAAGCACATATTGTGGATTATGCCATCACAAGTTCAACTGTTGACAAAATTTGAGCAGCCTTATAATGAGGCAAGATTTGGTACTGGCGTATATCAAGTCTATGATTTAGATGGAATAGATGGGGTCATCATTCAAGAAGTAAATTTGTTAGAGGCCCAAACGGTTGAGATTTTAAGAGATGGACTGGGGGAAAAATCGAAGTGCTATTAAATCGAAACTAAGGTCCTATAGCTGAATCTAGAAGTTTTTCACCGATCCGTGCAGCCAATTTTGGATTGTTTTCTTCCAACAAGACTACCAAAATTAGCGGCGTGCCTTTCCATTCGGGCAGTGTGCCAGCTAAGTACCACGTGATGGCTGGGTCGCCGCCCGGCTCACTGGTGAAACTCCAATAAAGCTTATCCCCTGCCAGAGTTTGTGCCGTTTCATGCGCGGTATTAGGGGCCAAAACATGGACAGGTTCCCCAAGGGCAGGCAGGACAACCCAGCCCTGCATAGGTGTATTTAACCCCATAGCTATTCTAGGTGTTGGCCGTTCTCCATTGTTACTAAATATAGCCGCCGCCAGGGCCATTTGCAATGGACTAACATTGCCAAGCTCCCCGGCAGTTACTTCTGCAACTGGGATCCTAATTTGGGGCTGGTTGTCAAATCCTAATGATTGATAAAGATCCATTTTTTGAGCAGATGTGCTGGGTGAGTCGCTTCCCAAAATGGCTTGTGAAAAGAGGCTAATTGTGTTTTCTGGATTATATTGACCTTGAGTGACACGGTTGATTAAAGGTGCATTTTTGTCGATGGCCAGCTCTGTTCCAATCTCATCTAAATTGTTCGGATCAAAGCTGGGCTGAGATACGACCACTAACAATTCGCCTGTATTGGCGTTCATCAAAACAAGCCCACCTTTGTGGCTGCCCAACAAATTATCGGCCGTCTCTTGAAGAGACAAGTCGATACTTAACCGAATGTCTAAGCCAGGCGGGGGTGTGCCATAAAGCAAGCGATCCCACCAAATCAGGCTGGCAGGATTTCCTCGCAAGCCACGCAGATATTCATCGAGAGTGGCTTCCAAGCCGGCTTGCCCGTATATATTGTGCGTGTAGCCAGTAATTGGGGCTAATTCGGGAACTAAATAGTAACGAGTTAAGTTTCCGGTTTCACCCTGAGAAACATTAATTGGAGAGTTATTTCTATCAAGCAAATCGCCCCGATGAACGTAGCGATCAGAGATTGAGCGGCGGGCGTTATCTGTACGGGTTAAGAGATCGGAGCCCCGGAAGATAATCCACCAGCCTGTGACAAGTGAAATGACAACCAATCCCAAAGCGAATGTTGCACTGAATATGTAATATGGGATCGGTTTTAATAAGGGCGCCGGTTCATCTAACGATTGATCACTTATTTTCAATAAAGCCCACAGTCCAATAAATGAGGTTAGTAATGAAGACCCGCCGTAAGAAACAAAAGGGAGTGTTACCCCGGTAAGCGGCAAAACCCGTAAATTGCCGCCGATGATCATCAGGCTTTGAATGCTGAAATAGGCTGTGATGCCTGCTGCCAGTAGGCGTTCGTAGCGCCCTGGAGCCAACAAAGCGATCCGTATTCCACGGCTTATCAGGAACCCAAAAAGCGCTAACAATCCGATCACCCCGACCAAGCCCATCTCTTCAGCGATTGCCGTGAATATAAAATCTGAGTGTGGAATTGGAACCAGGCCAGGGCTGCCTAATCCAGGTCCTCGGCCAGCGATACCGCCATTCGCGATTGCAAGCAGCGATTGAATGATTTGATATGAGCGACCGCTCGGATCGAGCCAAGGATTGATCCAGGCATCTACCCTTATTTGAATTAATTCAATGAAAAAATAGCCTATTAACCCTGCCAATAAGAGTATGCCCCCGCTGATGAGTAAGACCCGCCTACGCCCGATGGCCAGGAAGACAATGGTGGCATATAGGATGATAAATATCGAGGCGGTACCCAGATCCCGTTGCACGATCAATAGCAACAAGGCCAACCCAGCCACTAAAATGGTTGGTAAAAGCAATGGAATCAGGCGATCGCGGGCGGGCAGGCGGTCGGCAAGATAGGCAGCCAAATAGCCCACAAGTAATAATTTTAATGGCTCGGAGGGCTGGAAGTACAGCCCACAACATCCCAGCCACAAACGGGGTCCTGTCCCAGCTGGATTGCTGCCTAGGATGAGGGTCAGAAAAGTGAGTAGCAAGCCTCCAGCCAGAATCAGATATTTATAGCGGCGAAAAAGTTCAAGGTCTAGTTTGAAGCGTAGACTGAAGGAAATAGCAAATACTATGCCTGCCATCCAAAGAGATTGACGAAAACCGAAGAGCGGAGATAAGCGCCAAATGGTCAATAATCCCCAACCTGTCAGTAGGGCCGCAATTGGCAGCAGGAAGGGATCACTTTCTGAGAATTCACGTTTGAATTCCTTATAAGCATAAGCAAAGACAGCGGACCAAAGCAGGAATCCAACCCAATGTTGCCAAAGATAGGCCACATCCCAAGAGCGCTCACGCACACTCGGAGAGAGTGTTAGGATTACCGAATAAATTGCTAGAAAGAGAGCCGCCAACATGAAGAGGCGGCTTTCTATATTCTTGACCATATTTAATTTAAAAAATATTACGACAAATATTTATCGACCAGTAAGCCCAGGTCCTTTTGTGTTTTGGGGTTTATGTGTTTCCTCCCCGTTGTTATGGCACCTGCGAGCGTATCCTTGCAGTCACAATCCCGATCATGATCCAAATTGGATAATACCTGTTTCACGGCCTTTTGGGCAATTCCCAAATTCTCTTTGATTATTTTGAAAACCATATCTACCGTTACAGGCACTTCACTTGTGTGCCAGACATCATAATCGGTGACGTGGGCCATTACTCCATAACACATTTCAGCTTCACGGGCCAAAAAGGCTTCTGGCGAGGTCGTCATGCCAATTATTGACATGCCCCAGGAGCGGAAGGTCTGTGATTCAGCCTTGGTAGAAAATCTGGGTCCTTCAATCGTTATGAATGAACCACCTTTATGTACAGTTGCGCCCGTCTCACTGACAGCTTTAACTATATGGGCTGACAAACGATTACAAAAGGGATCTGCAACACTTACATGGGCCACAAGACCCTCTCCAAAAAAAGAGCTTCTGCGTTTGCGAGTGTTATCGTAAAGCTGATCTGGAATAACTATATCACCAGGAGCGTAATCTTCACGTAGTGAACCGCAGGCACTTACTGCCACAATTTGCTCTACACCGAGTGATTTCAGGGCGTAAATATTGGCGGGATAGTTTACTTCACCTGGCGTGATTTGATGTCCCACTCCATGGCGGGCCACAAAGGCGATTTTCTGACCTTCTAATTCACCAACAACGATCGAAGAACTTGGTTTGCCGAAGGGTGTTGAAATATCATGTTCTTCGACATTTTTCAATTCGGGCATAGAATATAAACCCGAACCACCAATGACCGCCAATTTCAGATTGTTGTCCATCTCAAATCTCCATTTTTGGAATTTTTTGTGTTTTAGGATGTGAGGGCTCAATTCCAAGGCTTATTGTAACCGCAGCCTTCCCGCATTCAATCTGGTCCCCATTAATTACGACCGTAGGGATAGATATATGCTCCTTATTTAATTGGGTGCCATTCGTAGAGCCGAGATCTTCGATCCACCATTGAGCATGATGATAGGAAAGCCTTGCGTGGCGGACGGAAACGGTCTCGTCCGGAAGTGGAATGTCACAATGAGGATCACGGCCCAGCAACAATTCTGATTGTGTGCTGAAATGATTCTGTGAATATTTTTCACCAATTTTTATAGTTAGATTAATTCCCGGAATTTTCTTTTCCGCTAGCAATTTGCCTTGTTGGCGTATATCCCGCCAAATTGTAAGCAATACCCAACCTAAAAACAGGTACAAAGTTAATCCAAGAAACAGGCGCAATCCCAGGACAATCGGTGCGCTCATTTTATATTCTTGTTTATTGTTATATTCGATTTGCGACTAAGAATAGCTGTGGGACGTTCAGCCGAATTTTGATTGATCGGTAGCGTATCTTCCAGATCGGGGTGTGGTAAGGGTTTGTCTTGTCCAAAAACAAGCGGGAATCCGGCAATTGAGATGACATCCCCTGGATATAAGACAGATTGGTTGATCCGGTGTCCATTGATAAATGTACCGCCTGACGACTCAAGGTCGAAAATTATATAACGACCTTTTATTGCCCTTAATTGCGCATGCCTACGTGAGATGCGCGGATCATCGAGAATTAGTTGATTGTCTAACCTGCGTCCGATGTTGATGACCATATCTCCTAAATTGAAGACCTCTTCGCCATCTATAATTAAAAAGGCATTCTCAGGATAAGATTCTTTTTCTAGGCTTGGCTCGCCATTATTTTCTGGGGTCATTCCGCGGGTATCTTTTTCAGCTTTTAAATGATGGGAGGCCAATATTTCAATATCGGTTTCGGCTTGTTCTGGATTGGGTACGACAGATATAGTAGGGCTCGCAGAGAATTTCATCCCAGTTTCTTCCCCAACCAATCTGAGCGAAAAGATCATGGCTTCCACCAATTTTGGATCTTGCCATTGTTCCAGGGTGTTGGGGTGGATTACAAGCGTAAACAAATTGGGTAGTGTCTTATTCCCACTGGCGTCCTCAGCGATATTTTCCTTAACCGCCTCAGCAAGTTTGTGAAATACTATGTCTTCCAACTGAAATCCTGGTAAGGCATTCACAAGCCTGACTTCGATCAAGGACTTTAAGCGCGACTCGATTTCTCCGAGTTTAAGTTTCATAATTTTGTGAAATGTGCATGCCTACTGTGTGCTGCGATAATAATTAGTATACGAACTATTGTTTTTACCTAGAAGGTTGGCACGATAATTCGTCCACATATGCAAGAAGCAGTATATTATATTACCTTGCTACATTATAGAGCACACAATATTTTATGACAAGTATTTTATAAGAGTTTATATAATTTTCTTGGATTAATATGATATTGGATGATTAATCCGGCGGATTATTTTTAAGCTTCTGTCCTAAAATCAGCGCTTAATAATTATTAGCCCAGCTTCTTCCAGCGCGTGATCAGCATCCTGGTTCGGGTCCGCATGCGTGCATCTCCGTCTGAAGCGGCCCAGACAGATTGTGCTACTTGATAGACACTGTCCTCCAATTTTCGAGAATTTTCCCATTCGGTGTCCATAAATTCCTTCATTTCTGAAGGCGTATCCCAATAGTAATGTAGACCAAACTCAGCACCCTTTTCCATTACAAACCAGCCGCGATTCTTAATTTCTTCGATGGCAGCATTAGCGGCTTTCAAATCGGCCAATCGGACGTCGAAGTCTTCTAATGTTCCCACTTCTTGGCTCTTCCGGATGGAAACTACTTCAATAAGTCGGTTGCCTTGGATGGGGCGCAGATCGATCAAGATACCTTCAGGTACCAGAACGCGCCTGATTTCATTAAGGGCATGGACCATGCCCGCATGTTCAAATCATCATAACGACCAGGACAGCAGTGCAATATCGAAGGTCTCTTTCGAAAAGGGCAAATTTGTTGAACTGGCACAAGGAAAATATATTTCCTTATCCACATACGTAGGCCGATCAACTGTGGCTACCCTTATCGAATCGAAATCCGGGTCGAATGCCACCACTAGATCCGCAGAGTCGCCGTATTCCCATGTCAGCCGACCCTCCCCACAACCAATTTCCAGTACCCGTTTGTGCTTAAAGTTCACGTGCTTGTTCAAATATTTTATTTCAGTTTGTTCAGGGTCTTTTTGCAGGCTCATATGCGCAACACCTTTGCACCACGAATTTTTCCACTTTTCAATTCTAACAATGCTTGATTGGCATTTTCAAGATCATATTCCTGGATCTCGGGTTTAATGCCTGCGGCAGCTGCCAGATTCAAAAAATCGCGGACGTCCTCGCGAGTGACATTGGCTACCGATTTGATCTCTTTTTCCATCCACAAGTGGGCCGGATATTCTAGTTTTAGCAGATATTGCTTGTCGAGATCCTCCTTGCGGATCGCATTGATCACCAACCTGCCGCCGTTTTTGAGATTGCTCAAACCTTCTACGATCGATTTCCAGACTGGGGTGGTATCGATGATCGCATCCAGTTTGCTTGGTGAGTTAGATTCAATAGCGCCAGCCCAATCTGCTCCCAGCGAACGGGCGAATTCTTGTTCTTTGGGATTGCGGGTGAAAACATATATCTTAGAATTTGGATACAGATGCTTGACCAGCTTAAGCACGAGATGGTTGGAGCCGCCGAATCCGGTTAACCCAAGGGACCCGCCATTTCTCAGGTTTGTCAATCGCAGTGAGCGGTAGCCAATTGCACCGGCGCATAACAAGGGTGCCGCTTCGGAATCGGATAATGAATCGGGGATGGGATGCGTAAAATCTGCAGAAACGGTCATGTATTGCGCATAACCACCGTTTACATCCCGGCCAGTGGCCTGGAATTGTTCGCATAGATTTTCCTGGCCGGCCTTGCAAAATTCACAACTACCGCAAGCGGAATAGATCCAGGCCACGCCCACCCTTTGGCCCTGGTTTGGGCCGGTTTCAACTGTCCCGACTACTTGATGACCTAATATTATTGGCAGCTCGGGTGGTGCCGTGCGACCTTCGATCTCGTCCAACTCGGTGTGACAGACCCCACAAGCGGAAATTTTGATCAGGACTTGATCCTGGTTTGGGACCGGTTCGGGGACTTCAGTGAGGCTGAGCGGCGAAGGATTTTCTTTGAAGGGGGCCAGCCCTTGCAAAAGCATAGCTTTCATTAGATTTGCAGGCTTTTTTAGCGCCGGATCAGGGCCTCTCGTTCTGGGCCAACCCCGATCCAGCTGACAGCCACACCGACCAATTCTTCGATCCGTTTTACGTAGGCCTGGGCTTCTGCTGGCAATTTCTCAAACACCCGGATCTCGCGAATATCGCTGTGCCAGCCAGGCAGGCTTTCGTAGATTGGGGTAGCCCGTTCAAGCTGGTACGAATCGAGATCATAATAATGAACGGACTTACCCTCAAGCTCGTAACCCGTGCAAATCTGGAGCTGCTCGAAGGCACTCAAGATGTCAAGTTTGGTCAGGAACAAGGCATCCACACCGCTGAGCATGGTCGAAAAACGGACCACTTCGACATCAAACCAACCACCTCTGCGGATGCGACCGGTGGTGGCGGCCACTTCGCTCAAGGTTTTTATGGTGAATTCATCATCTAATATTTCTGTGGGCAGCGGACCAGCGCCGACGCGGGTGGTGTAGGCTTTGGTGACTCCAATAATCTGACTGATGGCGCGCGGCGGTATGCCCAGGCCTGAGGTTGCGGCCGAGGCGATCGTGGTCGAGCCGGTCACGAAGGGATAGGTACCCCAATCGGTATCCAGCAAGCTGCCCATGGCTTGTTCGAGCAAAAACTCTTTTCCGGCTTTGAGTCCCTCGTGTACGATCGGGAACAATTCCCGGATGAAGGGTTTGAGCTGAAAATAGTAATCGGTATATTCATCTAAGACTTTGTTAAAATCCAGTGCTTCGCCGCCCAGCGCAGCTATGATCTTATTCTTGATCCTGATCTGCGTATTGAGCTTGTCGGCAAAGATTTCAATGTCGTTGAAATCACTCCAGCGTAAGCCGTTGTAGCTGACCTTATCGGCAAAGGTCGGGCCGATCCCACGCCGGGTGGTGCCGGTGGCCTCCGCGCCTTTGGTTTCTTCGTACAAACCATCCAGAATTTTGTGATACGGCATAATGATATGCGAGCGTGGGGAAATAAATAAGCGTCCTTTGAGTTCGATCCCCGCACTCGCTAGCGATTTAATTTCTTGGATCAGAACCGCTGGATCTATAACCACACCACCCCCAATCAAACAAGTCACTTGTGGATAAAATACGCCTGATGGAACCAGATGGATCTTAAACGTGCCATACTCATTAACGATGGTATGCCCGGCGTTGTTGCCGCCGTTAAAGCGGGCGGCGTACTCGAAATCGCCAGCAAAAGTATCAATGGCTTTGCCTTTGCCTTCATCTCCCCACTGTGTGCCTAGTACAACTGTAACGCTCATGGTGCCTCTTTATTTATTACATCTTCCGTAATCTTCTCAGCCAGGCCAGTGTAGCTGGTTGGTGAGAGCTTGAGCAATCTCGACTTGACTTGCTCATCGATATCTAATGTGTCCACCCAGGCCTTATAAGAGTCGGATGTAAACCCTTTGCCGCGGGTAAGCGTTTTTACCTGATCGTAAGCGGATGAAACCTGCGCGGATCGTAGTATCGTTTGGGCGCCTTCGGCGATGACTTCCCAGTGCGCTTCTAACTCGGAGCGCATGCCTGCTTCGTCTGCTTCGAGCTTGTCTAAGCCCCGGGCGATACTCTTCCAGGCCACCAGGGTGTGACCTAATGCAGTCCCAAACGAACGCCGGACGGTCGAATCGGACAGGTCACGCTGCAGTCGTGATATCGGTAATTTGCGAATGAATTGCTCAAAAAGGGAATTGGCCAGCCCAAGATTCCCCTCCCCGTTCTCAAGATCTATCGGGTTAACCTTTTGGGGCATGGTAGAGGAACCGACTTCGCCTTTTTTAATCCGCAGCTTCAGATAATCATCGCTGATATAACGCCATAGGTCTTGGGCCAGGTCGATCAATATCAGATTGATGAGTTGTAGCGTTTGAAAATATTCCAACCAGTTATCGTATGGGATCAGTTGTGTGCTGGCCTCGGCTGGCTCCAACCCTAATCCGCGCAAGAATTTCTGGCTGAATGCTTCCCAATCAACTTGTGGGGCACCCACCACCAAGGCATTGAAATTACCGACAGCCCCTGACCATTTGGCCTCAAAGCGCTGTGCGGCTAGCTTCGCCCGTTGTACTCTCAAGCGCGCCACGAAGACGGCCATCTCCTTACCAAAAGTGGTTGGGACGGCAGCTTGCCCGTGCGTGCGAGCCAACATGGGCGTGGATTTATAGCGCCGGGCCAGATCCGTGAGTTGGGTGAGGATCACTTCCAAAGCCGGCAAGATGACTTCGTCACGTGAGTCTCGCAGGGCAATCGCCTGGGAGCTCAGGTTAACGTCTTCACTCGTCAGGCCGAAATGCAGCCATTCAACGCAATCAGCCAGGGAAGTTTGAGAGAGGCGTTCCCTGAGAAAATTCTCGACGGCCTTTACATCGTGGCGGATAGCAGTCTCAATCCGCTTGATGTCCGCGGCGTCTTCCAAAGAAAAATCAGCAGACAGTTTTTCGAGCATTTCCATCTCAGCTGGCGTCAACGTCCGAATGAGGTTTTTTTCTTTTGAGAGCGCGATGAAATACGATATTTCAATTCGGGCCCGGGCCCGAATTAAAGCATATTCAGAAAAATACTCGCGAAGTGGTTCTGTTTCGCGAGCATAACGTCCGTCTAAGGGGGTGAGGGCCAGCAGTTCCACGGTCACGTAGGCAATTATATCATCCCATAAAAATAGATACCTGCCGGAATTTGGCGAATTTAATAGGTAAGCCTTGCCTTTTCAACTTCCGCTCACCTCATTTACCAGTGGTTTCCCGCCGAGACCTTATTTGGAGCTGGCCTTGTTGCGTGAGTGGGATTGGGTGTTGATGGCTGCCGCACATTAGGAGACTATCCAACGAGTGACGGAGACTACGTTTTACGATAAGCATCTGGAAAGGAAATTCAGACGCATTCAGGGTATGCGCGAGTCAAATAAAGTGTTACATTTTATAAATCGGGGTTAGGGATGGGGCGCTCATTGGGGAATTCGGATTGCTTTTAAAGAGTGATTTGTCTATAATAATGAGTAGGTGCTTAGTAGTTGTCATTATTTTGCGGTTTGGGTTGACGAGTATCTTTAATTCTTAGTTTTGTGACGATTGCAACTTATAGGGAATTAGATTGATTGAATCCATCCAATCGGTAGATGGGCGTATTACCGAGCAGTATAATAAATTAATGTTATGAGTGAAAGTTCGCAATCAAAGTACCCTGTTTTTTCAGATGAAT
>JASJYH010000064.1 GCA_030123675.1 Anaerolineae bacterium | reverse complement strand
AACTTTACATTAATCGCTCTTGAATAAAAAATGTCCGGAGCCCCCGGCTCCGGACACATCATAGAACCTGTGCATAGGGAGTGGACCCTTTTATGGGGTAGTGGTCGTATAAGTACAATTCAAACGGGTTATTGTTTTCATAAATGGCCTGTATTGTAAATGATAATTAGAGTCGTAGCAAAGATATTTAATTGATCAAAGGATCAGGCTGTTGCGCTTGGATTGTCTTTGTCGTAAACAAACACCTGCACATCCAGGTCTTGAGTCAACAGGTCTAATACAGGTTGGAAGGTAGCATCTTTGACGGCTTGCATCTCGGCAATGGGTGAATATACCGAGATGCGGGCTTCTTCATCCGATACTTTAACCACCTTGATCTCTGCACTGGCACTCGCAGTTTTGGCGGTTGACTCAATTTGTTTTATGGCCTCATCGATTGTCATAACAACCTTCCAGATGGTATCGTTTCATTATAAAGGTTTTTTCCGACCGGGAATCCTAATTGAGCTTCACAACTGTAACCCCTTCGCCGCCTTCTTTTGGACCACCACCTTCAAAAGAAGTTACAAATGAATACTCCCGCAGCACCTCACGGACCATCTTGCGTAGTTTGCCGGTTCCTTTTCCATGGATGATGCGGACATAAGGCAGCCCGGCTGCGTAGGCCTGATCGAGATAGCGGTCTAGCATGTCGAGCGCATCATCAGCGGCCTGTCCACGCAGGCTTAATTCTGTACCAGGTGATTTTGCTTTAGGGATCGATGAAGGTTGGCTACCCCCGGATCGCTGACTTTCATTCGGAATTTCAGCCTCGGACGATCTTTCCAATTCAGACAGTTTTGCTCGAATGCGCAGGTTGCCCACCTGGATCTCCGCTTCGGACTCGCTCAAAGCTGTTACCACACCCACGGCATTGAGCGAGCCCACACTGACTTTCTCGCCAAGCGCTAATGGACGCTCAAGGATGGATGCTTGCAGGTTTTGACGCCTGGTCTCTTTTCTTTCAACCGGCGCCTCTACCTGCTCTTCGATTTCTTCTACTTTTTTATCTAGATTTTTCAGGGCTGCTAATGGTTGGCGAGCGTTTTTGAGTTGGGCCTTAATCGCTTCAATATTTTTCTTTAGTATAGCAACTTCCAACTCGCCTTCAGCGCGGGCTTGCGCCAACACCTCACGGCGCTCATCTTCGATCGCCTCAAGCCGTTCTTCCAGTTCAAGATTGATCTGCTCCGTTTTTATGCGGGCTTTGGCAGTCTTTTGGCGCTCACGGCCTGTGCGGTTGCGTTCTTTGCGGATGTCATCGAGTAACTTGTCGGCCCGCAACTCAGAGGGGTCGATATCGCTTTTTGCAGCGGAAACAATTTCCTGATTTAGTCCGAGGCGGCTAGCAATCGCAAGGGCGTTGGAGCGGCCGGGCAATCCGATCGTCAACTTGTACGTTGGGCGCAGAGTCTTGAGATCAAATTCCATCGAAGCGTTGACAACGCCCTGAGTAGCATGGGCATAAATTTTCAACTCGGGATAATGGGTAGCCACAAAGGTAGTGATGCCGCGTTCCAGCAAGTTCGAAAGTATCGCGCGTGCCAGGGCGGCACCCTCCACCGGATCCGTTCCTGCGCCCAGTTCGTCCAGGATGACCAGGGAAAATTTGTCGGCCTTCTTTAATATTCGGATGATGTTTGTGATATGACCTGAAAAAGTGCTGAGTGATTGTTCGATAGATTGTTCATCGCCAATATCTGCCCAGACGTTCTTGAAGCATGGCAGCTCGGATCCGCTCTGAGCCGGAATATGAAATCCAGACTGGGCCATCAGGGCCAACAACCCGATGGTTTTGAGCGATACAGTCTTCCCGCCGGTGTTGGGTCCGGTGATGACCAGTGCCTGGATATCGGGCTTGAGGGCCACATCAATGGGTACAACAGATCCAGGATCAAGCAACGGATGGCGGGCTTGTAACAAGCTCAGAGACTTTTGACTTGAGATTTCGGATTGGGCCTTTTTGGTATTTTTGTCTGCTGTTTGATGTCTAATTTCTTTTATCTCGTACAGAATCGGCTCACTGGCATTGATATCATCGGCATATTTTGCTTTGGCAAAAGTCAGATCCAGGAGAGCCAGGGCTTCGATTCCAATTGTCAGTTCTTCAACTTGCTCGCCGACCTGTGCAGATAGTGCCGTCAGTACACGCCGGATTTCGTCTCGTTCGGCCAGTTTGAGTTCGCGCTGTTGATTATTAAGCTCGACCACCGCCAGCGGTTCAACAAATAGGGTTGCACCCGAAGAGGACTGGTCGTGCACCACGGATTTGATTCGGCCTTTAAACTCGGAACGTAACGGGATGACATAGCGCCCGTCCCGTTGGGTGATGATGGCTTCTTGCAGCAAGGCAACCGTCTTGCTATCGGTGATGTATTTCTGCATTTTGGACATCAAGCGCTCATGCGAGGCTTTCTGCTCGCGGCGGATGCTTGTTAATTTTTGGGAGGCCGAATCCAGTACTTCACCGTTTTCAGAGAGCACCTTCGTTATAGCGCTCACCAGGCCGCGCGGTTCGGGCAGCCCGACTGCAATTTTGGCCAAGCGCGGCGCTTTATCGGCCGCCTCACTTAGATTTTTTTTCAACCCCCGGCAAGCGATCAGTGTAGATTTGATGTCCAGCAATGAACCTGGTTCGAGGGTGCCGCCGTGCGCTGCCAAATCGGCTGCGGCCCGGATGTCATGCGATCCGCCGATCGTCAAATCAAGGCTGCTTAAAAGGAAGCGCGCTTCACTCGTCTCGGCGATCAGAGTTCGAGATTCCTCAAGATCTGAGCTGGGTCGGATGGCCAGTGCAAGTTTTTTGGAGGCGGAAAAGTCACAGTATTCGGACAGCCGTCCGAGAATCTTTTGGTATTCGAGCACCTGTAGCGTCTTTTTGTCCATGGTTAAGAATTAAACCATAAAACAGCGTTGTCAAGCAATGTCGGGGTAAGTTCTATTGAGGCATCGCTATTCAGCAATCGCATGAAATGACTGTATCTAAATTTGATTGCCCTACACATTTTGGGTTAAACCCTTGACATAATCTATGGGATGTATATAATCACGCCGATATGTGTAATGACAAACACCGCATCCTCCAGGCCTCGGCCTGTATCCATGGTTGAAAATTCGAGAGTCGCTTCTAGCGGCTCTCTTTTTTTATGTCTTGCCGATAAATTAATAATGAAAGCATGCTCAAAATTCCCGGCTTAATTGACCCTCACGTCCATATTCGTGAGCCCGGTGCTACCCATAAAGAAGATTGGGATACCGCTACCGCTGCGGCCCTGGCGGGTGGGATCACGATGCTCCTGGCTATGCCGAACACGAATCCAGCCATCTTCGACGCCTCCACCCTGGAGCTTGCACTTGCTGCCGCCAAAGCCAAAGCGCATTGCGATTATGCCCAGTTCATCGGTGCAGGGCCAGGTAATGCCGAAGTTGCTGCCCAACTTGCCCCGCGCGCAGCTGGGCTGAAAATGTATCTAGACTCAACCTTTGGCGAATTACGCCTGGATGATATGAGCCTCTGGAAGCCCCACTTTGAGAAATATCCGAAAAACCTGCCGTTAGTGGTTCATTCTGAGAGCCGCAGCATGGCCGCCGCAATTTTGTTTGCCGCCATCTATGACCGGCCCGTCCACATCGCACATATTTCATTAAAGGAAGAAGTATTGTTGATCAAGGCCGCAAAAGAACATGGCCTCAAAGTGACTTGTGAAGTCTGCCCGCAGCACTTGTTCCTAACCAAGGATGATATTCCCAGCTTCTCGGGTGGGCATCCTGGCCGCGGCGAAGTCCGTCCCAGGCTGGGGTCCAAGGAAGACGTTGATGCATTATGGGCAAACCTGGACGTGATCGACTGTTTCGCCAGCGACCATGCCCCGCATACGTTGGAGGAGAAGGATTCCGACGAACCGCCGCCCGGCTTCCCTGGGGTGGAGACTACTTTGGCGTTGCTGCTCACTGCAGTCCATGAGGCAAGGTTAACCATCGACCAAATCATTGAAAAGATGCACACCAACCCTAAGCGCATCTTCAGACTGCCCGAACAACCCGAAACCTGGGTCGAAGTAGATGAGCAGGCCACCTACGAAATTCACGCTGTAGATATGCAATCCCGCTGCGGCTGGACTCCCTTTGAGGGCCGGCAGGTAAAAGGTCGGGTCACACGAGTTGTATTGCGTGGGAAGGATGTGTTTAAGGACGGGAAACTGTTAGTTGAGAAGGGATTTGGTAGGAATGTTAGATAAAGATAGTAAAAAAAGTCGCGAAGATTTACACCGGTGCTTTCGTGTCTTTGAGGCAACAATAATTTTATTTACTGTTCTACCAATGTACCAGTGACGTATTTATGGAGTAAGCTTGAGATCAAGGTCTGGTATGGAATCCCTTCCCGGATGGCGCGTTTTTGAAGTGCGAGCAAGTCTTTTTCGGATATGCGGATGTTGATACGCTTATCCTTTCGGAAGGTTGCGCGTGCATAGGATCGATAGGATTCTTGTTGCTCTTGTATATTTTTGACCGACTGCCATTCTTCGTTTTCGTAGGAAGCCAGTAGTTCGAGTTCTTCAGGAGTCAGTTTCAGATCGCTCATGGTTATTTGCCTTTCATATATAGGCTTGTCGCTTTACGGCTTGGAATTATGGTTTTCAAAAAAATTGTGTTTTCATCCTCAACAAAGGGAACAAGATATGCATATTGGTCAACGTGCACAACAAATACCTTTTGCCCCGGATATTTTTCTTGATTGGGATGTTCCAGTACATCCAGTAGGTAGCCTTTCTCGATGTACAAGATAATATCTTCAAAGGAGATTTGTCGTGCAGATTGCAAAATCTCATTCTTGGCATCGTTCCATGTATAGACCTTCACGCACCGATTATAGTACGATGAGTGCCTTATGGCAACACCTAGAGGGTAGATGCTTCTCGCCTACTTACTAATCTCGTTCACTCCCGCTGCGGCTGGACTCCCTTTGAAGGCCGGCAGGTGAAAGGTCGCGTCACACGAGTTATATTGCGTGGGAAAGATGTGTTTAAGGACGGGAAGGTATTGGCGGGAAAGGGATTTGGTAGGAATGTTAGATAAAAATAGTATATGCTATAATACATATTTTAGTATGTAGTCAGGAGCTCGTAATGCAAAAAATAGTTGGAGTTACCGAATTACAGCGAAAATTCCGCTCATTCTTTGAAGATGTAACGCGCAATCGAATCCCGCTCATCTTGACCCGCGGTTCACGACCCGAAGCAGTATTGATTCCCTATGAAGATTATTTGCATTTTCAAGAGCTGCAAGAAAATGAAGTGTTGGCGCGTTTTGACCAGGTCTGGAATCGATTGGAGCAAGTAAACGCTAAGTATAGTGTTGAAGAGATCGCTGACGATATCAAATCTGCACGTCAAGGATAAGTTATGCGTGCAGTGGTTGACACTGGCGTTTTGGTCAGCGGGTTGATTCGTCCACGTGGGGCGATTGGCGATGTGTTGCGCGCACTGCGTGATGGAAGATTTATTCCTATTTACTCTACAGCGATGGTTGTTGAGATCGTTGATGTACTTGGTCGCCCAAAGTTTCAGGTTAAATATCACATACAGCCCGATGACATAACGGTGTTGATTAATCTCCTCCGTTTGCGCGGTGATTTGGTAGTACCTGAGCGAGAGATTACTGCCTGCCGCGACCCAAAGGATAACAAGTTTCTTGAAACTGCCTTAGCAGGTGCAGCAGACACGATTGTGACAGGCGATGACGATTTGCTCGTGTTGGATCCTTTTGAAGAGATTGACATCTTGCGTCCAACGGAATTTTTAGCGAGGTTCTAAATTGACCAAACAATTACATGAAATTAAGAGATTGCCAAGGTGCCCTTTGGGTACGACCTTCTGCGCAGGCCTCGCGATGACAGTCAAAAAAGGAGCCTAGCCCATGCCCACTGAATCCCAATCCCCCTATCTGCCCTTCGGTGAAAATAATAACGCCGATTGGTATGGCAAAGACATCCTGTCGGTCAAGCAGTTTAATCGCGCCGATCTGGAATACATCTTTGGTGTGGCCCACGAGATGCGCGGTATGGTCGAACGGGTTGGCACTTTCGACCTGCTGAAGGGCAAGATATTGGCAAACCTGTTCTACGAACCATCTACGCGGACAGCCTCGTCGTTCATGGCAGCCATGCAACGGCTGGGTGGCAGCGTCATCGCGATTAACGAGGTTAAATACTCGTCGGTTTCGAAGGGTGAGAGCCTGCCCGATACCATCCGCACACTGGAAAGTTACACCGACGTGATCGTACTGCGTCATCCAGAAGTTGGCTCGGCGGCTATCGCAGCCAAGGCGGCCAAAAAGCCCGTGATAAACGCAGGCGATGGAGTCGGCGAGCATCCCACCCAGGCGCTGCTGGATTTATTCACTATTTTCGAGGAACTGGGCACTGGCAAAGTAGATGGACTGACCATCACCTTGCTCGGAGACCTGAAATACGGCCGCACCGTCCACTCGTTGGCGCGATTGCTGACTCTCTTTGATGTCCAACTCAACTACGTCTCGCCTGATATTTTGCCCATGCCCAAAGAAGTCATGGACGAGGTCGCCGCCAAGAATATTCCGCAGGCCGAGTATGATTCGCTCGATAAAGTGCTGCCTAATACCGACGTGCTGTACGTCACCCGGGTGCAAAAGGAGCGTTTTGAAAACCCAGCCGAGTACGATAAGGTCAAAGGTGCTTTTGTGGTCGATCCCGAAATTATGAAGGCCGCTAAAAAAGAAATGATCGTTATGCACCCAATGCCGCGGGTTGGAGAGATCAGCCCCGAATTCGATGATGATCCGCGGGCTGCCTACTTCCGCCAGATGGAATATGGCTTGTACGTGCGCATGGCTTTGCTGGCGATGGTGCTGGGAAAGGCGTAGGGGAAGGGAACACAAAATAAATCGAACGCGGATGGCGCAGATTTTACGGATTTCCGCGGATAAAATATTAATTTAAATCTGCGAGTATCCGCCGAATCCGTCAAATCAGCGGTCTATTCATCAAGGGTGCCATATGCTTCATGAAGAACTGACTTCCGACATCATCAATGCCTTCTACCATGTTTACAATGCATTGGGTTATGGTTTTCTCGAGAAAGTCTATGAAAATTCCCTTGCCAAAGAGTTAAATAAACGCGGCCATACGGTTAAACAGCAAGTGCCTATTCAGGTATTCTACGAAGAACAAGCAGTTGGCGAATATTTTGCTGATCTTTTAGTAGACGATAAAGTAATCCTAGAACTAAAAGCAGGTACAGAGATTGCCAAAGCGCATGAAGCTCAACTGGTAAACTATCTTAAGGCGACAGAAATTCAAGTTGGCTTGCTGCTAAATTTTGGACCGGATGCTAAATTTAAACGCAAGATTTTCACTCATCAAAGGAAATAGAACACGGATCGCACAGATTCAATAGATTTGCATAGATCAAACAAATTATTAAAAATCTGCAAGTATCCGCCGAATCCGTCAAATCAGCGTTCTGTAATAAATTATGGAAAGTTTCTTCTCGTTTTTGGAACGCCGTGTGGACGACTGCTCCTCGCTCCTATGCGTAGGACTCGATCCGCACGTTTCCCAACTTCCCAAACCGATCCCCGCATCAGCACTGGACTTCTGCCTGCATATCGTTAAAGAAACAGCTCCCTACGCTGCCGCATTTAAACCCAACGCGGCCTTCTTCGAATTCTTTGGCCCCGAAGGATGGGCGGTTCTCAAACAAGTCATCGAAGCCATCCAGGAAGAATCCGATAAGCTTGGTTCGATGATTCCTGTCATTCTGGATGCCAAGCGGGGTGACATTGCCTCCACCGCGGAGGCTTATGCCAAATCGGCTTTTGAGCAGCTCGGGGCGCACGCCATTACTTTGAACCCGTACCTCGGCAGGGATTCGATTGAGCCTTTCATTGGAAATGCAAAGAAAGGCGTGTTTTTGTTGTGCAAGACCAGTAATCCGGGAGCGCAGGATTTGCAAGACCTAAAGGTTACGGAGGGCTCAATTCCGCTCTATGAACATGTTGCAAAACTGGCCCAAACCTGGAATACTAACAAAAATATTGGGTTGGTCGTCGGAGCAACCCAACCTGAGGCATTGACTCGCGTCCGGGCTGCGGCATCGAATTTATGGTTTCTGTCCCCCGGCGTCGGTGCTCAGGGTGGGGATTTGGCTGTTGCGTTGGCAGCAGGCTTACGTCAGGATGGAAGCGGGATGCTGATCAACGTCTCACGTGGTATTTCGGGGGCTGAAAATCCAGGATTGGCCGCTGCTGAATTACGAGACCAAATATCAGAGAGTAAAGATACAATACTTCGTGAAGGAAGGTAGCAATGACTGAAAAAAAATGGAATTCCAAGCATCTACTTTCTACGCTTTCAGATAGTTTACTCGAAGTGGGATGTGTCAAATTCGGAGATTTCACGCTAAAATCGGGACTGAAATCTCCCATTTACATTGATTTGCGACTCATCATCACCTATCCCAAACTGCTTGAACAGGTCGCTGGGGCTTATTTGCCGCTGTTGGAAAAACTCAATTTTGATCGCTTGGCTGGTTTGCCCTATGCTGGCCTGCCTATTGCGACGGCCATTTCTCTTGCGGGGGACTATCCCATGATCTACCCACGCAAAGAAGTCAAGGCCTATGGCACCAAAGCTGAGATCGAAGGCGAATACCGCCCCGGTGAAACGGTAGTTGTGATCGATGATCTAACTTCCACCGGAGGCAGCAAATTCGAAGCCATCGAAAAATTAACCAAGGTCGGCTTGGTTGTCAAAGACGTGGTTGTCTTGGTAGATAGGCAGTCCGGAGCGAAAGAGGCTCTGGGGCAGGCTGGTTATAGGCTGCATGCTTTGCTGACCCTCTCTGAGATACTGGATCATTGGGAAAAGACCGGCAAGGTTGAAAAGGAAAAAATTACAGCGACGAGAAAGTTTCTCGCACGAGCATAATTTACATGAAAAATAATATGTGCGAACATCTATTAAAAATTGCCGGATTCTAAAAACTGCTTTTTTTGTGTAACGAGCTGCTGCACAAGGAGAATTATCTATGACAGACAATGATGTTTATGAAGAACATATCGAGGAATTGTGTGAAGAGTTACAACCATTCCTGGAAGCGGAGTTAGACGCAGGAAATACTGTGATTGAAACTTGGAAGGGCAATTGGCCAATTGAAAATTGTCTTTATATATTGCTCAAGAAACCATTTCAAGATACGGATGAACCACTGCCGGAAGGGGTTCGGGTTTCAAAGATTGGAAAACTATATTATTGGGAAAATGAGATACTATGTGATAGAACAAACCATGTCTTAGCTTCCCAGTATTAAAAGGCATAGATGTACAAGGTGTTACGCTCGCTACTCTTTGGATTAAATCCTGAGGCCTCGCATTATCTGAGCTTGCTCTTGATACGAATGTTGGGTTTGGGGCCAATCCGCTCCCTTTGGCAAGGCTTGAATGTTCTGCCTTCAAAACCTGTAAAAGCTTTTGGCCTGGAGTTTAAGAACCCTCTCGGGATCGCGGCAGGGTATGACAAAAACGGGATTGCCTTAAAAGGTTTGGCCGGGCTGGGGTTCGGGCATATCGAAGTGGGTACGGTAACTCCAAACCCGCAGGGGGGCAACCCGAAGCCGCGCGTCTTCCGGTTGGTTGAGGATGAAGCGGTCATCAATCGGTTGGGATTTCCGGGGAAAGGTGCCGATTATGTTGCGATGTCATTACGAGCAGCGCAGCGCCGAAGCAAGCTCCCGGCAAATGGAAATATGCATGGCAAGCGGACTGGGTCCCCTTTGGGGAATGACACTATTATTGGTCTGAACCTGGGCAAAAACAAAGATACCCCACTTGAGGACGCCGCTGACGACTACCTCTCGCTGATCCGAAAATTTGGACCCCTCGCTGACTATTTGACTATCAACATCTCGTCACCCAACACAGTTGGCCTGCGGCGATTACAGGGAAGGGCCATGCTGGAAAATTTGCTCGGATCAATTGCTGCTGAACGGAAAAGATCCAATAGCTCCCGTCCAATTCTGGTTAAACTTGCGCCCGACTTGAGCGATGAAGAACTCAACGAGGCCCTGGGCGTGATCCTTGATACCGGCATGGACGGCATCATTGCTACCAACACTACCCTGGCGCGAGATGGGTTACGATCAGTGCATCGGGAAGAAGCAGGCGGTTTAAGCGGAAGGCCGCTCAAGGCTGGGAGTGAAGCGATGTTGAAGAAAATTGTCACGCGGGTAGATGGGCACGTGCCGATCGTCAGTGTGGGCGGGATTATGAGTCCGGAGGATGCAAAACGGCGCATTGATTTGGGAGCGACACTGGTACAGATTTATACGGGATTGATATATCACGGACCAAGGCTGGTAAGGGATATTGTGACTGCTTTATAAGGATTATTACAATTTTGTATATATTGACACCCTACAATTGTTGTACAATACCTTATGTGGTATCATCCCGCCGCAAGTAGGAAAAATCATGGACGATAAAATCACAATTATTGAAGGCCCGACACCTATTTTCGAACCAGTTCAAGATGGCTGGGCGATGAGCTTAAACGAGGGTCCTAATCAGGCTGTAACCGCACTAACCCGCTTACGTACCTTTAATGGCCCGGCATTGGTCGAACGCTGTTATCAGGCCTGGGATAACCAACTTCCCATTCATCTACATTACCGCAACGACATAGGATTGGAACAAACTGCCCCCATCTTGGCTGCTCGCAACGTGGAATCCGAGGATGGACATATGTTGCTGCTTTGGATTTACCTCGATAGCGAAAAAGTGGGGTTTGAGATCGATGTCGGTGACGACGACGGTTTTGAAGACGATTTCGACGATTAATATCCTGACCGGGCAAATTCGCCCGGTCAATTCTTTTATAATAAGAACATGGTCACGCTTCTCACCGATCTTCAACCTGTTACGTTTGCAATCAGCCTCGACTGCTGTTTTTTATGAAGTTTCTCCACAATCGATTTACTTCCCCGATCCAAGTTGTAATCTTTCATAGCGTATTGATCGCGCTGGAGGGGATAATAGGTATCAGCGCCTTACTCGTCGAACCCTCTCAAAGTGGCGGCTTTTTGGGTTTTTCGGTTGGCCGTTGGGCAATTCTGTTAGCTAATTTGGTGGCAGTGGGTGGAATATTTTTTATCAGCTACCGAGTTAATACTGGACGATCAAAAACCCTTGAACTCTGGCTTTCCAACGAAAAAAATCTCTTTCGAGTCTTCTTTTTTTGTGTTCTACTCTTTGGGCTATCTTTCCCGTCTGCTTTGGGTCAAATTCCCGCCATACGATATTTTACGTATTTTGGCCGTATTCAGCCTACGTTGATATGGGTTGCACTCGCTAGCGCACAAATTGGATTAACCTTGTCCTTTGTGCTGCGCCAGGCCATTTTGAGCTGGTTTCGCCAGTTTTTCCCGCGCGGGAAGCCTTCGCAAGGGAGCCTCAATCTGACAAAAGCACAGCGATATATTGTAATAGGGATTACATTCTTCTATCTGTTATTGCAACTAACCAGTCATCTGGAAACCCGCGAGGCGGTTTGGCTGCCGGATAGCATAGACTACATTTTCCCTGCCACTACGTATAACTGGAACGAACTTGGCTTGTGGACCCACACCAAACCTTGGGGTGCAGCAGTGTTGTATAAACTGACAGGCAGCTCTCCGGTTGTCATTGATGCAGTGCAGACAAGCTTGTCATCCTTGGCATGGTTGGCATTGGGCTTGAGCTTTGTTCGCTCAATTCGGGCGGGTTGGTTGAAACTGACGGCGTTTTCCATTATTTTGGGATTTAGCCTCGCGGCTCCAGTTCAAATGTGGAATCACATTATTCTAAGCGAGTCGCTTTCGATCTCGCTGATGGTGCTAATTTTGGCGGTGTGGTTATCTCTTTTGCAAAGATGGCGTTGGGGAAAACTGTTTGTACTAATTATCCTTTTTGGCTGGTGGATTGGCACCCGTGAAACCAATGTTTATTTAAGTTTGTTAATAGCCGCGATTCTCGTGCCAATTGGTCTTTTCTACAAAAGACAACGATTCTATTGGGCGGTAAGTATACTGCTGGCACTTTTTTGTTATATTAATATTCAAATTTCCGAATTGCCGACATTCCCGCGTTGGTTGTACCCGCTTACAAATACCGTATTAAATCGGATCTTACCGAGCGATGAGTTCCTGTCATACTTTGAAAAGAAGGGCATGCCTGTATCACCAGAACTGCTTGCTTTGCAGGGTGGCCTGGCAGATAGTGACAATTTTGCAGTGTATAACTCGCCTGAATTGAATGAAATGGAGCGCTGGTTGTATAGGAAAGGTAAAGAAGTTTATGTGCGGTTCTTAATTGATCACCCAGTTTATACTTTGATATCACCCTGGCAACATCTCAAAGAATTGCTCGCACCTTCCGATTTGCAAAATAATGGATCAGGTCAACCTTTGGCACGCTCAATTGGCAATTTATTCTTCCCAAGTTCACTCTGGCTTGTGGCATTGCTTGTAATTCTTGCCATTGGTTTAACTCTCGGCACAAAGAGAAAATCGCATATACTTGCGTTTTGGCTGGTGCTTGGATTTCTGGCCCTTTTTTTTCCGCATATGTACCTTGTCTGGCATGGAGATGCAGCTGCTGTGGGCCGGCATGCTGCTCAGTCCAGCATACAATTACGGCTTGCTTTGTGGCTGATCATTTTCCTAAGTCTTGATAAAATTATAGCTAATGGCTATCAAATACGAACCCGTAATCGGACTTGAAGTTCACGCCCAATTGCAAACGAAATCGAAGATGTTTTGCAGTTGCGCGGTCGTAGATTCCGTCTCTGAAACCCCCAACAATGCCGTCTGCCCGGTTTGCTCTGGAATGCCTGGCACGCTTCCGGTTGTGAACCAATTGGCAGTTGAGTATGGTATTCGGGTTGCGCTTGCACTGGAATGCCAAGTTAACCCGGTCAGTATATTCGCCCGTAAAAACTACTTCTATCCCGACATCCCCAAAGGCTATCAGATCTCGCAATACGAACAACCTTTGGCAGAAAATGGGAAGCTCAATATCAAGATTGCTGAGGGCCAGAAAACCATCCGTGTTCGGCGTGTCCATCTAGAAGAGGACACCGGCAAGTTAACTCACCTTAATGGGAGCTCCCTGATTGATTTGAATCGTGCAGGGGTGCCGCTCCTGGAAATTGTCTCCGAGCCAGACATGAGTTCAGTGGAAGAAGCTCGGGCCTACGCTGAGGCTTTGCGTGATATTCTGCGGTATCTCGAAGTCAACTCTGGTGATATGGAGAAGGGTGTTATTCGGTTCGAAGCCAATATCTCAGTGCGCCCCGAAGGGACGGATGTACTTAATACGCGGGTTGAAATTAAAAACCTGAATTCCTTCCGTGCGCTCGAGCGCGCCACGGCTTTTGAGATACAGCGGCAGGAGAAAGTATTGGAGGCTGGTGGTCAGGTGGATCAGGAAACACTGGGATGGGACGAAGATAATGAGAAAACCTATTCCCAGCGCAGTAAAGAAGATGCGCATGATTACCGCTACTTTCCGGATCCGGATTTGCCACCGTTGGTAGTCGATAAGGCCTGGCTTGAACGGGTAACCGCTACCCTTCCCGAATTGCCGCGTGCGAAAAATCAGCGTTTCATGGAAGAATATGAATTGACTGCGTATGATGCCGGTGTGTTGACCGCAGAAAAGGCAGTCGCAGAATATTTTGAAGCCGCACTGAAGAAATTGCCCGAAAACATATCCCCGAAAAGCCTTGCCAACTGGATGACTGGGGATTTATTCTCTCTCATGAACCAGGCCGATACAACGGTAGCAGACCTGAAATTAAGCCCTGAAGCGCTGGCTAAGTTGATAGGATTGGTTGCGAAGGGTGAGATCAACCAGTCAACGGGAAAAACAGTCTTGGTTGAAATGTTTTCGTCCGGCAAAAGCGCAGCCGAAATTGTGGAAGAAGGTGGACTCAAGCAAGTTTCAGATGAAGGTTTTATTGCCGATCTGGTGAAGCAAATTCTTGGCGAAAACCCGGATGCGGTCGAGAGTTTCAAGGCCGGGAAAGAGACAATCATCAACTGGCTGTTTGGGCAGGTGATGAAAAAAGCTGCCGGAAAAGCAAATCCAAATGTAGTTAGAGCGGAATTGGATCGTCAGTTAAAAGAAGCTTAAGGCGTTCAAGTAAAAAAATATAGAGAAAGATTTCTGGTTTGTGTTGGTTTTAATATGGACACAAATCTGGGATGCCTGTATAACTTGTCAGACAAAATAATTAATCTATGGAGAAAAAAGTGGCCCGACAGATTAATGCGTTTGATATGGCCCAAGAACAATTTGACAGCGCCGCAAAACTACTTAATTTAGACCCAGGTATTGCTGAAGTCCTGCGTTGGCCGGCGCAAGAATATTCTTTTCGCATTCCGGTGCGCATGGACGACGGTTCTCTACGCGTTTTTCAGGGATTTCGGGTGCAACACAATAACGCGCGTGGGCCCAACAAAGGCGGCATCCGCTTCCATCCATCCGAGACGATGGACACTGTGCGCGCGTTGGCAACCTGGATGACATGGAAGTGTGCGGTTGCCGATATTCCCTTGGGCGGCAGCAAAGGCGGAATTATTGTTGACCCGGCTACTCTTTCTCTTCGCGAGAAAGAGGAACTATGCCGTGGCTGGGTAGATGTGATGTGGAAGAACATAGGCCCACGCAATGATGTCCCGGCTCCCGATATCGGCACCAGCCCACAAATGATGGGTTGGATGATGGACGAATATTCCAAGCTGGCTGGCGAGTATACGCCCGGCGCGTTCACCGGCAAACCAATCGGCGCTGGTGGCTCACAAGGTCGGACTGAAGCAACTGGGTATGGCGTAATCTACACGGTTCGGGAAGCTATGAAACACCTCAAGATGGACCCGAAAAAATCGGTTGCGGCACTTGAGGGTTTCGGCAAGGTTTCTCAGCATGCCTCGATTGGCTTTGTTGAATTACTGGGAGGCAAGGTGGCCTGTATTTCATGTTGGGACCACGATGACAAGGCTGCTTATACCTTCAGCCATAAGGATGGCTGCGACCCACGCTTTCTAATAAATATCACAGACCAATACGGCACTGTTGACAAAACTGCTGCTGAGCAAGCTGGTTATTTGGTAGAAGATGGCGAAGCCTGGATTACCAAGGAAGCAGATGTACTAATTCCAGCCGCCATCGAAGGTCATGTCAATGGGGATACAGTCAAGCTGATGTCTAAGCGTGTCAAGATCATGGCTGAAGGCGCCAATGGTCCTTGCACGGCCAAAGCCGATGAGTACTTCAAGGCCAATGGTATCTTCACAATCCCTGATATCCTTTGTAATGCGGGCGGTGTGACCACATCTTACTTTGAGCAGGTGCAGAACGACATGAATTTTTATTGGTCTAAGGAAGAAGTGCTAAAAAAACTAGATGACAAAATGACGGCCGCCTTCCAATCTGTGCTAGCAATGAGTGAGAAGCAAAATGTTAATATGCGGGATGCAGCCTATATGGTTGCCATCGACCGGGTGGTGAAGGCAATGGAATTCCGCGGCTGGTTCTAAAATGTAAATAATAAGAAAAATAGGGTCTGACTGATTTGGTCAGGCCCTTTATTATTTACACCCTTGACTCCACTGAAAAAAGGCTTCATCACCACACCGTGAAGTGCGCACGGCACTTTGCAAAGCACACAAAGGAACACAAAGGTTTTTGTTTTT
>JASJYH010000063.1 GCA_030123675.1 Anaerolineae bacterium | reverse complement strand
AATTTTGCATTGCAAACCAGTATGAAAAGTTACCGGCAACTAAGCAGAAGGAAATTTTAAAATTTTTAGGAAACGGACGGCGGGGCTTTTTATTGGTGTTAGATAATAAGCACAACGTAGTTACCGTTAGATCAAACGATAAAGTTTTTTTACTTAGTGAGTAATATGAAAATGTTTTCTACTTCACCTTCACCAAACATTAGAAATAAAGAGATTACCCTATGAAAGAAACCCCTTTCCACCCGAGAACTTCTGAATTATTAGATAGTTACGATTGGAACGAATGGTCCGGCTGGTTGGCTGCCAACTCCTATGAATTGGATCATAGTCATGAGTATCTTGCAATCCGTACCTCCTGCGGCGTCTTTGATACCTCCCCACTTTATAAATATATTATTCACGGTCCCGATGCCCTCAAGTTAATGAATAGAGTGGTCACCCAAGATGTGTCTAAGTACGGGGTTGGGAAAAGTATGTATACACCTTGGTGTGATGATAATGGGAAAATCATCGATGATGGGATTGTAGCCCGTGTCGATGAACAATTTTTCCGGATGACAGCGGCTGAACCCACCCTTTTTTGGTTAGAAGATAATGCTACAAACTTAAATGTAACCATTGAAGATATCACCGAGGCATACGGGATCATGGCCATGCAAGGACCATATTCACGAGATATTTTAAACAGGCTTACGAAGACAGATGCGCAGGGATTAAATTATTTCGGCCTGATGGATATTAAAATAGCGGGCATTCCGATCACGCTATCTCGTACAGGGTATACCGGGGACTTGGGATATGAGCTATGGGTTAAAGCTGATAAAGCAGTAGCCCTATGGGATGCAGTGTTTGAAGCAGGAGAGGATTACCGTATCCGTCCATTTGGTGATTATGCATTAGATATCGCTCGGATCGAGGCCGGGCTGTTGTTAATTGACGCTGATTTCCATTCCTCCAAAAAAGTGATGTACGAACATGAAAAAACAACACCGTTAGAATTAGGTCTTGGGTGGACAGTAAAATTGAAAAAGGATTATTTTGTTGGGCAAAAAGCCCTGATTGAAGACAAAAAGAACGGACTTAAATGGAAAACAATAGGATTAGAAATAGATTTAAAATCGCTCGAAGCAATTTATGCCAAGTACAACATGCCCCTTTATCTTCCCTATCAATCCTGGACTGAGGCAGTCCCGGTTTATTCTCATGGGAAACAGATCGGGAAAGCGACAAGTGGAACCTGGTCTCCTATGTTGAAAAAATATATTGCCATTGCCCGAATAAAACCAAAATATGCCTCAATCGGAAATCAGGTTGAAATGGAAGTTACCATAAATGCCGAACGCCATAATGCCAGGGCAAAAGTTGTAAAAACTCCATTTTTCAATCCTTCGCGTAAGACGAATTAGATGACTGCAAGGATGAATAAGCATATTGGGATTATAGGCGCGGGTTTTGCTGGGATGGCAGCCGCACTTGAGTTACATGATCTTGGTTTTAAAGTGACTGTTTTAGAGGCCCGCGATCGGGTTGGCGGAAGAGTCTGGTCTACCACCCTTTCTAATGACGAAATTGTTGAGCTGGGCGGCGAATGGATTAAGGGAAGAGATAATCAGGTTTTGGGGATGATTGATCGATTAGGGCTTTCTAAAGCGGAGGTAGGAGTAAATTTTTTGGAAAGAAAAGTGATTGTTGGAGAACCTGTTTCAAAAGATGAACAAGAAGGCGCGCATGATATTGCTGAGAAAACTTTAGCCAGTATGAATAAAGATGATATCAAATCACGCTCTATCGGCGAATTTATAAACGCTTTACCTTTGAATGAGCCTCAAAAAATATTTTTTTACTCTAGATTACAAACTTCTTTTGGTATTGATCTAAATAAAGTTGCCCTTAGGATGATAGAAGATATGGATGGAAATTCCCCTCGCCAAACAGCAAATTACAGGGGTGGAAGTTATTTTCGGGTTGCTTCAGGAAATATGTCTATTGCGCAAGCTATCGCAGATAAGTTAGATGATGTTCGTTTGGGTCATGAGGCCATATTGGCTGAACAAAAGCAAAAGAGTGTAACAATTAGGGGAAAAACATCAGATGGACCCTTCCAGCTCGAACTGGATGCCGTTGTGTTCGCAATTCCAGTAAATTTATTGGCCGATATTGAGTTTGTTCCCGCATTGCCAAATCCGATTAAAAATGCAATTAATTCAGTAACAATGGGCACGGCTGCGAAGATTACGGCGGCAACAAAGGAAAGACCCACCTTGAGAGCCTATCATGATTCAGAAACACCATACTGGTGTTGGACGGGTAGAGGAGGGGATAGCAATGTCCGTAAAGTAATAACTGCCTTTTGCGGCTCTGCCACGCCTCGTGAAAAATTAGGTCTAAATTCAAACGACCCAAACATATGGTTTAAAGAATTGAAATCTATGAATCCGGATTTGGATTTTGAAGGCGATGCCATCATGGTGGATTGGTCGCGAGAAAAATGGACCCAAGGATGTTATTCGGCCTTTAGTAACGAGGCCACGGATAATATTCCCTATCTGAAAAAATCAGTGGAAAGCATATTCTTTGCCGGAGAACATACTGCCTTTAACTCGGCTACTATGGATGGCGCGATTGAAAGTGGTTTAAGAGCCGCCAACCAAGTTTATAAGGAGTTTAGATGAAAAAGGATTATGATGCGATTGTAGTTGGTGGCGGTCACAATGGATTAACTGCAGCCGCTTATCTTGCTAAGGCGGGCAGAAAAGTCCTGGTTTTGGAAAAACGCTATTTGGTTGGAGGGGCTGCCGTCAGTGAAGAAATCTATCCCGGATTTAAATACTCAGTGTGTTCTTATGTTGTCAGTCTACTACGCCCTGAAATCATTCAAGAACTGGAGCTACCCAAACACGGGTTGCATTTATTACCCATGGATTATTCTTTTACCCCGATGGATAATGGTGACTATTTAGCAACTTATCCAGACGAAGCCACCACACATGAGGAAATTCGACGTCATTCACGGCGAGATGCGGATGTTTATCACGAATTTAGCAATATGCTCTACGCGTTGGCTTACGCAGTCAAACCCATATTAAATTATATACCTCCAGACCCAGCCAACCCAGGATTAGCGGGATTGCAGATATTAAGCGAGTTTGGGAAACATCTGCAGTCTATGGGCAAAGATAAATTTCATTGGCTTACCAAAATCCTCACGATGAGCGCTTATGACTTTCTGGCTGAGTGGTTTGAAAGTGATATTATGATCTCTTCAATTGGGACAAATGGCATTATTGGCACCATGTTAGGCATAAAGTCTCCTGGCACAGCTTATGTATTATTACACCATTACGTGGGCGAGCTTGATGGCGCATTAACTGCCTGGGCATCACAAAAAGGTGGAACTGGAGAGGTAAGTAATGCGATAGCGAGTGCGGCAAAAAGTTTTGGGGTTGAAATTCGTGTCAATACGCCTGTAAGTCAAGTCATCGTTAAGAAAGGGAGAGCAATCGGGGTCGCTCTTGAAAATGGGGATGATATTTATGCTAACACTGTGATATCTGGAGCAGATCCTGACATTACCTTCCGCAAGTTGATTGATGAAAAAGAATTGCCGACAGAAATAGTTGAAGCTATTGATAATTTCAAATATCGGGGGTCTTCTGGCAAGGTGAATTTGTCACTGGATGGTCTGCCAGAATTTACCGCCATGAAAGATAAATCTTTGCTTCAGGGAATGATTTTGATTGCTCCAAGTACTGATTTTATGGAACAGGCATACGACGACGCCAAATATGATGATTTTTCAAAAAGACCATATTTGGAGATCGTTATACCGACAACAGTAGACCCAACAATGGCGCCTCCTGGTAAACATGTCATGTCGATATTCGTGCAATATGCTTCATATAATATGCCGAAGTATGGCAACCGGGACCAACAACGGGAGGCTTTTGGTAAAGCAGTATTAGATACGCTCTCGGATTACGCACCAAACTTCAGGGATTTAATATTACATACTCAAATTCGGACTCCCTGGGACATTGAAGATGAGATTGGCCTTAAGCAAGGTAACATTTTCGGAGGCGAGCTAACCCTAGACCAACTCTTTTTCTTTAGACCTGGCCTAGGAATTTCAAACTACCGAACACCCATTAAGAATTATTATCAATGTGGTTCTGGAACGCATCCTGGCGGCGGTGTCACTGGCGGCCCCGGGAGATTGGCTGCGATGAGAATTCTTAAAGATGGAAATTAATGGAGATAAATTGGTGGATCAAAAAATAAAAGCCAAAAAAGATGTGGTCATTATAGGTGGTGGGGTGAATGGTCTTGTAGCAGCAGCTTATCTTGCTAAAGCTGGTAGAAAAGTGATTCTCCTTGAAAAGAAAGGTAGACTTGGTGGTATTGCAGTCACAGAAGAATTCTTCCCAGGCTATAAATTTTCTTCGCTAGCAGATGGAGCCGGATACCTATCCCCTACAGTTGCTTCAGATCTAAAGCTTTCTCAACACGGACTAGAAATAGTTCCTGTAGACCCAATTGTATATTCATTGCAGCCAGATGGTCGTAATTTAATGATCTCAGGAGACGTAAGCGCTACTTCTAAGGAAATTTCTAAGTTTTCAGAAGCTGATGCAAAGGCTTATCCAAGGTTTCTTGATTTGCTTGGAAAATTAAGCACATTAGCAGAAAGTATGCTGTATTTGACACCCCCTGATTTACCAGAATTTGGTTTCAAGGATGGGATAGATTTATTGCCACTTTTAAAACCTGTCTGGAAAGTAGGGCGGAAAGATATTATGCAAGTCGTTCGCATATTGCCAATGCCGGTGTCAGACATACTGAATGAATGGTTTGAATCAGATGAAGTAAAAGGGGCAATTTCTGCCTCTGCCTTGATCAATAATTCATTCGGGCCGCAAGAGGCCGGATCAGGCTACAACTTTTTATATAATTGGGCAGGTAGTAATAACGGGCATTTTAGATCTAGTGGGAACGTTTTAGGTGGAATGGGAGCACTAAGCAATGCCCTGGCTAATGCAGCAAAATCATTGGGGGTCGAGATTAAATTAAATACTTTTGTCGAGAAAATTGTATTTGATAACTACGTTGCTTCAGGCGTTGAAACCAACAATGGCGATCACTATTCGGCCAAGACGATTGTCTCATCTGCCAATATGAATACAACCTTCATAAATTTACTTGATCCTTATTATTTGGATCAAATGTTTATTAAACATTTGAAGAACATTAAATATCGCGGAACAACAGCAAGAATACATTTTGTTTTAAGAGAACTGCCAAGTTTTCGCGGTGTGAATGGGAATGCCCATAAACTTCTATCCGGGCATATCCAAATATCCCCTACGATGACTTATCTTCAAAAAGCATACGACCCGATAAAATATGGACGCTATTCGGCGAACCCCTATCTTGATATATTCATACCCACGATTTCAGACCCATCAATGAGTTCTGATGAGTCCCATCTTATGTCTGTTACTGTAAAGTTTATGCCCTATCATTTACGGGAAGGCGATTGGAAATCATTACGGGATGACCTCGCCAAACTGGTTATTAACAAGATCGGTGAATATGCGCCTGGGTTCGAGAAACTAATCAAACATCAAAAGGTAATTACTCCTTTGGATTTAGAACAAGATTATGATCTACCAGAAGGAAATTATGTGCATGGAGAAATGTCTCTGGCACAATTCATGTGGATGCGGCCCATACCAGGCCATGCACAATATCGATCTCCGGTCAAAAATCTATATCTGTGTGGTGCGGCTACACATCCTGGTGGTGGCATCACCGGGATAAATGGGAAAAATGCGGCTCGTGAGATATTGAAAGATTAGAGTTTAGACTCAGAAATTACTCTAACTAATCTGTAATTTCATTGACATACTATGGCGAATAACAATTCTCCAGAACAAGATATTCCGGCAAAGAAAAAAGTTGTTATTATTGGTGGAGGCATCATCGGATGCAGTGTTGGCTACCATTTAATCAAATTGGGTTGGCAGGATGTCGTCCTGCTCGAGAAGAATGAGTTAACTGCAGGAACGACGTGGCATGCAGTTGGGTTGATTGAAACAGGCGGATTTGATTCATGGTCGTTAATTGAAATGGCGACTTATTCACGTGATTTATATCAAAAGTTAGAAAAAGAAACGGGCCAATCAACCGACTATAAATCGATAGGGTATTTAGAATTTGCAACATCTGAAGACAAATTGTTCCAACTTCGCAAGACCATGGAATTTGCCAAAAGCCAAGGGGTATTGTCAAATGAAATCTCACCTGAACAAGTAAAGGAACTTTGGCCATTAGCAACCACTGATGATATATTGGCTGGTTTTTTCACGGAGGGTGATGGACGTGTAAATCCAGTTGGTGCGGCGCTGGCACTTGCAAAAGGGGCGGAAATGGGAGGTATGAAAATCTTGGAAGGGGTGGAAGTTACCGGAATAAAACAGGAAAATAACCAAATCGTGGGGGTGGTAACGAATAAAGGGGATATTGAAGCCGAATATGTTGTCAATTGTGCCGGGATATGGGCCCGGGAAATTGGGAGATTTGCGAGTGTAAATATACCTATACAGGCCGCAGAACATTACTATTTTTTAACGGAACCAATAGCCGGAATTGACCCTGAGTTACCGATCTTAGTGGACATTGAACGATATTCAGTATATTATCGGCATGAATCGGGTGGGATAATGGTGGGTTTGTTTGAACCGGTAGCAACTCCCTGGGGATCGAATGGTATCCCCAAAGATTTCTCCTACGCGGAAATCGAGCCAGATTGGGACCGGATGAAACCATATATCGAAGAGGCGAAGAAACGTATCCCAATCCTTGAAAAAACAAAAATTAATAAACTTTTCTGTGGCCCGGAAAGTTTTACACCAGATCTCTTACCCCTAATTGGCGAAACACCTGAGTTGAAAAACTTTTATGTCGCCGCAGGATTTAATTCACTAGGAATTTTGTTGGGAGGTGGTGCCGGACGTATCATCGCTCAATGGATTGTAGATGGCCTGCCGGATATTGACGTGAGTGAGTTGGATATTGCTCGTATGATGCCCCATCAAAATAATCCTAAATATCTAAAGGATCGAACTACAGAAATATTGGGAAGGATGTTCGCACCTGGGTACCCTGGGCTGCAGTACAAAACTGCCCGAAATGTGAAGCAGTCACCATACCATGACCGCTTAGCAGCAGCCGGTGCCTATTTTGGCACATATGCTGATTGGGAATCTCCATTTTGGTTTGCCCCAAAAGGTGTGGCACCCATAATAAAGCACTCTTGGGGGCGGCCAAACTACTTTGAATATGTTGCCGCGGAACACCTCGCCACACGAGCGGGAGTAACTCTCACCGATTATTCTGTGATGGCGAAAATTATGGTCAAGGGGCGCGACGCTGAAAGGATCCTGAATTGGGTTAGCGCGAATAATATCGCTGTTCCCGTTGGGCGTTGTGTGTACACCCAATGGTTGAATGAGGCTGGTGGAATAATTGCCGATCTTACGGTCACCCGCGTGGCAGAGCATGAATTTTTGGTGCTTACCGGGGATGCCACCCGTCTGCCTGTAGAAATGTGGCTTCGGAATAATTCATCGCCAGAGGATGATATCTTTATCCTAAATATTACTTCGGCATCAAGCGCCCTAACTATTCAGGGACCAAAATCCCGTGAGTTATTAAGTAAGGTAACTTCAACCGATATATCGAATAAGGCTTTTCCATATCTGACAATGAAAAATATAGATATAGGATATGCAACAGTACAGGCTCTGCGGATAACATATGTCGGAGAACTGGGTTATGAACTCTATGTCCCCAGTGAATTTTCACTAAACGTATTTGACACAATCGTTGCATCTGGAAAAGATGTAGGCTTGAAATTTTCCGGATTAGAATCCGTGGATACATTGAGACTGGAAAAAGCTTACAGGGATATCGGAAATGATATCGGGAATTTAGACACGCCTTTGGAAGTAGGCTTAAAATTTGTGGTTGATTTCAAGAAACCCGGTGGGTTTATTGGTAAAGAAGCACTTGAAAAACGTATGGATGCCGGCCCATTAAAATATCGTTTGATCCAGTTCTTGCTGGATGACCCAGAACCATTACTGCATGGCAACGAGCCAATATACCGGGATGGGGAGTATGTTGGCAATATATCTGCAGCTGGTTATGGACACACCTTAGGGGCAGCCGTAGGCGTCGGTACCGTTGAAAATGAAGAAGGGGTGACACCCGAGTTTATAAAAAGTGGATCATATGAAATACTATCGGCGGGAAATCGCTATACGGCAAAGGCATCTTTGAAACCCATGTATGATCCTAATAATGAAAGAATAAAAATATGATCCAGAGAAAACCATTAATTTCCTCATAAAGAGAAGAAATAAATCCAAAAGTAAATTAAATCAAGTGGGATAACTAAATTTCCGTACTGGAGGTACCATTGACAAAATCTCTACCCACTCATGCTCAGGTCGTCATTGTGGGAGGCGGAATCGTCGGGTGTAGCCTCGCCTATCACCTCACCAAAGTCGGCATCACTGATGTGTTATTGCTGGAACGCAAAACGCTCACCTCCGGCACGACCTGGCATGCAGCCGGATTGGTCGGGCAGCTGCGCGCCACCCAAACCATGACCAAATTGGCGCAGTACACAACCAACCTGTTCGCAACACTCGAAGAAGAGACCGGGCAAGCCACCGGATTTCTGATGAATGGCTCTGTCTCTGTAGCAAATAATAATGAACGCTTTGAAGAGTTGAAGCGTGGTGCCTCCATGGCAAAGGTGTTCGGTCTGGAAGTGGAAGTTATCACGCCTAAGGAAGCATCCGATATGTGGCCGCTGATGAATTCCAGCGACCTTGTAGGCGCGGTCTGGCTGCCCGGAGACGGGCGCACAAACCCCTCAGATACAACGATGGCCTTGGCAAAAGGAGCACAACAAGGTGGCACGATTATTATTGAGGGTGTTAGGGTCACGGGCATTCATCAAAAAAATGGCGTTGTGACCGGCGTCGCTACTGAGCAAGGCGATGTTCATTGCGAGATCGTCGTCAACTGCGCCGGCATGTGGGGCCGCGAGCTTGGAAAACTAGCTGGCGTGAATGTCCCATTACACGCCGCGGAACACTATTATTTGGTTACAGAACCGATGGAAGGCATGCACAAAGACCTGCCAACACTGCGCGATCCTGGTGGATATACTTATTTCCGCGAGGAGCTCGGCGCCTTGCTAGCCGGTTTTTTTGATCCTAACGCGGTACCCTGGGGAATGGATGGAATCCCTGTTGAGGCCGAGTTTATTCGCCTGCAAGAGGATTGGGACCACATGGAAATTGCCATGAATGCGATGATTCATCGTATGCCGATAGTTAAAAATGTTGATATCCAAACTCTTTTCAACGGCCCTGAGAGCTTTACGCCCGATGATGCCTATCATCTGGGCGAAGCGCCTGAACTCAAAAACTTTTATGTGGCAGCCGGGTTCAATTCGATTGGGATTCAGTCATCGGGCGGCGCAGGAAAAGTGTTAGCCGAATGGATCGTACATGGCCACGCACCAACCGATCTATGGGATGTTGACATCCGCCGCAACATGTACTTCGAGGGTAACAGTCGTTATCTACGGGATCGCGTCAGCGAATCGCTTGGCCTGCTCTATGAAATGCACTGGCCATTTAGACAGTTCACAACCGGTCGTAATGTTCGCCGTTCACCGATCCATGATCGCCTGGCCGCCCAGGGCGCCTGCTTCGGCACAGTCGCCGGATGGGAACGTCCTAACTGGTTCGCCCCGAAGGGTGTTGAGCCAAAATATGAATATTCGTATGGGCGCCAGAACTGGTTCGATTATTCAGCCGCCGAACACAAGGCAGTCCGAGAGAATGTGGGCTTGTTCGACCAATCATCTTTCATTAAATATCTTGTACAAGGTCGCGATGCATTACAAGTACTCAACCGCATTTGCGGCAATGAGATTGACGTGCCAACCGGCAAGGTAGTTTACACTCAACTCTTGAACGTGCGCGGAGGCATCGAGAGCGATGTGACTGTCACGCGTACCGGTCCTGAGACCTTTATTGTTATGGATTCGGCTGCTCTTCAGACTAAGACGTTCTACTTTATCAAACGAAACATTCGAGACGACGAATTTGCTGTCATAACCGATATCACTTCCGGCCTGATGATGCTCGGCCTGATGGGGCCAAACTCACGTGCAGTACTGAGCAAATTGACGGATGCCGACTTGTCAAGCGCTGCATTCCCGTTCGGCACTTCGCAGGAAATCGATGTCGCTTTCGCCCGCATCCGCGCCACACGCATGACATATGTAGGCGAGATGGGTTGGGAATTGAATATTCCAACCGAATTTACCTTGGGGGTTTATGAAGCGCTGCTCGACGCAGGCAAAGAGTTTGACCTGGTGCACGCCGGTTACCATGCCATGAACTCCCTACGGATTGAAAAGGGTTACAGGCACTACGGTCACGATATATCGACCGATGATACGCCGATCGAGGCAGGTCTTGGCTTTGCTGTAAAGCTCAAGAAAAAAAACGACTTCAACGGTCGCGAACGCTTATTGCAACAGAAGAAAGATGGCGTTAAGAAACTGCTGGTAATGTTTGCGCTCGAAGACGATCAGCCAATGTTGTATCACAACGAGCCCATTTGGCGGGATGGCGAGATCGTTGGGTATATCACGTCCGGTATGTTTGCGCATACGGTTGGGACAGCGATTGGTATGGGCTATGTTAATCACATGGAAGCGGTCACCCCCGATTACATCAACGCTGGCCGATATGAGATTGAAGTTGCTACCAAGCGCATTCCAGCTCGTGCCTCGCTGCGTCCGTTCTACGATCCGAAAAGCGAACGAGTAAGAATGTAATTCTTTAGAAATATCAAAAAAACCTACGAAAACGGGATTATTTTGAAACTGCTAAAATTTTCGCGCTGAACAAATCAGAAATGATAATTTAGATATCGGTGTAAGAGTGTCAAACAATTTTTCCGGATATTTTACCTAGAATTTACAATAACATAATAAGGGGTTCAACAAGCTAATCTACAATGGTCATAGCTCCTTCTGAAAGGATGACTAATGACCATTACCCGACGAGACTTTCTCAAATCATCTGCGCTAATATCAACCTGGGCTGCGCTCTCTGCCTGTCGAATCACCGAGCAATTTTTGGGCGTGGTATCCGACGCGTCTGATAGTCCACAAACGGAATTCGCTCCTTCGCCGCCCTTAACTGACAAGGCTTTGCTCCTGCATACCCTGAGACGAATCACCTTTGCCCAAACCCCAGAGATGATCGAACATGCCCAGAAAGTTGGCTTGGATGCCTTTATCGAGGAGCAACTTAATCCCGAATCCATCCCTGATGAATCCACTGCTAAAATGCTCAAGAATTTTCCCACGCTGAGCATGACAACTTCTGAACGCCTTTTAATCGAACGTAGAGCCGAACCTGTAGCTGAACTGATCAAGGCTACCCTATTGCAACAGATGTTCAGCCAGCGCCAGCTCTTTGAAATGATGGTCGATTTTTGGAGTAACCATTTCAATATTTATATCCACAAGGACCTTTGCAGGGTATTCAAGACAGATGACGACCAGAAGGTTATCCGACCGCATGCGTTGGGTACATTTCGGGCGTTGCTGCACGCTTCAGCACATAGCCCGGCCATGCTGGTTTACCTAGATCAGGCTGCCAGTAAGGCACCAGCGCCGAACGAGAATTATGCCCGCGAATTGATGGAATTACACACAATCGGTGTCGCGGGGGGCTTCACCAGCAAAGATGTGGAAGAGGTGGCACGCGTGCTTACGGGTTGGTCGGTTGTACGGCCACGCAACGATCGTTCAAATTTAGAACCCAGGACAGTTTGTTTTCAACGCACGTAACCATGCACAAGGCGATAAGACCGTGCTGGGGTTGCATATCTCGGAGGGCGGGGAAAACGAGGGGCTGCAATTGCTGGACATGCTGGCTGCACATCCCAATACTGCCCTAATTATCGGTGAAAAGCTGGCCCGCCGCTTCATAACGGACCGCCCCTCAGCTGCTATCGTTACCTCATTAGCTACTGTCTTCACCGAATCCAACGGCGATATCCGTACTATCTTGCGAACTTTATTCAGCTCAGAAGAATTCAAAGCCTCAGCCGGACAAAAATTTAAACGACCCTTAGATTTTTTTATCTCTGCTATGCGTGTGACAGGCGCACAGGTCAATCTGGAAAATCGCCGTTCAGAACAGATTCAGCAACACCTACGCTTCATGGGCCAGATTCCATTTACATGGACCCCACCGAATGGTTTCCCGGATGTATTGGATCATTGGTCTACAACCAGCGGATTGCTTGCGCGTTGGAATTTTAGTTTATCCCTGACATTTGGTCATATCCGAGGTGTGAGTGTTAATTTGCCAGCGCTCACTCAAGATGCCGGCTCCGCGGAGGATGTGGTAGATGTGCTTAGCATCCGTTTTATGGGCGATATTTTGCCCGATGACGCTCGCGATATCCTGGTAGATTTCACTCTGCAAAATAATCTGGATAAAGTAATTCCCTCCGTTGCAGGATTGATTCTCGGGTCGCCTCACTTCCAATTACGATAATTCCTATTTTATTGGTACTTGAATACCATAAATATTACCCTGATTATAAAGAGAGTCTGTAAAGGAGAACTTTAATGGACACAAAACTTTCGCGACGTGATTTTATTAAATTTGCCGGTTCCCTGGCGGTTGGGCCCCGTTCGGGCCGGGAGCCCGCCGGGGCGAGACGGCCTGCTCTGCCATCCTGGATGCCACGCATGGCCTTCGCCCCAGAAGGCATGGAGGCTCCCGGCGATATTTTGGTGGCCGTTTTTCAGCGGGGTGGGATGGACGGGTTGAATGCCGTCATTCCACATGGGGACGAGAATTACTTTGAGCTCCGGAACCAGTTAGCTATCCCCGAACCCAAAACTGGTGAAGATGAATCAATAATAGATCTTGATGGATTCTTTGGTCTGCATCCATCCCTGCGCCCTTTGAAGGATTTATGGGATCAGAAGTCCCTCGCAATTGTGCATGCAGTTGGATCACCTGACCCAACCCATTCACATTTCGATGCCATGGATTATATGGAAAGGGGCACCCCGGGTGAGAAAGCCATCCCAACCGGCTGGATCGGTCGTCACCTGCAAACCGCACCATGGCAAAACGAGTCCCCCTTTCGGGCTGTTGGTATGGGCGGTGTCATGCAGGCAGCCTTTCGCGGACCTGTGCCGGTTACCACGCTCAAATCAATCGCAGATTTTCACTTAGGGGGAGATATGGCCCAACTGGCTGGATTCCGTCTGAGCTTAGCAGCGTTATATTCAAATGGTTCCATGTTGGATCCCTTATCAGATGCCACATTCAACGCGGTAGATATTCTTGATAAAATTGATGTCAATCAATACACACCAGCTCAAAATGCCATATATCCCGAGACTGAATTTGGTATGGCGTTGAAGCAGGTCGCGCAGATTGCCAAGGCCGAGATTGGGCTCGAAGTTGCCTGTGTGGACATTGGCGGATGGGATACCCATAATTCCCAGGGCAGTGTAGATGGTCAATTGCCAAACTTACTCGGCGAATTTGCTTCCGGTTTGGCTGCTTTGTATCACGACCTCGGTGATCTTGCTAAGAAAGTGACCATTGTCACGATGTCTGAGTTTGGACGGCGAGCTCAAGAAAACGCTTCGGGCGGAACAGATCATGGTCATGGTAACTGCATGTTCGTACTGGGTGGCGGCATCAACGGCGGTAAGGTATACGGTCGCTGGCCAGGTCTTACATCCGAGCAACTCTACGGCCCCGGCGACCTGGATATTACAACAGATTTCCGAGATGTGTTGGGAGAAATTGTTGAGAAACGCCTTCAAAATCCGGTAATAGATGAAATATTCCCTGGCTATAATCAATGGCAACAATTGGGTATTGCAAAGGGATAACACAAGACATTTTCTGGGGCCACAAATCCCTTTAGCTTTAAATAAGGGATGCACCCGATGGGTGCATCCTTTGAATTCAGAAACAGCTGGATGTTACTCTCTCACTGTCAGGCTGCCATACATTCCGGCAGTGTAGTGAGCGCCGTCCATTAAGAAACAACCAAGCTCCCACTCTCCGATCATTTTCTCAGTAACTGTAAAAGTGATCGTCGCAGTTTGATCGCCTTTTGGAAGGTAGATCATAAACCCGCCGTGACTGTCAGGATCTAAATCTCCGTGATCATCGCCATCTTCATTGGCATCCTCGTGATCATCAGCGTCTTCATTGGCATCCTCGTGATCATCAGCGTCTTCAATCTCACTCAACATTACCATTGGTTCAACACCCGCATACTCGAACATATCTGTGTTGAAATTTAAGGGAGCGCCATTTATCGGTGCTGGTTCTCTACCGATCATCAATTCATGCTCTATTTGACCTACATTGATTAGTGTAAAAGTTACCTCGTCTCCAACATGGAGTTCAATATCATTTGGAGAGAAAGCAAATTCGCTCATCTCAATAACGATTCCAATCTGAGCAGGCTCTCTTGCTTCTACAATAATAGGCTCACTTACTTCTGTAGCAATAGACTCACTTGCTTCTGTAGCAATAGACTCACTTGCTTCTGTGGAAGCAGCGGTAGCACATGCACCAAGCATCAATGACAAACTGACCAATCCAATTAAAACAAATTGCTTTTTCATTTTCATTTCTCCTTATTAATAATTAGGTTAGTATGATTATTATTGCCTTCATTCTATCAAAGCAGGGCAATATCTATTAGTGACATATGTCACAAATAGATAGTGGCAAATGTCACAAACTGTTGGGATATAGTTATTCTATATCCGCAGGGAGTGGATATTGATTTTGAAACCCCATTAAATTAGGGATGACAGCATCACAAATTACCAACATTCTGATGGTTTAATTTGAATGAATATTTAATGATTTATCCTTCTTAATTCTGGCTGATCCCCATTAAAGTTTTTAATTTGCCCACACACAACGTGTAAGAAGTATGAACTTAAGGGCACAGGTTTTAACAAAAACTAAAAGCGGGTAATTTTTCATAGAAAAGATATCGGCATCTCTCGCTTGCACCTAGCAACCGGTTAATCTTTATCGATATATTCTTCTATATGGTGTTTTACTGCAAACCCGGCAGCTTCGGCACGTGTTGAGAGGTTTAACTTGTCCAAGATAGAACTTACATAGTTGCGGACCGTCTTCTCACTCAAAAATATTTCGCCTGCAATTTCCTTGTTTTTCTTACCTTCAGCAACCAGCCTCAATATTCCGAGCTCTCGCTCTGTCAATAGAGTAAAAGAATCTGACTCAGCTTTGCGCGAATCCTGTCGAACCCGCTGAAAAACCTTCTGCACTAATTCGGGATCCAAAATTGATTGCCCTTGGCCAATTTTCTCTAACGTCTGTACAAGTTCAACACTGCCAATTTGTTTAAGAATATAACCTGATGCTCCAGCCCTGATGGCATCGAAAAGTAACTCATCATCCGCATAAGAAGTAAGGATAATTACCTTAGTTTCTGGAAGATTATCCACAATTTCGCGGGTAGCCTCGATGCCGCTCTTGCCTGGTAGACGAATATCCATTACAACTACATCGGGTTTATATTCAATTGTCTTTGAGACAGCCTCATCGGCATTACTCGCTTCAGCGACGACCTGAAATTTTGGATGATTATCGAGTAAGGATTTCAACCCTAGGCGAACGACTTCATGATCGTCAACCAAAATAATTTTCAGCATTATTGGCTTCCCTTTCTAGGCCGGTATAATTGATTTCCGGATTATAGCATGGCAAAAAACCAACATTGAACACCAAAGTTTTGAAGTGGGTAACCGTGATCTTGCCGGTTTTGTTTTGGGCATTAATAATGTTCTTGCGATATTCATTATTTTCCGGCAAGGGCTTTCTACCAATAGACCTGGTGATTTTACTGATTGTAACAGTGGGCGTAATTGCATTTTCAAATTGGGTCTTTCGGATCGTTGACAATAGAGAGAGGGAGATAAACGAACGGAAAGAACAACTCGAAGCTCTCCATTCGGCAGCATTGACATTAACCACTGAACTTGACCTGGGAGAAGTGCTACAAAAGGTC
>JASJYH010000062.1 GCA_030123675.1 Anaerolineae bacterium | reverse complement strand
TGCATGCGGTGCTACAGAGGGAACAATCAGTGGATGATCTTTCCATCGTTCAATGAACCCACGCGCGAGTGCAAGCGAATCCTCCCAAGAATCAGCATCTGGGGAGGGGAATTTCAACACGGTTTGTGAACACACAGCACGCAAACCAGCCTCAGCGGTTGCTTTGGCAACATGCTCTTCAAAATAATACATGTCGCAAAAAGTTGTAACACCGCTACGAATGAACTCTGCGCATCCCAAGGATGTACCCAATTGGACAAATTCTGGCGAGACAAATTCACGTTCCACTGGCATCATGTAGCCCATCAACCAAACATCCAAACGCAGATCGTCCGCCAGACCGCGCAACAAGGTCATTGGGACATGTGTATGCGCGTTGACAAATCCAGGCATAAGAAAATTTTCACCGCAATCAAACACTTCTTCGGCGTTATATGCCTTATTAATTTCTTCTGTTGAACCAACGGCAACTATGCTATCCCCCTTAATTGCTACTGCTCCAGAAGAATATTGTGTGAAATCATTGTCCATTGTCAGGACATGGGCATTAGTAAGAATAATATCTGCTTGTTTCGACATCACATTTTCCTTTCACTAATTACTCCAATCAAGAAGTACTTTTAGGGCCTTTAAATTCTGGGAAAAATCGGTATCGCGATGGTTTCGTAATTCCATATCCACGGCGGTTGTTCCCAGGGATACAGCATAATCTGCTAATGTGCCTGTGTAAAAACAACCGGTATCGATCGGTGGATAGGGGTAATTGGTCACTTTGGCAAGTGCTTTTGCCAGTTTGATCGACTTCGCTTCCCAGGGTTCACCTCCGGGGAAAACACCCAAGGCAGCACTATGATAACTGATAAGTGCCTCCACAGATTGCGATTGCAAAAAATTTACGACCGCGCGTGTTTCCGGTTCTGAGCCTGCAACTGGGCCTCCGGTTGTGGGCAAATAATTCCAGCAACCATCACGGTCCCAATTCTTCTCCCAATTTTCTGGGAAGTTACGGTTCAGATCCACACCATGATCGTTGACACGGCCATATATTGAGTGGGCGCGTGCGTCGCCATCTGGGTTGATATTTCGTAAAATAAATAGTTTGGCATCACTAGGAATAATTTCTGGATGATCATTGACATAAATGATTAACTCGTCTGCCAATGCAATCGTGTTCCTTTCATAGCCCCCATGCATCCCTGAAGCGATCATCACTTGCCGTTCTCCCTGACCAAACGTGTACACTTCCAAAGGCCGCCCAGATACTGAATAACCAATAATAATCGGCCGTGGCCCTTGTTTTAAAACAAAGGGAGTATTTGTGCGTGCCACTATGGGCGTTGTCAATGGGTTTGGAGTAACCGACGGCAGATAATATATTTCGGGTTGCAATGTTCGTGAAGGTGTACCGGCAGGAATAAGCTCAAGAAAACCTTGTTCCAAAACAGGTTCTTTTCTTGTATTTAGAACACCAACTCCAACCAAAACACCTACCAGCGCAAACGCATTCAATCCCCAGATGGCTGATACCAACCAAGAGCCAGATATTGACCGTTTCCGATTCAACTACTCAAATCCTTGCAAGCTCCGCCGTAACCAGTTTAATGCGATGTTAATTGACCAATCTGTGATTAAATCTGGATGACCGCCAAATTCAAGATTGCGATCTTTTGAGCCCTCGGGGGTAATGAGCACAAGTTCAATTTTTTGTTTTATTGGAAATGCCGATATCCCCAGGCCGACAAATATATCAAGTTTGTTCATTTTCGAGCTGAGGAACTCTAACAATTCTGTCTCGCTCAATTCGGCCAACTCGAGTTTATACAAATTATTCTCTTGGACCTTAGCGAGGCGACGCTTCAAGCCGCCACCCAAGCCTGATTCAACGAACATCAGGCTCAAGTCCTGGTCCGAAGCGGCACCCAAGACGGCACCTTCTAGTGTGTCATCCCCGCTACCAAAAATTAATGATCCTAGCCGTTCGCGGATCTGCATCTCGACTTCAGTGATCATTTGATCCGCTTCAGCTTCAGAATCAGCTTTGGCAGAAATACGAATATCCACAATTCCGGAATGCGCTGCTAGGCCAACAGTTGGGTTGGAATGGGTTTCGAATTCTGCGATCTTTTCGTCGATGTGCGCTTCTGGTGCGCCAGCTGTACGTAACGAATGGACTTTAATAATTTGCTGCAAAGTATAATGATTTTTTAAATATGGAATGATCTCTTCGTGAAGAATGTGTTCCATTTCCTTTGGAACACCGGGAAGGGAAATAACAACCCCGTGTTCATTTTCAATTACAAAGCAGGGCGCGGTGCCTACATTGTTTTTTATGGCTTTGGCCCCTTTAGGCATATACGCTTGGCGTTTCTGATTTTCGGTGGTCACTCTTCCATAGCGTCCAACGATTTGCCCAATTTGCTCCCAAAGTTCCTCCCGATATTCGAGTTCAACCTCAAAAGCCTGCGCTACAGCTTCGCGGGTGGGATCATCCACGGTTGGGCCCAGTCCACCTGTTGTAATTACGATATCGGCGCGGATCACAGAGCTATGAATTGCTTCGGCAATACGATCTACATTATCGCCAATGGTGATGGTGCGATATAGGTCTACTCCCAAACCCCGCAATACGCGTGCAATATAGCGCGTGTTCGTGTCGACAATTTCGCCGAGTAGAATCTCGGTACCGATGGTAATTATTTCAGCAGAGGTCATAGGTCAGTACTCAGGAACCAGCGCTCAGTAGACAACATTCTACTCTCAAATTACTGTGTGCTGCGAAAATTTTCAATTCAAACACTTTATTATCCCCTGCCAAACATGGACCAGAATTCAATTTTTTATGCACGGAACAGGAGGCGCCCTTCGCCAACCGCGCCAGAACAAGCAAGTAATGTTATTAGAACTATATTTACTCTCAAGGGTGGGTTAAGCATCAACCTCGTGGAGCTATGCAAAAGCTGAGAGAATATATTCGTACCTCGGCGCTTAGTCTTGGGTTTATTAGGTTATTCGATTCCGAGATAAGCCTTTTGCACCATCTCATTCTTTTGCAAATTTACCGCTGTATCGCTAAGAACGATTTCACCGGTTTGCAAGACATAACCGCGATTCGCTATCGAAAGTGCCATAGTAGCGTTTTGTTCCACCAAAAGAATGGTCGTGCCTTCTTTATTAACCTGTACAATTGTATCAAAGATAGCTTCAACCAACACTGGCGCCAGACCCATAGATGGTTCATCCATGAGCAGTACGCGGGGATTTGCCATCAAGGCGCGCGCTGTGGCAAGCATTTGCTGTTCTCCACCTGAAAGGGTACCTGCAATTTGTTTCTCACGTTCCTTCAAGCGCGGAAAAAGTTCATACACCCATCCTAGATCTTTAAGGATTCCGTCTTTGTCCTTGCGGCTATATGCGCCCATATCCAGATTTTCACCCACCGTCATTTTCGAAAATATTCCGCGTCCTTCCGGAACCATAACTATACCTTTGTATACCAATTCTTGTGCAGCATATTTTTTAATATCTTCGCCATCCAGCACAATCTTACCCCGGCGAGGTTTGATCAAGCCGCTAATGGAGCGCAAGGTAGTTGTTTTTCCCGCGCCGTTGGCCCCAATCAAAGTAACGATCTCGCCCTCTTCAACAGTCATGGAGATACCTTTAAGAGCGTGAATATTTCCATAGTAGGTATGAATATCATTAATTTCCAACAGTGCCATAATTAATCCCTCCTCACTGATTAGACGCCTTTGTTTTTGCAGTCTGAGTTTTCAACCCGGTGGCTATGCCACGTCCCAAGTAGGCTTCGATCACGCGCGGGTTGCGCTGTATTTCGTTCGGTGTGCCTTCAGCAATCTTTGTACCAAAATCCATTACATATATGTTCTCACTGATGGCCATCACCACTCTCATATCGTGTTCAATGAGCAAGATGGTTATGCCAAGTTCATCTCGCAAATTCCGGATGAAGCGCATCAACTCGGCTGATTCTTGAGGATTCATACCAGATGTGGGTTCATCCAAGAGTAAAAGTTTTGGCTTGCTGGCCAAGGCGCGAGCTATCTCCAGTCGCCGTTGTGAGCCGTAGGGCAGGTTGCGGGCTAATTGATCACCGATACCCTTTAAGCCAACGAAATTTAACATGCGTTGGGCATCCTGCTGGGCTTCTAACTCCTCTAGCTTTACTCTTCTTGTCTGGAAAATCGCTTCAAACCAGAAAGATTTCAGATGTGGTTCAGCCCCAACCAGGATGTTTTCCGTGACTGTCATATTGGCGAATAAGCGAATGTTCTGATAGGTTCGGGCAATTCCCATCCGAGTAATTTTATCGGGGGATTTGCCATTCAATAATAAACCATCAAACAGAATGATACCCTCATCTATCTCATAGAAACCGGTAATGCAGTTGAAAAAGGTCGTCTTTCCTGCTCCATTAGGGCCAATTATGCTGACAATCATGCCCTGCGGGAGTTCGAAGTCGAAATTATTGACCGCTACCAGACCGCCAAATTTTTTGGTGACACCTTGGGAAGATAATACAACCATGGGTCAGATCCTTTAATATGTTTTCTGGATTAAAAATTGCAAGTCATTTGGTACTTGTCGATTCGCTATCCTCATGGACATGAAGTGTCCGTTTTCGGCGAGTTGAAGGCAATATGCCCTCAGGGCGGACGATCATCATCGTGACCAAAAGGGCTCCAAATGCAACAATGCGATATTCATCCACAGTACGCAGAATTTCAGGCAGACCTATTAATACAATCGCTCCTAACACAACACCTTCAAGGCTGCCGATACCGCCGATAATGATAAGCGAGAGCACATTGATAGAGACATCCAATGCAAAGTTATCTGGGAAAATGTTTACCTGGCGGGTTGCATAAAGCGCGCCAGCCATGCCAGCGATAGCGGCCCCAGAGGCAAATGCTAATAATTTAATAGCGACCAGATTAATGCCCATAGCCTGGGCCACATCTTCATCCTCGCGCATGGCAATCCAAGCCCGCCCCAAACGCGAGTCACGTAGGCGTACGGTAAAAAAGGTCACAATCAATCCGAAAGCCATCGCAATGTATAGAATATCGCGCGGGTTGCCCAAGTCCATTCCAAAAAGGATAGGTGCCGGGATATTGATAACACCGCCTGGCCCGCCGGTATAGTCTCGTAGGTTGAGCACTAACAAGCGCGCGATCTCGCCAAATCCCAAAGTGACAATGGCCAGATAATCGCCGCGCATACGCAGGACTGGTACACCCAGTAAAAATCCGGCAAAAGCACCTATAATGATGGCAATCGGCAGTCCTGCCCAGAAGTTGACACCTTCGAATCCCGGCAAGTTGAGGACTACATAGGATTCGGGAGATGATAGTAACGCATATGCGTACGCTCCAACAGCGAAGAAGGCTACGTATCCCAAGTCAAGCAGACCGGCATAACCAACAACGATATTAAGCCCAATCCCCATGACGATAAAGATGCCCACCACACCGAGTATTGCGTTTTGTTTAAGGTCAGCGAAATGCGGCAAAAGCAACATAAGAACAACGAGCAGAATTACAAGAATGGATTTCTGTCGGCCAGGCTCAACCGCCCGCAAGGCAAATAGTGCAGCGCCAATAAACAAAAAGATGAAGAGCATGCCGAGGTTGTTCTCTTCCGTGCCGGCAATTTGGACGCCCTCAACTTTGAGCAGCATGAAAAGTCCGTAGAAAAAAAAGGGCAATACAAACAACGCTCGTGAGATTGTTTTTAACCCACTTTTTGAATCAAATTGTTTCCGTAGTTTTTCAACAGGAAGTTGGGTTAGTGCGCTTCCAATAAACCCTGCAAAAGTAAAGAGCAGTGTAAGTTGCAAGAGGCCAGGCAGGACGCTCACGTCACCTAAGACCTCCTCTTTTGTCAGTCCAGTTAAGGCCCCAGTATGTTCTGGTTTTACTTGTGCAAAGACCTGGGCTACGTTAATTCCATCCTTTTGAAGGCTGGCGAATATGTAGGTCACAATGCTCAATCCTAATCCGCTAACAAGACCGATTATTAATCCTTGAACAAGTGTATTTCTCAAATTTTTTCGTAGGTGGTTAGGCCGTTTGCGCAAAAAAGCAAAACTTAGCAGGCCAATTAATAATGAGAAAATTGTTAAGACAATATCCCCAAAGTTCAAGGGTATACCAAGTAAATTAAGGTAAAGAATAATCCCATATGAAATCAGGCCATAACGAAAGCCCTCTTTGAGGTTGTTCATAGTTTCAAGCCTTCTTATTGCTCAGAACTTCACCTAGCAGCCCGGTGGGTCGGAAGATCAAAACCAAAACCAGGATTGAAAATGCGATCACATCCTTGTATTCAGTGGGCAAACCCAATGCAGACGGTCCTAGGGCTTCCATAATTCCTAACAGGAGCGAACCAACCATAGCTCCTGGGATATTCCCAATCCCCCCTAATACTGCGGCAGTGAAAGCCTTCAGCCCTGGAATAAATCCGGAATTGAAGCGAATAACGGTATTGTGTAAGCCTAACATGACCCCGCCCGCACCGGCCAGGGCTGAGCCCAATATAAAGGTAAAAACAATAACTTTGTCGACATCAATGCCCATCAGAGTCGCAATCTGTTTATCTTCGGCGACAGCCCGCATGCTGCGGCCCAACTTGGTACGTTGAACAATTATGTATAGACCGATCATCATTATGATCGAAGTAACGAAGATGAATGCACCAGTGTAAGAAATAATGATCCCGGTTTCCCCGATTCTCCAAACCCCAACGAAAATACTTGGTTTGTGGTAATTGTGCGGTATAGCGCCAAACATCAACAGTGCTGTATATTGTAGGAAGAAAGAGGCCCCAATGGCGCTGATGAGCGGCACCAGGCGCGGTGCCGCACGTAGTGGCCGGTAAGCTATGCGTTCGAGTATCACACCGGTCAGCACTGAAACCGTCATACCTGCTAACATCATCACGACGACGGAGATTGCTGATGAAAAGGGTGTGTCGTTTGTCCAGCCCAAGTATGTTAATAATTGTAGGGTAAAGAAACCGGCAAAGCCGCCCATCATCATGACCTCACCATGGGCGAAATTGATCATAAACAGGATGCCATACACAAGGGTGTATCCCAGCGCAATCAGTGCATATACTCCCCCCAAGGTCAGACCGTTAATCAATTGGAAGGCCCAGTATTGAATAGGGTAAGAGTCTTGTTGGGCAACGCTCACAATCCGCCAAATGAGCAGAACGACGATGAAAATGCCTAGACTCGTAATAAAATTTTTTCTGATCCAGGAACTGATTTTACCCGCTGAGGATTGTCTTAGATTCTGTGGTATTGGTTCCATAATGCCTAGAAGTTGAATTGCTAGTGTATTATTTGAATCGGCTGGAGCAATCATAACTGCTCCAGCCGATTGATTTCAGCAAAGTGGGATTTTATTAGTCTAGGCCGAAACCTGAAACCTGAATAAATGCGCCACCTTGGACCTGGAAGATCTGAATACCACCGGCGCCACAATCACCGATATCATTGCAGGTAAGCACTCCTGTGAGGCCTTGCAATCCTGAGGTCGTGCGGATCGCTTTGATAAGCGCTTCGCGATCAATGACCAGGTTGCCATCGGCATCCTCTACTGCAACTGAGGCAATAGCGGCAGCGATCATATTCACAGAGTCATAGGCCTGCGCGTGGAAGGGACCCTGGGCATCCGGAGTGGTGCCATAGGCTGCTTCGTATTTGGCATCGAATTCGGCGTTCACCTCAGCAATTTCATCTCCCGCCACAAAACTAGCGTAAGCGTTTTCAGCTGCAGCGCCAGCGGCATCTATAAAGGGTTGGCCATAGACACCATCGTCGCTGAAGAAGACGACATCTTCCATACCAACTTCCTTCATTTGGGCCGCGATCAAGCCGCCCTCAGTAACATAGCCACCGAAGAAGATGAATTCTGGGCTGTCTGTTCCGACCAAAGTGAGCGCTGCGCGGAAGTCGGTATCCCCAACCTGGATGCCGTTTAGTTCCCCAAGGACTGTGCCGCCCAAAGCCTTGAAAGCGCTCTCGAACAGTTCAGCCAACCCGAGGCCATAATCGGAGTTGTCATGCATAACAGCCGCCTGGGTGAGTCCTAGTGTATTGTAAATATAATCCGCATCTACGTCTGCCTGCAGTTTATCGCTCAAGGCAACCCGGTTGCAGATATCACAGTCGGCATTGGTGATTTTTGGGTTTGTCGCGCTGGCCGAGACGAAGGGAATGCGCGCCTCTTGTAAGATAGGCTTCAATCCCAGGGTTTCACCAGTGCAGGTACCGCCGGCTACGGCTACAATCGTTAGGTCAGCGGCGAATCCGTTGGCAACAATCGTGGCTGCGTCACCATCACAGGCACCGTCCTGGATATCTAGCTCGTAATCGTGCCCCAAAACACCCCCGGCTGCATTCAGGTCAACGATAGCTAGTTCATAGGACTGTTGTATATCGAGACCAAATTCAGGGATTGGGCCCGTTAGAGCTACGGAAACACCTATGCGAACTGGGTCACCAGGGGCAATAACGACAACATCACCCATTGCTTCTTCGGGCATTACCATTTCCGGATCCATCGTCTCAGCCGGTTTTTCGACAACCGCTTCAGTAGCTCCACCACCACATGCAGCCAGCAAAAGACTGGCAACAAATAAGGTAGCAAGCAATACAATTAAACGTTTAGACATTTCTTCCTCCTCCAAATATTGTGAGAAACTAGATTACCCATAACTATGGGTCGACTATAATTTAGCAGACAAGGCTAATTTGTCGGCATCACCTCCTTATTAAATATTTAACATACATTGGCTTAAATAATGTTGCGACGTATTCCTAGTCATAACCTATAAAATCGAACCTAATTATATTTTCATGGCAAATTTGTCAGACAACCTGACTGCATAGTTTAGCAAGAATTTAGGCGAATGTCAACGATTTTTTCAATTATATATTTTTGTAGCATATCCAGCATAATTACATATCCCCCTTAATACAAGAACGGTCGTAGTAATGGTGTTTAGAAGTTCATTAGGGCTGAAGGATAGAAAGAGAATCGGTGCTTAAAAAGCAGGCGGCCGTTATACGCGTGCATAAAACCTTTATCGCTATTCGTAGTTCTTCTTCTTATACTTTATTGCATAAACGTCTTCATACGCAGGAGCACATGGACTTTAGCCAGCTTTATTTTGAGCACATACATCCTAATCCGTTTTCGGTTATTCAGTTACCACCCAATTTATTAAATGTGGGGACTATTGAGATAAAGTCTAATTTCTATCTTTCCTACTTTTTGTCAAATTTTTGTGAATTATCTTGTTGTATTTGGTGTATTCCTATTGAGGCACTTCAGATACTAAGTTTATGGTGGAGGCGGGTCCGTTTGCATCTTCCAGGAGGTCAAATATTTAGGATCTGAGTCCGGATGATATAACGCTATCCAACCCTGTTCACATTGAGCCCAAATCTCACTTCCAACCGGTAAATATTGTGTAATCTTGATTGGAGTCCCTTTTCTAATTGCTGTTATTTTGGTGCTCTTAAGAGTTGGCTTTTCCCTGACATTCAAGCCAAGCGATTTTACTGTTACTGTAAGCGGTAAACTCGGGAATTTCTCCAACTTTTCTAATTCAATCCAACATTCATCCCCCTTATTTGTTATGAGTGGGTAAAGTATTGCACCTGGTTTTGGATCAATCACAAATCCTTTACGAGTGATCACTGTGAATTTGTGAATTAACCACGGGCTACTTTCGTAATTCAGAAAATAAGGATCAGGTTGTGAATTTTCTATAAATAGCGTCTTTACTCTTGCCATCCAGCCATTGCGAACCTGTTGAATTTCATCAACCACAACCACGTTATTGCCCATTACAATGGTCTCTTGTTTGTCCCATCCAGTATTATTAAATAATCCAGAATGGTCATTTATATAATATATCCACTTTTTATCTGTATCATTCAATGATCGCAAAAAATTTTCCCATGGGGATAGCCGCGTTCTTTCTGAGCCATGCGCAGAGTTTTTTGTAGGGCGCAATTTATGGGTTTCCGGGGCTTCCCAATGCATTTTTTTAAATTTCCAACCAGGAACTAGCATTCGAGGAGGATTATCTTTCCTAACACGATAAAAACTTTGCGGTACGGATGCAGAACGACCTTTACCACCAGATGATGGATCCTTATCCAAGTTTTGCTCTCTTCGTTCAAGCTGATCAGCTAGCTGATCTAAATCTGAGCGGCGTTTATCCAAAAGGTCCGATTTGCGGCTTATATCTTGTTGAAGTTCTTTAATATCAGTTTCTACAGCTTTGATGATCTCTTTTGCTAATTCGCCCGCTTCCGATTCGATCAGCCGCGCCTGTTCATTTGCGTCTTTTACAATATCATCTGCATTTTGTTGTGGGCTTTGATTGGTTTTATTCCTCCTAGCGAAATACACAATAAAGATGCCCACAATCGCGGACAATAATATATATACTACATTGACTTCGCCTGATTCCATTCAAACTCCTTTTATATACTCGAAAAGTGGACTTCCCTTGAAACTCGAATAGTCATTTTAATGTGGTCTACTGTGTTATTTCGAGGACCTATTCCACTCAGGGTATCATCCGCAGAACACTAAATATCTAACTATCTGAAATATAGCTGTGCTATTTTCCATTTTCTTGATGCGGCTTATAAAGCAGGGGTTCGCTTATTTGCAAATCGGTGTTGCGGATTTTCATTGCAAGGTCTGCTGCAAGGTTGAACATCAATCGATACCCTAGGGGCGGATACGTTTCGCATAACATAATCAATTTATCTCTTGTAATCACCAGTAGGTGTGTCTCATCTTTCGCAGCGCGAGCAGATGCAGATCTGATCCCCTCATCTACTATCGCCACCTCACCAAAAGATTGGCCCCTTCGGAGGGTGGCAATGATAGTGCCTGATTTTTTTGTATTCTCTGCTATGTTTTTTGTGGAGGAGTTAATCAAAATTTCAACTTCCCCACGAGTGATTATATATAACTCTTTGCTATCACTGTTTTCTCTAAAAATTATCTCCTTTGTATGAAAAACAACCTCATTGCACAAATTTGCTACAAGTTTCAGTTGTGTTGGAGTGAATTGATAGAAGATATCGCTTTGTTTTAGGAAATTTAAAAAGTTACTCATATATGATGAGCCTCGAATTTTAGTGTAGCATAAACATAAATATCGTGCAATCACATTTTTTACCATAGCATTTATACGCTTGCATTGGCCGAACGAACGTGCTATAATATTTTCATAAATCCCCGTTTCTGACAAATTCCTTTAGAGTGTTAAATCCGGTTTTGCTATATATCCTGCTAGGATTTTGTGTAAGCAAATTTGAAGATAATCCCGTTCCCTCTAAAATTATGATTTGAGTCACCAGCCCATTTATGGGGGCGCTGGATTGTTTTGGCATTTCTAACCAATAATAATACAATATATTGAGAAGAGGACATGAAGACACTCGAACTTGAAAACGAACCACTGGTCAAGCTACGTGCTATGGCCAAGGACCTTGGTGTAAAAAATGCCAATCGTCTGAAAAAAGAAACTTTAGCAATTCGAATTCGCCAGGCAATTGCTGAAAAAGAAGGCATTGAGTTGCGTGGCGGTATCCTGGAAATTATGGGAGAAGGTATCGGCTTCCTAAGATCTGCTAATTATCGTATTAGTGACACGGATGTGTACGTATCTCAAGCACAGTTAAGACGCTATAGCCTACGCCCAGGGGATTTGGTTATTGGCCATGTAAGACCTCCGCGGGAATCTGAACGCCATTATGGACTGTTAAAGGTTGAATCGATAAATGGTCTAGATATCGATAAAGCTTCTAAGAGACCCTCATTTAAAGATTTGACCCCAATATTTCCTGACACTCGCTTCGACTTGGAAACTTCTAGGGAGCCTTACGCCCCGCGCCTTATCAACCTGATCGCCCCAATCGGACGCGGCCAACGAGGCTTGATTGTCTCTGCTCCCAAGGCGGGTAAAACAACCATACTCAAGCAAATAGCAAACTCAATATCTAAAAAATATACCGATGTACATTTGATGGTCGCATTGATCGGCGAAAGACCCGAAGAAGTGACTGACATGGATCGCTCTGTAGATGCGGAAGTGATTGCGTCCACATTCGATGAACCGGTTACTTCCCATGTCCGTACAGCTGAAATTGCCCTTGACCGAGCGAAAAGATTGGTTGAAATTGGCCGCGACGTGGTTATCCTAATGGACTCGATTACTCGCCTGGCACGCGCCTACAACCTGGTTGTTACCCCCTCTGGGCGGACTCTTTCAGGTGGCATGGATCCCTCCGCACTCTTCCCACCTAAACGCTTTTTTGGAGCTGCACGCAATATTGAAGAAGGCGGCTCATTAACCATCATTGCCACTTGCCTTGTAGACACTGGCTCTCGCCTAGACGATTTGGTCTACGAAGAGTTCAAAGGAACCGGAAATATGGAACTGCACCTGAGCCGTCGGCTCCAGGAACGCCGAATTTTCCCAGCCGTGGATATTGAGCGATCTTCCACTCGCCGCGAAGACTTATTGCTTGGCCCTGACCTCTTAAAACGTGTCTGGCTTATGCGGCGTATGTACGGTCAGATGGTCACGCCACAACCACAAGGTGCAGGCATGGATCATGCGGTAGCAACCGAAGCAATCATCGCCCGCCTTGAAAGATCAAAAGATAATATGGAATTTCTTGAAAATCTCTCTGAGGGCGAATGAAATTCATAAAGTTTAATAAACACAATCGCTTCAATGTATTAAGCTGGGCCATTACATTGGTAATTGTTACAGGGATTGTGGCAGGGGGAACTTGGTTTCAGGGCAGAACGAAAGCCACGGAACTTATTCCAGAAGTGATAGAACAAACTGAAGACCAATCAGCTGATATAGTGTTACCCATTCCCGATTCTGCGACTGGCGATTTGAGCACATACCGTGCAATCGGCCGTAGTATTCAACTCAAGACAAGCATACCCGAAAGACCTCGATATAAAGTAGAAGATTACATAGTAGCGCGAGGAGATTCGATTTTCGCTATTTCCGATAAATACAAAATTAGTCCTGAAACTTTGCTTTGGGCAAATTTTGACTCCCTACAAGATGATCCTCATAAACTAGTACCAGGGATCCAACTTAGCATACCGCCAGTGGATGGTATTTATTATCAATGGAATGACGGTGATACTTTCGAATCTGTTGCGGATGAGTATATAACAGATGCCTATGAGATTTTAGGCTGGCCCGGAAATGAGATCGATCTAACAGATCCATCGATCCCCATTGGCTCATGGGTGATGGTTCCAGGTGGTGAACGGGAATTTATTAAATGGCTCATCCCAACAGTTGCAACTGGCAGTTCTGGCACCTCAGGCGTAAGCGGGACTTCCTGCACAGGAGGTGCAGTGGGTGGCGGCGGGTTTGTATGGCCAACAGATAATAACTTCATATCAGGCAATGACTATTGGCCTGGTCATCTAGCGCTGGACCTCTCTGCTGGTACAGGTGCCCCAATCTATGCTGCCGATACAGGTGTGGTTACCATGGCCCAGGGCGGCGATAACTACGGGTATGGAAAGGTAATTCAAATAGACCACCGGAACGGCTACTCAACCTTATATGCGCATTTGAGTGTGATTGGAGTAGGGGTTTGCGAAAGTGTATATGCTGGCCAATGGATCGGCGCATCCGGCTCCTCTGGTAATTCACAGGGTGCCCACTTGCACTTCGAAGTCCGGCAAGGCGGCGGGTTTATTAATCCGTGGTTTGTTCTCCCCTAATTTACAAAAAGAACTATTTATAGCACCCTAAATATTCTATGGATTCCAAATATCATAGAACGTTATCCAATCTGCCTTTGGGGGAGTTTCGTTATTATGAAAAGATTGGCTCGACAAACGATGAAGCTCTAACGTGGGCATCAAAGGGTGCCCCAGATTTTTCCTTAATCATTGCTGATGAACAAACCACTGGACGTGGTCGGACGAATCGAAAATGGTATACGCCTCCACACTCTGCTTTGGCAATGAGCCTGATCTTACGGCCTTCAACGATTGAAAAAAAACATCTATCTCGGATGACGGGCTTGCTGGCGCTTTCCCTAGCGGATACGCTTAAAAACTTCCAGCTTGACCCCAAAATTAAGTGGCCGAATGACATTTTGCTAAAAGGTCGAAAAACAGCCGGAATCTTGGTTGAACCATCCTGGTTGGGTGATACCCTAGATGCTATAGTACTTGGCATGGGTGTCAATGTTTTAAGAAATTCAGAGCCACCTGCGGATCTATTAAGCTATCCTGCTACCAGCATCGAATCCGAACTCGGCCAGCCTATTGATCGGGATAAATTACTCGGAGATATATTGAAAAGAACCCTTGAATGGCGAACCAGGTTAGGAGAACCCATCTTTATCAAATCGTGGCAGGCATACCTGGCTTTCCGTGGGAAACGTGTACAGATTGAGGATCAAAACCATAAAATTGTAATTGGAGAAATGCGAGGTTTGGATTCGGATGGTGGGTTAATGGTCAAAGACGAGCGTGGCAAATCTATAACAATTCGGTTTGGAGAGGCGCATTTAATTCCATTGGAATGATATACTCAGGTTATGTTTGACAATTTAAGAGATGACAATTCGACATCGTATTATGAAGATAGTGCCAGTGATCTTAATCCTGTAAAGACTGATAGCTCCAAATCTTCATCATCCGTCTACAAAAAAGGTAAAATATTTGGGATGACCGCCTTTCAACGCTTTATCATTTCATCCATGCTGTTGATTGCGGTATTTAGTCTTGGGACGATGTGTTTATTTCTGACTGGGAAAATAGGTTTGCCATAAAATAGGCAACATTAATTTCGCTTTATCAGATCTCATGAGGGCAGAATAAAATCAGCCCCCAACCTACAGGGAAACAATAATTTAATATTGGATAGAAAATCTGAAATCGGCAGATTTTTGGTGACGGCTTCAGGTTCGAGTGGTGTTTGTCAGAAGATCATATTGGAAAGTTGTGACGTGATTGTAAAACACCCTAAGTAATCATAAATCCTTTAATGGTCATCGGATCACAAATTTTGGATTTTGTCTTTATTGTCCCATTAATTAATTTTTACTCTTTGTACTCTTTGCTTCCCGATCACTTCCATTATCTTCAGCACTGGAGCGCTCCAAATCTTCAGCAGATATTCGAGCCACTGAAGCGACATAATCCCCTTTTAGCAAACGCATCAATCGGACACCCCTAGTTGCTCGGCCTGATATCTTTACATCATCTACTTTCAAACGAATTGCAACACCGTTTGCCGAAATCAACGTTAAATGATCGCCTTGCTGGACAACTCGTGCAGCAGTAATTTTCCCAACGATTGGGATTGCTTTCTTATCGATTGTAGCCAAACCACCTGTCGCGCGTCCTTTTGCCGGATACTCATTTAATGGGGTCAGTTTGCCAAATCCACCGGTAGTAACGATTAATAATGACCCTTTAGGTTGTAATTTTGTCATGCTAGTGACTAAATCCCCTTTCGCTAGGCGGATTCCGTTCACACCGGCTGCGGCCCGTCCCATTTGGCGCACAAGCTTTTCGCTAAAACGCAATGCCTGTCCCATCTCTGTAATAATAATAATCTCATCTTTGCCTGAGGTCAGGAGAGCCCAACCTAACCTATCATCCTCAGCTAGTGAGATAGCAATTAATCCTGAGGGCCGAACAGAGGCAAACTCTTCTAAATTCACCCGCTTTATCTTACCTTTGCTAGTCATCATGGTGCAGTAGCCATGCGCGCTAAAATCTGAAACTGGGATCGTGGCAGTGATGCGTTCACCAGGATCCAGAGCCAATACATTAACTAATGGAATGCCCTTCCCGGTTCGGCTTGCATCTGGAATTTGGTATACCTTCTCTGAGTAAACCTTCCCGTGATCAGAAAAGAAAAGCATCGTATCCAAAGTTCCTGCGGGAGTAAGTGAAAGAACTTCGTCCTCTTCTTTCGTCGTATGCCCTTTAACCCCCCGTCCACCTCTGCCCTGAGAGCGAAACACTTTTGAATTAACTCGTTTAATATACCCACGTTCTGTAAGGCTAATTAAAACGGGTACATCCTGAACCATATCTTCAATTCGCAGCTCCTCAGTGGCATCCACAGCAATTTGCGTGCGCCGGTCATCTCCATATTTTTTTGCCATCTCGGTTAGGTCAGATTTAATTAATGTCAGAATTTTTTTGGGGTGGGCGAGCAAGTCTTCAAGGTATTCAATCTGGACCTGATATTTTTTATGCTCTTCTATTATTTTTTTGCGTTCAAGTGCCGCCAAGCGTCGTAATTGCATTTCGAGGATAGCTTGCGCTTGAAGGGCAGTAAGTTTAAAATGATCCATCAACCGTTCTTTGGCCTTCTCTACATCCGGCGATTCTCTGATTGTTTTAACAACAGCATTAATATTATCAAGCGCAATTAACAATCCATCAAGAATATGAATACGGGCACGCGCCTTAGCCAAATCGTATGTGGATCGCCGCACAATAACTGTTT
>JASJYH010000061.1 GCA_030123675.1 Anaerolineae bacterium | reverse complement strand
CCAATATCAATAAAAGAGAAAAAATAATAAAAATGGACACCTTCCAAAATATGGGAAGATATCTAAATGGCTTTAGTTTAAAGGGGATATTCGACATTTTTCCTCCTTTTACACCGATGTTTTGAGTGAGAATATCCAAAGCATATGCAGAGTTTCAGAAATCTCATCATGGTTATGATTTTATGGATGGACCTAACCCAAAGGGGAAGGAAAGACTGAAAGGATAGAAGGGGCACTGTATACGTAGCGCCGTTGTGGAGCGGTACACCATACTTTTCTACATTAAATTTAAATTGCGTTTAGAAATATTATCTCGCCAAAAATTATTAGCATTTCTCTATCTCATTAACTGTTCCACCCGCGATTCACCAACGCTGTAGTATTTTGCATCCTTGTGATGAACAATGATTGCCGCAGTCGACTGTTCTGGAATAAACTGGAAGGCAGGCGATAAGGTTATACCCAGTTCTTCTTCAGCTCCTGGCAGCAGGTCGAATACTTTGCGATGGTCCTCGAGTTCGGGGATGGCGGGATAACCCCATGAGTAGCGTTTGCCTTGTCCTTCAGGGATTCCCAGCTCGCGGCGTATATGCTGGTGCAAGTATTCGGCGGTTGCTTCAGCAGTTTGGACAGCCAATCCGTGGATGAAATAGGCTTCAGAGTAGTCTTCGCTGGCTTGCAAGGCATCGAAACGCTCAGTAGCTTCTTGCCCGACAGTGACAACCTGGAGAGCGACCGTGTCGAATTGGTTGGAATCTTTGGTAGCAAAATAATCTGACATTGCCAGAAAGTCGCCAATGGGCTGACGGGGGAAAGTAAAACTCGTTGTGAGTTCCAGAGTTTCGGGATGGTAAATAAGCAATTCATTGCCCTGTGCTTGGCAGGTGAAGAAACCATAAACAGCCTGTGGTTTGAGCCAGCCAGTATCCAGAGCTTCGCGTTTCATTTTTTTGAGGCGGGTGTCAAATTCCGCTTTAAGTTTTTCCCATTCTTCAGAATGAGTATTTTTTGCACCCCAAGAGAGACGGTAGAGTTCGTTGATGTTGAGATGCTGGAAGATAATCTCGAGTGGCATCTCCCTAACCAATTGCTGACCTAATTTCGCTGGAGTTTTAATGGGAGCGGGAATTACGCTACTTTTCTTATCCTTAATATCAGGATCCTGTTTTTGGGAGGCACGGCTGAGCTCTCTAATGGATTCTTTGCGGATTTTATCTAGCAAAGCTGGTTTACGATCGGCATCAATAAGTTGATCCATTGTTTCAAGACCTTCAAAGGCATCTTTACAGTAAAATACTCCAGGTTCGTAGGTTTCTCCATCCTCAGTTTGTAGAATGCGGCGGCCAAAGCGTCGGTTGATGGCTGCGCCACCAATTAACACAGGAATCTTATGATTTCGGCGTTTAAGTTCATTAACAATTAGAGGCATCTGCTTGGAGGTGGATACAAGCAAAGCCGAAAGACCGATCGCGGTGGCGTTCACCTCGACGGCTTTGGAGATAATGGTCTCAGCTGGGGTCTGTTTTCCGAGATCGATAACTTCGTAACCATTATTCGCCAGGATGGTCTTGACTAAGTTTTTGCCGATGTCGTGTACATCGCCGTAGACGGTAGATATCACGACCAACCCCTTGCTAACGCCCTCTAATTTTTCAAGATAATTTTCAAGATGGGCAACGGATTTTTTCATCACTTCGGCGGATTGCAATACAAAGGGCAAGATCAGTTCACCCGCTCCGAACTTATCTCCAACTTCTTTCATAGCCGGAAGTAGAACCGTGTTTAGGATTTCGACGGCTTTGACATGATTCTCGCCCCGTTTTTTGGATTCTTCCATTTTCTCGCCAGCGGGTAAGGGATACGGAACAAGGGCATCAATATCCGCTTCTACACCATCCTTATGGCGATGCACAATGTACCAATGCAAGCGCTGCTCGGTAGTCATGCCTTCAGTGGGATCGATGTCAGTGGCCTGTTCAGTAGGGGTGATATTTTCATAATATTCGATGTAGTGTTGCAAGGCATCTTTATGACGGAAGAAGATCAGGTCTTCAGCTAATTTTTTTTCATCAGCTGGAATATCTGCATAGGGTGTCACATGCGCCGGGTTGATGATAGCCATATCTAGGCCAGCTTGGACGCAGTGATAGAGCATGATCGAATTCAGAACCGGACGAGCCTGTGCTGAAAAGCCAAATGACAGGTTAGAGACCCCTAACGAGACCAGCACATCCGGTAAGTTTTGCTTAATCAGTCGAATCCCTTCGATTGTCTCAATAGCAGACTCGTCAAACTCCGGGTCGCCAGTGGCCAGAGTAAAGGTCAGGGGGTCATATATAAGTGCATCAGGACGTAGGCCATGGTCGTTGACAGCGATATCATAAATGCGCTTTGCAACCTCAAGTTTGCGGTCACGTGTTTTGGCCATACCATTTTCATCAATGGTAAGGACAATCACGGCGGCGTTGTGCTGTTTTGCCAATGCAAAGATCTTGTCGGCTTTTTCTCGACCAGACTCTAGATGGGTGGAGTTGATTATGCAGCGTCCAGGCGCAGTTTTGAGTGCGACCTCAAGCACGTCCAGTTCGGTGGTGTCGATCACCAGCGGTACATCTACGCCCATGGACAATTTCTTTATCGTGTTGCGCATCAAATCTAATTCATCAGGCCGTTCGGTGACGGCGGTGGAAATGTCGAGAGCGTGCGCACCAAAATTGACTTGGTCCCGTGCGATCTCGAGGATGGAATCATAGTCTTCTTCGAGGATCAGGCGCTTGAATTTGCGGCTGCCCTGAGCGTTACATCGCTCACCGATCAGGGTTGGCGGCGGGTCCTGTCGCAAGGAAATGGCTGACATGGCGGAAGCAAACTGAGGCTCAGATTGAAGCGGGCGTGGCGGGCGCGGAAGTCCCTTAAGCTTGTCTACCAAAATTTTCAAATGCTCGGGAGTCGTCCCGCAACATCCGCCTACTATCGATATGTTGTGTTTGGTGACAAATTCGAAGAGGGCCTCTGCGAACGGTTTGGGCTCTAGTGGATAAACTGCTTCGCCATCCACATTAAGCGGCAGCCCAGCATTAGGGATGCATGAGACAGGCAAGGTTGAACTTTCGCCGAGTATCTGGATGGGTTCGCGCATATGTTCAGGACCGGTAGAGCAGTTGAGACCAATCACGTCGATACCGAGGCCTTCCAGGATGGTGAGGGCAGCGTTGACATCGGTTCCCAGCAGCATGCGGCCGGTGGTGTCAAGCGTGACCTGAACCTGGATGGGTAAGAATATTTCAGTTTCCTCGAAAGCATTGTGGAGGCCGGTGATGATGGCCTTGACCTCGAGGATATCTTGCGAGGTTTCGATCAGCAGCACATCCACGCCGCCTCGAATCAGACCGACTGCCTGCTCCCGAAATACGTCGGCCAATTCGTCGTACGTGACGTTGGATAGCTCGGGGTCGTCAGCAGAGATTAGTTTGCCAGATGGGCCGATGGAACCGGCGACGAAACGGGGCTGGCCAGTTTTCTCGCCATATTCATCAGCAAGCCTGCGGGCCAACGAAGCAGCCGTTATATTGATTTCTAATACGCGCTCATGAAGCCCGTATTCTTCCATGGTCAGGCGGTTGTTACGGAAGGTATCGGTCTCTAGCACGTCGACGCCAACCTCGAGGAAAGAACGGTGGACCTTTTCGACAGCTTCAGGGTAGGTAATAACCAGGTAATCGATACAACCGTTGTATTTCTCGCCGCCAAAATGTTCGGCAGTCAAGTTCTGATCTTGCAAACTGGTACCCATGGCGCCGTCGAAGACCAGCACTTTCTGTTCAAGGGCGTCGAGGTACGAGCGGTTGGTGTATTTACGAGTTGCCATTTGGTATCCTTCGGATGGTAATTCACCATAATAAACACAGATGAAAATGATTGTTGGACTAGGTGCGCGTATTTAGAGGCTTGGATTCAAATATCAAGTGCAAAATATTGATGAATGAGAAAAGACCATTGTAGGTGTTTTGAAGTCAAGACATTTTCTAGGGCCAGCATTCAAGCGTACTTTAAAAAAACAAAAAACCTCTCTGAAAGTGAGAGGCAACATGACCTGGGTTATCTCTCATCTTCCAGACTTTTGTCTGCCGGAGTTGGCACCATCTTCTAATGAACGGTTGCCGAGGCTTCAAAGGGCCGGTCCCTCTGCCTCTCTGGATGAGTATAGGATGCTGAAATGTCACGATGTTATATCATGGAATGTGTGGGGTTGTCAACCAAAAAATGAGTAAATAGAATAAATGTGCTATACTCTAGCCATGCCTGTTATTCGCTCTTCCGATATAGGAAATTATCTATATTGCCGCCGGGCTTGGTGGTACCGCAAGCAGGGATATCAATCTGAAAATCAAGCTCAATTGGAGAGCGGCACCACACTGCACCACAAACACGGACGCAAAATCATGGCTGCGGGGCTTTTTCGGACATTTGGTATCCTTTTGTTATTAATAGCACTGGTATTGCTAGTAGCTTACTGGACTGACCAGATAATATAAAGGGAGCTAATAAACGCTAATGTAAGATTTTATTCCCTACACAACACGCACCCTCATTTCAAATTTACAATGCTTTCCGCCATACTTTTTCTCTTTCTGCTTGCGCTTATCTTCATCTGGCAATCGGGTAAACAACGTCGAGAAGCTGGCCTGCCCGGCGGACGAGTAATTTATTCTGATACCCAGAATTGGGGGAAAGTTGAAAAGCCGTTATATTATGCGCCTCTCAAGCTAACCGGAAAACCTGATTACCTTGTGCGCCAAAACGGTGACATCATTCCCATCGAAGTCAAATCCGGGCGCACACCAAAGTCTCCATATGATTCACACATTTTTCAATTAGCCTCCTACTGTCTATTGGTGGAAAAAATCTACGGCAAGCGACCGCCTTATGGAATTATCCATTACAACGAGCGTGATTACGCTATTGATTACTCTCCTGAATTGGAATTTGCTTTGATGGAATTACTGGCTGACATGCGACGCGACGAACGCAAAAACGAAGTAAATCGATCGCATGAACATGCTGGCCGTTGTATTAGCTGTGGCTTTAGAAATCTTTGTGATCAGAGTCTTGCATGAAAAACGTGCCATTCAACTTGCAAGGGTATAATTAATTTACTATGTCCGACTCATTTATTCCGCAGCGCCCGGTCGTAACTGTCAACCCCAAGGTGTCGGCTGCTTCTGAAGTAGCAGAATCAATTAGTAATTACCTGACCGATAAGGGCTTGGATGCACCCAGTGGTTCTTTGTTCGACCAGGGCTTACGCAAACGCGTAAAAAAAGGAGATTTTGACCTGCTCATCGCTATCGGAGGCGATGGCACCATGTTACGCGCCGGTCATTTGTGTGCGCCTTGCAATATTCCCATAATGGGAATTAATCTGGGTAAGTTAGGATTCCTTATCCAGGTGCAAAGCGACGAATGGCGAGAAATGTTTGATCGCCTGTTAATTGGCGAATCCTGGATTGAAAACCGTATGATGCTACGGGTGGAACATATAAGCGCGGGTGATGTAGTTGGATCGTGGCACGCACTGAATGAAGCAGTTGTCTGTCGAGGGCAATACTTGCGACCAGTTAGATTATCTGCCAGCGCCGATGGCCATCTTTTGGCATCTTACATTGCTGATGGCCTGATCGCGGCCACCCCAACTGGATCTACAGCTTATGCGCTGGCAGCGGGAGGCCCTATTCTACCGCCAGAACTGCGAAATATTTTGATCGTTCCGATTGCGCCTCATCTATCCGTAGATCGGGCAGTTGTTGTGTCGGAGGGCTCAACTATTAGTATTCATGTGAAAAGCGATAATACTGTATTGAGTGTAGATGGCGGCCTCCCTATCGGCTTGGAGGAAGATGACAGTGTAGAAATTAGGGCGGCAGAATATACTACTCAATTTATCCGTTTTGGTGATCCTGGTTACTTTTATCGAAACATTACTGCACATATAAATCATAACCCTGCTATAGGAAAATCACGATGACCGAAGATATCACATCACTATACTGCTATGTCCATCCCAACCGTGAGACCAGCCTACGTTGTAATCGTTGTGAACGGCCGATATGCTCCAGTTGCGCAGTCCGCACACCAACTGGCTATCGTTGTAATGAATGCATCCGTGAACGACAAAAGGCCTTTAACACTGCCGAATGGTACGATTACTTAATTGGCTTTGGAACTTCTGCCGGACTTTCACTGATTACGAGCATTGGCCTATTGTTAATCTCTAGGTTTTTGGGGTTTTTCATGATATTTATCTCGTTCGCCATCGCAGGTGCAGCAGGAGTTTATATTTCGAACCTTGTTATGGCAGCCTTACGGAAGAGGCGCTCATCCCAACTATTTTGGCTGGCTGCCGCGGGGGTAGTGGCCGGTGCACTCCCAATAATTTTTATTCTACTTTTTTCCCGGAACCTCTTCCCAATCATATGGCAAGGCCTTTACCTTTTCATTGCAACGCCCACGGTTTATGCAAGGCTCTCCGGTGTTCGCTTTTCTAGATAACCCATGCTTTCTGAACTTCGAATCCAAAATTTTGCCATTATCGATAAGTTGGAACTCAACCTGGGTTCTGGCCTGATTATCCTCACAGGGGAGACAGGTGCTGGAAAATCCATTATTTTAGATGCCGTCACGATGCTCATCGGCGGACGGGCCGAAGCTAATATCATTCGTGCTGAAGCACAAAGTGCTTTCGTCGAAGGCGTATTCAGCCCTAATGGATCTGTAAAGGAAGCGGTTGATGAGATATTAAAACGAGAAGATTTGCAAGACGGGGAATCCTTTTTCACCTTGACTCGAGAGATCCGGCGGGAGGGACGCAGTATTGCGCGGGTAAATGGCCGAACGGTTAACGTATCCTTGCTTAAGGAATTGGGCTCTTTAATGGTCGATATCCATGGTCAATCGGAACATCTTTCCCTGCTTGATACACATTCACACCTGGGTTTTCTTGACCGTTTTGCAAACGTAGACAATGACCTGAATGATTACCGCCAAAGCTATCAAAAGTTAATTGAAGTACGCAGTGAATTGAACGAATTACGCCAGGCTCAGTCTGAGGCCGAAAGTCGGATCGAATTGTTGACATATCAAGCTGAAGAGATTGAAGTTGCCAAACTTAAGCCCGGCGAAGAGAAAGAACTGAAGGATGAACGCGACCGGCTGGCAAATGCTGAATCGCTGGCAGAAAATTCTCAACAAGCATTAACAGCACTGGATGAAGGCACTCCAGAATCACCCGCTGCCAGCGATCTTATAGGGCAAGCTGCGCATGCTATGGCCGGGCTGGCTAAAATTGACGCTACTCGTTCAGAGCTATCCGAACAGGCTGCCAGTCTGGATGATTTGCTGGCAGATCTGGTACGAAGTATTAGAAATTATCTAGAAGAAATTGAATTTAATCCCAAACGCCTGAAGGAAGTGGAAGAGCGGGTTGATCTCATTAGCAGTCTGAATCGAAAATATGGTGGCTCGCTTGAAAAGGTGATTGCGTTTGGGGAAGAGGCTCGTATACAGCTGGAAAATATCAGCACTGCATCGGACCGGATCGAAGAACTTGAGCCTCAAGAGACTAGCTTATTAAAGAAACTGGCCGAGCAAGGGGGTGCGCTTTCACAAAAACGTCAGCAGGCCGCTACCATCCTTGGAAAAAGCATCGAAACCGAACTTGAAGATCTGCGTATGGCGGCTGCAAAATTTTCAGTCGATTTTAAAACCAAGGCAGACCCAGAGGGTATCCCGGCCAAAGATGGTCAGCGGCTTGCATTTGACCAAAATGGATATGACCTGATTGAGTTTTTGGTTGCTCCTAATCCAGGTGAGGGACTAAAGCCACTCGCTAAGATCGCATCCGGCGGTGAGACCTCCCGACTGATGCTGGGCTTGAAAAACGTGTTGGCTGGTGCCGATGAGGTTCCAAGCCTGATATTTGATGAAATCGATCAAGGAATCGGCGGCAGGGTGGGATTGGTGGTAGGCTATAAATTGTGGAACTTAGCCCGCAATCACCAGGTATTTTGCGTCACCCACCTACCCCAACTGGCTGCATTTGGCGATGAACACTATCAGGTCCAAAAACTACTGAAAGATAGCCGTACTTTGACTCGCATAGAGCCGCTGGCAGATGAGGCCCGTCTTTTGGAACTGGCCCAAATGTTTGGTGAAGTTAGCGAAGGAACTCTGCGTTCCGCACATGAAGTCTTGCAGACTGCGTTGGAGATGATGAAAGTCAGGAATTAATAACGGATCACTGTTTCATTTCAAATTGGGGGCATTGCTTTTCTTTATCTTATCCCAGCCAAGTTTATATATAAAATCTCTCACAGCAAGGCCTCCATATTCCAGCGACTATTATCCCGAGCTCTTTACAACCATCAAGTCGGTCTAACGTAGGGGCTGCTACTAATGGGGGTAGACGGTTTTTCAACTGACCCTTAATTATAGGTTGAATTTATATATACTCCATCCACAGCAAAGGATGAAGTTAATAGATGAGAAGAATGTTCGTTAGTAAGATTGCACCTATGCTGTATCTTGTAATGCTAATTTAGCCTTTCCTCTGCCTTATTATAAAACTTGAAATAAATGGAAGATACTGCAATCATCACTATAACCATGATGGTTGAGGTAGCAGCTGCCGGCCCAATTTGATAAGCGTCAAATGCCAAATATTTTACTAATACTGGCAAAGTAGTTGTAGCAAACAGTGGGCCACCAAACGCGAATAAATAAACGATATCATATTGCCGGAATGTCCAAATTGTCCGGAGAAGCATAGTCACAATGATCACTGGCATTAACCAAGGCAATGTAATGTACCGGAAAACCTGTATTGCATTTGCGCCATCCAGCTTCGCTGCTTCTTCTAGCTCAACTGGTATTACTTGTAAACGGGCTAGTGTCATCATTACCACAAAGGGAGTATATTTCCAAATGCCAGCAATAATAATAAACCACAATGCTGTCTTGGGATTTGTGAGTAATGCTACAGGCTCCTTTAGAATACCAATGTCCATAAGCACTCTATTAAATATCCCCAACGTCGGATCCAGGATAAATCGCCAAGTTAGAGAAATCACAACTGCCGGGATCAGGTAAGGGAACAAGACCAAGCCTCGAGCCAGATTTCGGGCTTTTAGTTCTTGGTGCAAAATTAATGCGACCGCAATTCCTAAAAATAGTTGAACAACACTTGTGGTTGAAACCCAAAGAAAGGAACGCCAGAGTGACTCCCAGAAAAGCGATTGTTTTAGTAGCCACTGATAATTTTCTAACCCATTAAATTGCATGGTCAATGTGGCTGATTCTATCTGAAAAAAACTAGCATAAAATCCCTGAAGCATTGGAATAATGGCAAAAACCAATATTATCAACATGGTTGGGATCACCATGATCAAAGCTAGCTTTGGATCACTAATATCTAATGAGGATAAACGGTTTATCCATACGCGCCACTTTAATTTTTTTGTAGGTTGATCTGACTTTATCATCGGTCTTTTTCTTTTTCTATATTGAATAATTATTGGAGGGGGGATCCAATCCCCCGAATCTACCCCTCCAATTTTATTTAGTAGGTGGTTTTAGCTTGGAGCCGTCCAATCTGGATGATCGGCCAGCCACTCATCCTGGACCTCTTTCATTAAACCGAGGGCTTCTTGATGAGCATCTTCGGCACTAACGCCATCAACATAGATACTTTGGAACATGATATCTAATATGCCGCCGCTGGAGAAGATCGGGCCACCCCAAGGTGGGCCATAATCATTCTTTTCAAAGCCCCAGGAACCTACAGAACCCATATTGTTGGCTGGGTGGTTTGTGAACTCTGCATTGGCGTTGAAGAATGCCAACCAATCTGAGTGATTGTTAGCATAATCAGAATCCCAGCCCTCTAGCATAGCAGCTACTGATTTGGTGGGTGGCACCATATGACCAATAACGGTGGCGTCATAACGGGCCAGACGATCTCCACTCAACAGGAACTGCAAGAAATCCTTAGCTGTTTCTGGATACTGAGTACCAGCTGAGATTGCCATACGACTCCAAGAACCATAAGTGACATAAGGTCCATCTCCGGTGTTCCAAGGTAGTTGGATGATGTCAGATACAGCTTCCAATTGAGGGGCTTGTTCAGGCATACGAACACCCAAGCGCCCAGCGTAGACGGTCATGGCCGCGCTACCAGAAACATAAGCCGTTATCTGATCACCCCAACTGTAGCCTTCAAATCCTGGGGGTGAGAACTTAGTAAGTGCTACCCAGTTTTCTACTGCAGCTAACGCTTCTGGTGAATCAAATATTAATTCACCTTGAGGGGTGTAGTAATCACCGCCTTGTTGCCACAACATTGTGGAGAAGAGGTTTACGGAACAATTTCTTGAACCACAAATTGAGATACCGTAAATGCCCTCTGCCGGATTTGTCAGCGCTTCAGCAGCAGCCAATACTTCTGCATAGTTTGTAGGAACGTCAAGTCCGGCTTCTTCAAATAGATCCGTGCGGATCCAAAGCCCATACACACTCGTAGCATAGGGTAAACCGTAGACTTCATCCGTCTCAAAATAACTTCCTGGCACGTACTCATCTACGCCGCCAATATTTTCAAAAACATCGGTCAGGGGGAGCAAGAAGCCGGCTTCTGCCCAATCATTGGTGAAAGCGGCCTCAAGTTCGAAGATGCCTGCATCCGCGCCCGCGGCTAACAATGTAGTAATTCTATTACCACGCGTGGCGGGGGTGCCAGTCACAACATCGATGAATACATCCGGGTGCATCTCGTTATACTCATCGATTATCACACCTAAAATCTCTAATTGAGGTGGGTCTGCTTCCGTGGTAAAGAAAGTAATTGAACGAGGGCCAGTTTCTTCAACAGGCTCTTCCATTGCTGCTTCTGTAGCGACGGCAGGTTCTTCAATTGCCGTTTCTGTTGCAGGTGAACCGCACGCGGCCAGAACGAACACTAGAAACAAGGTAAGTAAAACACTAATATTTTTTTTCATTATTCTCTCCTTCTATGGTTTCCAATCTAAATAAAAAAATCACTCATTTACTAAATCTCCATAAATTTCTCCTTTCCTTTAATGCCATTATTAGATTTTTATCCCTTGACCGCTCCGCCACCCCATCCAGCAACAAGGTACTTTTGCATAAAGGCATATAACAAGACCAGCGGCAAACTGATCATTACACCTGCTGCCATCAAAGTTCCCCAAGAATAAATCCAATCTTCTGAAATGAAGGTAGCCACACCACCGCTAACTGTTTGATTTCTGGAATTAAATATTAAGATTGATGCAAATAAAAATTCTTGCCAGGTAACGCTAAAAGTAAAAATTGCAGTTGAGATCATGCCAGGAAATGCTTGGGGAAGGATTATCTTCCAAAATGCTTGAAAACGAGTTGCCCCATCCACCATTGATTGTTCCTCCAATTCTATTGGGATTCCCTGAAAATATGAACGCAGCATCCATAAACCAACTGATAAACGTGTACCAATATAAACTAGGAGCAGCCCTAACATGGAATTTATTAAGTTCAGCCTAAACAATAAGAAAAATATTGGTACTACCAGGATGATAGCGGGCATCATATATGCCAGCAGGGTGAGTTGCGCAATAATTTTGAACGACTTATACCGAAAACGACTCATGGCGTAGGCGGTCATAGACGAAAGCAGCACTACTACCACAGTCGTCACCGTAGATAAGACAGCACTATTTCTCATCCAAACCGCAAAAGGAGTGATCTTGAACAAACTGATGTAGTTGTCTAGGGTGGGATTCTTGGGTAAAAACGTTCGCTCAAACGAATATGTTTCAATATCGGGTGTAACAGAAGAAATAAGCACCCAGAAAAGCGGAAAGACGGCCCAGAACACTGCTAGAATCATGAGTCCGTATAATACAATTCTCTGCGCAATACGCTTTAATTTAAGATTGCGTGGATCCTGAAAAATATTAAGATTCCTGGTTTGTATTTGCATATAACTTGAAGAATTGTATAATAAATCAATCCCCTTCAAACCCTCCAACTGGCTAGACTATCCCCCCTCTGTAGTAGGGTTTTCAACCTTGTATTTGCCCATCTATGATTTCATCACTCCACGAGACCGCTCCGAATGGCTTTGACCGCAGCTTGTGTACGGTCGGAGACATGAAGTCTTTCCAGAATAGTTTTCACATACCCTTTTACAGTAGTTGGAGAGATCACCAAAACTTCGGCAATAGCCTTATTGGATAACCCTTCCACTATAAGTTTTAATACGTCCATTTCACGTGGGGTTAAAGATTCTATTGAATCTGGGTTCAACTCTGTTTGTTGATAATTGGGTACATCCAAGTCACGCAGCACACCTTGAAGGAATTGACGATCCACATATCTTGCCCCCGATGCAACTGCTTGAACAGTCTTGAGCAATTCTTCTCGGGAGATGTCCTTGAGAATAAACCCAGAAGCACCTGCCGCCAGTGCGGTTAACAAATAGGAAATATTGCGATATGTAGTAATCATAATTACCCGGGTAGCAAGATTCATTTCTCGTACCCTTTCGAGTACATCTATACCGCTCATATCCGGCATCCGGATATCCATTAAAGTAACATCCGGGTCTAGGCGTCTTATCTTATCAAGTGCGATTTGTCCTGAATAGGCTACTTCTACCACTTCAATTTCTGGAGTTGTTAGCATACTGGTTAGCCCTTCACACACCATTGGGTGATCATCAACGATCAATACACGAATCTTTGGTTGCATATCCTTAAAAAGCGACTCCTTTATAACTCGGATATTATAGGAATCCGAGCCAAAACTTCAGTACCTTCCCCCGGAGCACTAATGATTTTAAAAGTACCTTTCAGCAGTGTTGCCCGCTCCCGCATACCGATCAAACCTAACTTTTCTGACTCCTTCTTCAACTCATCAACAGAAAACCCGCAACCCCAATCTTTCACCGAGAGTATTAGAACAGTATCCTCCACCCCTAATGATACTCTCACTTTTTTGGCTCTTCCGTGCTGGTAAGCGTTGTTGAGTGCTTCCTGTATAATTCGAAAGGTTGCTATCTCAACCATTGATGCCAGTTCAATATTTCCTGGAGAAACTTTAAATTCTGCCTTCCATTTCCGAGTCTTTCGAGAATCAAGTAAATATTGTCTGATGCTTTCTACAAGACCCCTATCGTTCAATTCTGCAGGTCGCAGTTCAGAAACAACTTGCCGCACTTCTTCAATAGCATTTTGAAGCAAGGACCTAACGGTAGAAAACTCTTTTTTTTCAAGGTTGGTAAATTTTATAGGCAGTGCAGCCAGTGTATTCAAATGCATATTTATACTCAAAAGTATTTGTGTTAGACCATCATGCAAATCCAAACCTACCAAGTGGCGTTCGGCTTCCTGCACCGTCATCATTTTCTGGGCCATCTCTTGCAGGCGGGTTTCACTTTCCCGCAAATCTCGATATAAACGGGCATTTTGTAAGGCAACTGTTGCCTGATCTACCAAAAGTTGAATAATTCGCAGGTCGTCATCGGAAAAGAAATCCCGGTCATTATAGGAGATATAAAACACACCCAAAATATTTCCCTTTTCCAATAATGGAAAGGCAGCTCTTGCAAGGATCCCCAACGATTCAATTTCAGGAGTGTGTAATAATTCCTTTTGGTGTGCCTTGTTGATCACTTCCGTTTTCATTTTACGCGCCACAGTTGACACCAAACCATCTGGTCGGGGCATACGGACAGGAGGATGTTTTTTACTAGCCCAAGCGCTGGCCCTCAGTTTTGGATTAAATACGCCTTCTTCCTGCAAGAAAATGTGTACTTCAGCCGCATTTACGAGTTGTAATGCCGATGTAACAATCGTTTTCAGCACTTGATCCAACTCGAGAGAACTGCTCAATTCCAAGTTGATTTTACGTAACAATTCAAAGTTAGATATCTGGGTCTGCAGCTTGTTTTCACGCCCCCTTATTTCACTCATCATCACATTTATGGCTTTTGTAAGGTTACTCAATTCATCATCTTGTCCAGTCATCCTAACTGGCTCAGAAAAATTACCGATAGCAACTCGGTCAGCTGCTCTGGCCAAAGTGGAGAGACTTTCCCGGATTTGCCTTATCAGAGGTAACGTCAGCCTCAATGCCACAATAAGTACAAGAATTGCTGTGGCTAAGCTGCCCCCAACACTTAAGAGAAGCGTTTGTTGCAATTGATTTTCTGTATCAAGCAGGGCCTGTTTTGCGTTTGGCTGGATCGCCCCAAGCAATATCTGCTGTCCTGACAGGTAAAAAACGTCTGCAAAATTGGCGAATAACTCTTGCTTTTGATTCTGGTTACTGATGATTTTTATACCGGTTCGACCGTATTGTTCAAAAAGTACCTGGATTTGGTCAATCAATTGTTTTTCTTCAACTGAGACCAGTGTTGTTCTGAGAAGAGGAAGGTTTTTTCGGAAATTAATTACCGCTTGGGTATATCGCAGACGCTGACTTAGTTCTGGGAATATTACATAAGTTGTGGCTGCCTGTCCTAATTCATTTGTGGCCATTCGTATTTCATTCAATGCTTCTAATCGCAAAGAATCGTCTGAAACAGAATCTAATAACTCACCGCCGAGCAAGGTCGTCAATTCAGTTTGCTGGGTAATTAATACACCAAATTCTATTTGTTGTTCATCATGTAAAGACAGTAAAATGTTACCAAATTCGTTTGCATCTTGGTAAACTTCAAGAAGCTGATCGATAAGAGCTTTGTCTTCTGACGATGTTGTACCAATTTGATAGGCACTTAATTCTTGGCCAAACGCTTCAAAATGAGAAGTGAATTGATTGGCAAAGCCTCGCTCCCCTTCTAATAAATAACGGTATAAGGCGGCTTCCGCGCCCCGTATTTCGGCTTGCATTTGGATTGTAGTTGCCATAAGATCATTGGTCTTACGGGCAGCATTAAATGCTACGACCGAGCTTCGGGCTAGAAGGCCTAATAATAGGAGATTAATGATCAAGGCGACTAAAAGCAAAGCCGTAGTGGTAATGAGCTTTAATCGAATGGACATAATTAAATTATACCCTTTTGCCTAAGTCCCCTTTGAGTCAGCAGTTTGATTAAATCTAATATTGTAAAAATCACACTTTCCCTGCTTAAGGTGCAATTAAAGTTCGGACAAGGTAGGTAGAAACTATAGAAAATTAGGAGCCTCACGCAAAAGTGTTAATCAGGGCATGGTGGCTTTCAAGGGCCAGAACTTGATCGAGACGGATTCAAAGGGGCACATTACCCTCTTTGACAAAGCAGGATTGGCAAAGTACTGTTAATAGAATAACAGCTGAATTATTCTATCAACAAAATTGTTTGATGGGGAAATGAGTGAGGGTATAATCAAGTTATGTTCTTGGATCTCCCACTTATCCTCGAAACCCGACGGAACCACGCACTCGAGCATGCCACTATTCACATTCTTGCAGAGAAATATCCGGACCGGCATATCGCTGGACATTCCAACCCGACCGGATTTTTCATTCTTGGCAATGTATCAACCGAAGACCTGACAAACGCCGTGGATGAAGCCCTAACCCGCCTGCGCGCTGGAGAAAGCAACCTTGCCGTCCATCCTGGGTGCGGGACAAATTACGCCACCACTGCGCTTCTGGCTGGGACCTTAGCTTGGTTGCCGTTAAGTGGATCCAAGTCCAACCGACAACGTCTCTGGTTGTTACCCATTGCCGTGGGCTTTGCCATTCTTGGGTATACTTTGAGCCGGCCATTAGGACCATTCCTACAAGCCAAAGTTACCACGGAAGCGGATATGGGCAATCTTCAAATAGAGCATATCCGCCTCTTGGCCAAACGAGGGCTGGTCACCCATCGTGTGATAACCAAGAATAAAACACATGAGACATGAACGACTCTAAAATGATCCTGAGTGCTCTTTGAGCCCTGAGTGTCTATGATTCCCAACGTTTACTTCCTGTACGGCAGTGACGAATATGCCATTGCACGTCGTTTAAAAGAATTCGAAGAGGATTTTCCGGATACAAGCGCTGCGAACATGAATTTGGCGCGACTTGATGCATTATCCATGACTGAGAATGATTTGAACAATGCTGTACTATCCATGCCGTTTTTGGCACCCAAGCGATTGATCATCTTAAAAAACCCATCAGCAAGATACACAAAAGCCAATGAGCGCAAGAAATTCAAGAAATTTATTGAGAATGTGCCTGAAACCGCCCGGTTGGTTATGCATGAATTAATAGAGCCCAAAGATATCAAATCACATTGGCTGGTAAAATGGGCCGCTAAAAATAGCACTAAGATTAAAACCCAAATGTTCATGTTGCCACGTCCCTGGGAGATGGCTGGCTGGATCGTCAACCAGACCAAGAATAAGGAAGGCACGATCGAGCCGGCCGCTGCTGCAATGCTGGCTGAGATGGTGGGTGTCAATACCCGTCAGGCGGGGCAAGAAATTGACAAACTGCTGGCTTATGTCAATTGGAAGAAGCAAGTTGAAGTCCAGGATGTTGAGGCGGTTAGCATTGTCAC
>JASJYH010000060.1 GCA_030123675.1 Anaerolineae bacterium | reverse complement strand
GAAGGCACTTTGCACCCTGCTCGCATTCGCGCTGGCGTAGTCAAGGGCATCGAGGATTATGGCAATAAACTCGGTCTTCCAACCGTAAACGGTTCTGTTACCTACCATGAAGGTTATATTTCCAATCCGTTGGTCTATTGCGGTGCCATCGGCATAGGGCCGCGAGATAGCCATCCGCGCGAGCCACAGCCTCAAGACAGGGTCATTGTTCTCGGAGGTCGCACTGGACGGGATGGATTACGCGGGGCTACATTTTCAAGCCTGACAATGGATGCTCAAACCGGCGAAGTGGCTGGAGCTTCCGTGCAAATTGGTGATCCGATAACAGAAAAAGGCTTGCTTGAGGTTATCACTAGAGCCCGTGATGCCAAATTATATAATGCCATAACGGACTGTGGTGCAGGTGGGTTATCCTCTGCTGTTGGGGAAATGGCCGCAAATCTAGGCGTGCGTGTTGAGCTCTCCAAAGTGATGCTTAAATATTCAGGCTTGGCGCCGTGGGAAATTTGGCTTTCCGAAGCCCAAGAACGGATGGTATTGGCAGTCCCGCCTGAAAACTTGTCAGCATTGATCGAGATCTGCGAAACCTATTGGGTCGAATGGTCAGATATCGGTGAATTCGAATCTACTAAGCGATTAGATGTTCGGCATGCTGATAATCAAGTGATAGATCTTGAAAATGGGTTTCTCCATACTTGCCCGCGGCGAGAGCTTAATGCTGAAGTCCCAGCAAAAAACCCCACACAAGTTGCTAAAAATCAAGCTAGTGACCTATCGCTTTCAGAGTTATTATTAAAACTCCTTTCACATCCAAATATTGCCAGCAAAGAAAGCATAATTCGCGTTTATGATCACGAAGTTCGCGGTTCCACTATTGTTAAACCCTTAGTTGGGCCATACGCCGATGGACCCTCGGATGCCTGCGTACTTAAACCGTTGGAAACCGCTGGGTGGAAGGGATTTGTAGTAGCTAATGGGATGAACCCTATCCTGGGCCAGGCAGATGCTTACGCAATGGCAATCAGTGCGGTTGACGAGGCGGTCCGCAACGCTGTCGCTGTTGGGGCTGATCCGGAGCGTATCGCAATTCTGGATAACTTTTGTTGGGGTGATCCACTACGGCCAGAAACGCTCGGCACACTTGTCCAAGCCGCCCAAGGCTGCCATGACGCAGCGGTCCATTTTAAAACCCCATTTATCTCAGGTAAAGATTCACTCAACAACGAGTATCTTGGCAGTGATGGCAAACAGCGAGCCATTCCCGGCTCTCTCTTGATTTCATGTATCGCGATCCACCAGGATGTGCGCAACTCTGTCACAATGGATTTAAAGGAATCAGGAAATCATATTTACATGGTCGGAGAGTGGATTCCAGCACTGGCAGGGTGCCATGCGCTGTATGTGGGTGGCGCCGCCTTGTTTGAAAATTCTCATTCACTGCATGTTTCTCCTAGCCTCCCAGAGTTAGCCCCACAAGTATATGCTGCCCTGAATAAAGTCATGCACAAAGGGTTGTTACGTGCTGCCCATGATTTAAGCGAGGGTGGCCTGGTCGTCGCCGCCGCTGAAATGGCTTTGGCCGGAAGGCTGGGACTTGCTATCGATATATCAGCGCTAGCTGAAACCCCGGCGGTTGCGCTGTTTGCCGAAACAAACGGTTGCCTGCTGGTCGAAGTACCCCCAGAAAATGAACGAGAATTTGAAAGTCATTTTAAAAACCTGCCCTTGGAAAAAATTGGAATGGTAACAAACCAGAATACTTTTATTATCAATAACGCTCAATCTGTGCTCTTGAACTTGGAATTGTCTGAGTTGATCTCCTCATTTAAAATATTTGTCTCAACCAGCTAAAGTCATGAAGCAAAAACGCGTTTTGATCATACATGCACCTGGCAGCAATCGTGACTCTGACTTAGCTGAAGCGATCCGAATTGCTGGTGGCAACCCTGAAATCATACCACTCAGTCGACTGAGAGATAACGGTAAATCTTGGAACGAATACTTTATGCTGGTTCTGCCTGGCGGATTCTCATATGGAGACGCTTTGGGCGCTGGTCGCTTGTGGGCTATCGAACTCCAGACTGCCTTTGAAGATGCACTCCTGGAATTTGTAGAGAGCGGCCGACCTGTAATTGGAATTTGCAACGGTTTCCAGGCCTTGGTAAAGGCCCGGATCCTCCCCGGTAATGCCCAGACTGCTACCTTATCATTTAACTCTTCAGGGCACTTTGAATGTCGTTGGGTTACCCTAAAGCCTGATTTCTCTAACCCAAGCCCTTGGTTGCAGGAATTATCGTCAATACTTTGCCCGGTGGCCCATGGGGAAGGCCGCTTTCTAATGCAAGAAGGAGAGATGCTTCCAAGAGAACAGATTGCCTTGACTTACACTTTCGAGGATGGATCATTAGCGAACGGGAATTATCCAACCAATCCAAATGGATCAACAGATGATATCGCGGGAATAACCAACCAACAGGGCAATGTCTTGGGTTTAATGCCGCACCCGGAAAATCACATTCATCCTTACCAAAACCCCTTTTGGTCGCGGAGCAAACATTTTGAACATAATAAGAAGACCAATGGCATGGGAGTCAAACTATTTGAAAACGGATTGAAATTTTAATGGAAGCAATCAGCAATTTTATGCAATAACCATTTAGTAGATCACAAAATCGTGCTCAATAACAATTAACCATTATTTAATCGTTATGGAGAAAAAATGACGTACGAATTTATTCAATCGGCCCTTCCGCACCCGTTCAAATCCACAAATTTATCTTTGCCTGACCGATTCACAGGCAAGGTCCGCGATATGTATCGATCCGAACCGGGAAAATTACTCATAGTTACGACTGATCGCTTGTCTGCATTTGACCGCATTTTGGGGGCTGTCCCTTACAAAGGGCAGGTGCTTAATCAACTTTCAGCCTGGTGGTTTGATCAGATCCAAGACATACTTCCAAGCCATATGATCTCTACTCCCGATCCGAATGCCATGCTGGCTGAAGAAGTGGAGACCTTTCCGGTGGAGGTGATTGTCCGCGGCTACATCACTGGCGAAACCAAGACTGCCTTGTGGTACCGCTACAATTTAGGCGAGCGTGAAATCTATGGGCATACTTTCCCCGACGGCTTGAAGAAAAACCAAAAACTGCCTGAAAACATCATCACGCCCACAACCAAAGATGGGCCAACAGGCCATGATGAACGCTTGACTATTGCAGAAGTTGTCGAGGGTGGTCATTTGGATGCAAAAACATGGGGCCAAATCCAGGATGCCGCCTTGAAGATTTTTGCCCTGGGTCAGAAAGTATCTAACGAGGCGGGTCTAATCTTGGTTGATACCAAATACGAGTTTGGCCGTGCTCCAGATGGACGAGTAATGATTATCGATGAAGTCCATACCCCCGACTCCTCTCGCTACTGGATAGCCGATACTTATGCCCAACGAATCCTGGAAGGTAAGGAGCCGGAATACTATGATAAGGAATTTCTGCGCCTTGAATACATTGCCAAAGGGTATCGTGGCGATGGTGAGCCGCCCCAAATGCCCGACGAACTTTGGATACGCGTGGCCGAACGTTATATTAGCTTATATGAGAAATTGACTGGGAAAACATTTAATCCAGGGGAGTATCCAGTGATTTCTCGATTAGAAAAATATGTTATTGAGACCACACAATGAACGAACCAATCGTAATCATATTGATGGGTAGCAAATCGGATCTAGCGCATTGTCAGAAAATTGCTGATACGTGTAAAGAATTCGAGCTTGAAACTGTTATGCGGATCTCCTCAGCCCATAAGACAGCAGCGAAATTATTAGAAATCTTGGCAGAATATGAAGCTGATCCACGCCCTAAAATTTATATTACAGTTGCTGGGCGCAGTAATGCCCTCAGCGGGATGGTTGATGCCTCGACAAGCGGGCCAGTGATAGCCTGCCCGCCTCCTAGTATCAGTTTTGGGGGTGCGGATATTTATTCTTCGCTGAGAATGCCCTCGGGTGTTGCACCCTTGGTAATTCTCGAACCCCAAAATGCCGCACTTGCTGCAGCTAAGATCTTTGGAATTTCAAACCCAAAGGTACAGGCCGGTGTTGTAGCATACCAAGAGAACTATCGCAAACGGATAAGCGATGCCGATTTGGATCTGGGAAATTAGAAGTTATGAAAAATATTAGCTTTGACGACCACCCTCATGATGAATGTGGAGTGTTCGGAATCACCTCCAGCCAGCATGATGTAGCCCGCCTGACTTATTTTGGGCTCTACACACTTCAGCACCGCGGGCAAGAAGCTGCCGGAATCGCAGTCAGTGATGGGCAACATATGAGTATGCACAAGGAAATGGGGTTGGTCAGCCAGGTCTTCGATGAAGATTCAATTGGAAAGTTGAAAGGCCAGTTTGCAATTGGGCATACCCGTTATAGCACAACTGGATCTTCAGTGTTGCGCAATACCCAGCCTTTCCAAGTTGAGACACTGCATGGTCCGATTGCTTTGGCCCATAACGGAAATCTGGTCAACGCAAAGGAATTGCGGGGGGAGCTTTTCGAACGGGGTGTCGGGCTGAGCTCCTCATCCGATAGCGAAGTAATGGCCTTGATGGTGTCTGGAGCTCCCGGCGAAGGTTGGCTTGATCGCATCAGCCATTGTATGAAGCGCTGGGAGGGTGCATATTCTCTCGTCCTGTTGACTCGAAATGGGGTTTATGCAGCCCGCGACCCTTGGGGATTGCGACCGCTAACCGTTGGTCAGCTACCCCTAAAAGGGCATGCGGTGGCCTCTGAAACGGGAGCACTTGAAACGGTTGGTTGTGACGCGATCCGTGAGATCCGCCCAGGGGAGGTTGTTCATATCCATGAATCAGCACTAATTGTTCGGCAAGCGTTAACTCCAAAAAATCCCTCAGCACTATGTACATTCGAACATGTGTATTTCTCCCGGCCCGACAGCATTTGGGATGGCAAGGTTGTCCACGATGTGCGGGTGCGCCTTGGGCGCCAATTGGTATTAGAAGCTAGTGTGGATGCGGATTTGGTCGTGCCTGTGCCGGATTCATCGATACCAGCAGCGATTGGTTACTCAAGGGAAAGTGGCATTTCTTACGAAGTCGGGTTGATCAAGAACCGCTACATCGGGCGCACTTTTATCCAGCCGTCACAAGATATGCGCAATCAAGGCGTTTACCTTAAATTCAATCCCATTCCAAGTGTGTTGGAGGGCAAACGTGTTGTGTTAATCGATGACTCGATTGTACGAGGCACAACCTCCCGGCACTTGGTGGCTATGCTGCGTGAAGCCGGCGCTCGCGAGATCCATATGAGAATTACCTGCCCACCGATTACTCACCCGTGTTTTATGGGTGTGGACATGGCTACTTATGAAGAGTTGATCGGTCATAACCTAAGTGTGGAAGAAATACGCGATCAACTTCAGGTGGATAGCCTGCATTATCTTTCCCTGGAGGGCATGATGGCGGCCATCGATAGCCAGAGTGGTTATTGCAACGCTTGTTTTACTGGAAAATATCCCTTCCCGGTAAATAATTTAATAAGCAAGGATGCGCTGGAAGTCATAAACCTTGATTCCTGAGGTTGCAAGATGAAGGTCTTATTAATCGGCTCAGGCGGGCGCGAACATAGCCTAGCTTGGAAGATTGCCCAATCTCCTCAACTGACTCAACTTTATACGTTGCCCGGTAATCCTGGGACTGCTGTCGTAGGAATTAATGTTGAGGCGAACCCAGAAAATCTACAATCCGTTGTTGAACAGGCACGAAAACTAAATATCGACCTGGTTGTCATCGGTCCCGAAGGGCCCTTGGCCGCAGGGCTTGGGGATGTTCTACGTGAGGCTGGCGTCGCAGTGTATGGACCCTCTCAAAAGGCGGCCCAGTTGGAGTCATCGAAAGCCTTTGCTAAAGATTTTATGCTCCGGCATGATATTCCAACCGCCAAATATCAAGCATTCACGGATTTCGAATCAGCTCTTTCTTATATAAGGCAATTTGCCTTTGATGAAGGCACAATCCCGGTCATCAAAGCCTCCGGGCTAGCCGCCGGAAAAGGGGTTATTCTACCGGAAACAACCCAAGAGGCGGAAATTGCCTTGAAGAAGATCATGATCGAAAAGAGCTTCGGGAAGGCCGGATCTGAAGTGATAATCGAAGAACGATTGGTTGGTCCTGAGGTTTCAATACTGGCATTTACAGATGGAAAAACCATTGTCCCTATGCCCCCGGCACAAGATCACAAGCGCTTGCTGGACGGCGATCTTGGCCCTAATACCGGTGGGATGGGTGTGTTTTCTCCCTCGCCAATCGCGCCTCCAGAATTTGTCGATTGGGTTGTTAAGCACGTGCTCCAACCGACGATCGATGGTCTCCGCGCCGAAAGTATGGCTTTCATTGGAACGATCTATGCCGGGTTAATCTTGACTGAAAATGGCCCCAAGAATTTGGAATTCAATTGCCGATTTGGTGATCCGGAAACGCAAGTGATCTTACCCTTGCTGGATAGCGATATCCTGGAAATATTCCTGGCCTGTGCACAAGCACGCCTGGCCGATGTCAGCAAATCGATTCGTTGGAAAGATTCTGCTGCCGTATGTGTGGTACTGGCTTCCAAAAATTATCCCAACTCATCTACAATGGGGCACGCGATCTCCGGGTTGGAGAATCTTCCTGAGGGGGTGGTGCCTTTCCATGCCGGCACAGCCTCCCAAAATGGCTCGCTCGTCACCAATGGTGGCCGAGTTCTGGGTATCAGTTCAACTGGATCCACCTTATCCGTAGCGCGTGGATTGGCTTATCAGGCTGTGGGAAAAGTTAAATTTGAGGGCATGCAGTATCGACAGGATATCGCTAAAGGGATTTCTTAGAAGATTTACCCAGGATTTTAATGATGAGTTTAGAAGAGACAAACAGAACCGCCTCCTACGATAAAGCCGGAGTTGATATTGAAGCCGGCAATCGCACAGTGGGAATGCTGAAAGCAGCAGTAGCCGCTACGCATGGACCTGAAGTGCTCTCGGAAATCGGTGCATTTGGAGGCCTATACTCAGCTGAAGCCCTCAAATCCATGCAGAATCCAATCTTGGTCTCCTCAACAGACGGGGTCGGAACCAAGGTGATGCTGGCGGCACAGGCAGGCCGTTACACTGTTGTCGGTCAAGACATTGTCAATCACTGCATAAATGATATTTTGGTGCAGGGCGCGCGGCCGCTGTTCTTTTTGGACTACTTTGCCAGTAGCAAGCTGGTGCCTGAGATCGTTGTTGAGGTGGTACGTGGCATGGCCCAGGCCTGTAAAGAATCGGACTGTGCATTATTGGGCGGGGAAACTGCGGAAATGCCTGGCGTTTACCATGAAAACCAATTTGATGTGGCAGGTACCATTGTCGGAGTCGTAGATCGTTCGTCCCTGTTACCCAAAAAAACAATAACCCCTGGTGATATTTTGGTTGGGTTGGCCTCCTCGGGACCGCATACCAATGGCTATTCACTGATCCGCCGGGTTTTCGCAGACATTCCCTTAAATAAGGGTTTTGATGAATTGGATAGTACCCTAGCAGATGCCCTGCTAGCTCCTCACCGGAATTATCTCCCTGTGCTTAGCAAAGTTTTAGACGCAGGAATCCCAAAAGGATTTGCACACATTACCGGCGGTGGATTCTTCGATAATTTACAACGGGTTTTACCAAAAGGTTGTGGCGCCATCCTTCGCAAAGATAGTTGGGCTGTGCCTCCACTTTTCAAATTAATTCAGTCTCGGGGCGATGTCGATCAATTGGAGATGTACAAGGTGTTCAATATGGGCATAGGCATGGTAGCCGTCGTGGCACCTGCCCAAATTGATTCGTTCCAAGCAATGATTTCTGAAGAAACCTGGCTGATCGGAGAAGTAATTTTGGGTTCGGCTGTGGAAATAGTTTGACGAATCGTTTGGTATTTTTGGCTTCGGGTAACGGGAGCAACCTGCAGGCGGTCTTGAACGCCTGCGAGACCGGTGAGCTACCTGCGCAAGTCGTGGCCGTAATCAGTGATCACAAGGCTGCCTACGCATTGGTACGAGCAAAACAGCATTCCGTTCCTGCGATCTACCATGCCTGGAAGCCATACAAAGGGGTTGGTCAATCCCGCCAAGAGTACGACACCGACTTGGCAGAAATAGTGGCCAGTTACAACCCAGATTTAATTGTCCTTGGGGGTTGGATGCGCATCCTAACAATGTCATTTTTAAGCCATTTTCCAATGCGTGTAATCAATCTGCACCCTGCCTTACCGGGCACATTCCCCGGGACGCACGCAATCCAGCGCGCATACAAGGCTATCCAACGCGATGAAATTGAACATACCGGTGTGATGGTCCATTTTGTGCCCGATGAGGGCGTAGATAACGGACCGGTAATCGCTAAGGAAATTGTGCCTATTTACCCGCAAGACAGTCTGGAAAATCTGGAAGAACGTATCCATGCCGTGGAACATCGCTTACTGATCAAAGGGATCGCTGCTGCCTTAGCAAAAAATTCAATTGCGACTCAATAGAATTTATCCAATCCGTACATTAATAACCAAAAGAGTTTGGCACTCTTTCCAATTTTAAACGAGCAATAATCCCACCTTTAAGGAGTTACCTGCATGCCAATTGCATTATTTTCTGTATCTGACAAAACCGGATTAATTCCTTTCGCCAAGGGTTTAAACTCGCTAGGCTGGAAATTTTTGGCCTCCGGGGGAACTGCCCAGGCTTTGCGCGAGGCGGACTTACCTGTTACAGATGTAGCCGAATACACAGGTTCTCCTGAAATTTTGGGAGGCCGCGTCAAAACCCTGCATCCCGCAGTTTCGGGTGGGATTTTAGCCCGCGCAACAGATCAAGACGCCGCTGATCTCAAAAAGGTTAAGGCAGAGTACATCGACCTGGTTGTCTGCAACTTGTATCCCTTTCAGCAAACGGTTGAAAAGGAAAATGTCAGGTTTGAAGACGCCATCGAGAATATAGATATTGGCGGTGTGACTTTGATCCGCGCAGCTGCAAAGAATTTTGAGCGGGTGGCGGTGCTGACCGACCCCAAAGATTACGATTCGGTGTTGTCCGAATTACAACAAGCTAAGGAACTGTCTGCGAAAACTCGTAGATCATTTGCCAACAAAGGCTTTGCACACACGGCCGCCTATGATGCAGCTATCAGTGCATACTTGGCCGAGGCTGAAACCATTGACTTAAGGCTATATCCGCAGCAGACCCTACGCTATGGGGAAAACTGGCATCAGGAAGCCAAAATTTATGGATATGCTCCTGAGTCTGGCCCCATGGGTGGCAAATTGCTTCAAGGCAAGCCAGTCTCCTACAACAATATCCTGGATTTGGACGCAGCCTGGCGCACGGCGTTGTCCTTCGAACGACCGACGGTGGTGTTCATCAAGCATCTTTCTCCCTGTGGAGTTGCTTCCGGGAATTCTCTGGCAGATGCCTATCCCCCAGCCTTAGAATCCGACCCGGTATCGGCCTTCGGTAGTGTGATCGCGGTCAACCAGCCATTTGAGGCCGGGGTTGCCCAGTTGGTGGGAGACCTGTTTGTTGAATGCATTGTTTCGCCTGAATTTAGCCCTGCTGCATTGGAAATTCTTTCAAAAAAGAAAAACTTACGTTTGCTGGAGATGCCAGATAAAACTGTGACGCCGCTATATGAGTTGAGATCGGTAGTCAGGGGTATGTTATATCAATCTCTGGATGTAGGTGATCCAGATGAGACGGAGTATAAAGTGGTCACAGATCGTCATCCGACCAAATCAGAATGGCAATCCTTGATGTTCGCCTGGAAGGCTTGTCAGCATGTGAAATCAAATGCGATCGTGTTCGCGAAAGGTGAGGCCACTGTCGGAATCGGGGGGGGGCAGCCCAACCGCATAGATTGTGTTAAAATCGCCGCCGAACGAGCAAGCGGAAAATCGAAAGGATCGGTAATGGCTTCAGATGCCTTCTTCCCATTTCCAGATTCAGTGACTGAAGCTGCCAAATATGGGATTACAGCCATAATCCAACCCGGTGGTTCGGTCCGTGATGAACAGTCAATTCAGGCTTGTAATGAGAAAGATATTGCGATGGTATTTACAGGGGTGCGCCATTTTCGGCACTAGATTTCCTCAAAAAACTATACACATTGTCTAGGCATATTTATTGAACGATGCCCTTCGATATTGTTTCATTAACCCATTGACAAAGGGGCATGCCTCCGCTAATCTTGGTACATGGCCAATCCTAACGCTGCCCAACTTAAAATAGCAAGAAATCCCCTGGATGCAAAAATCTTTCTCTCCGGTTCAGCCGGGAGCGGAAAGACGACTGTAGGGGTTGAGCGCATGAAATTTCTGCTCAAGGAGGGCATTCAGGCGGATTCGATTCTGGTCTTAACCCCTCAACGGACATTACAAGAACCTTATATCGCTTCCTTACGTGGACCAGAAACAGCTGCCGGGGGTGAAGTGACACTTGCTACTGTGGGCGGTCTTGCTCGCCGCATGCTGGATTTATTCTGGCCATTGGCATCTGAAGCTGCGGGGTTCGCCCACCCCGATAGGCCCCCCGTCTTTCTCACACTAGAGACCGCACAATATTACATGGCGTATATTGTGCGCCCCCTTTTGGATGAGGGTTATTTTGATTCTGTCACAATTGACCGAAATCGCCTTTACAGCCAAATTATCGATAATATGAATAAATCTGCGGTGATTGGATTTCCAGTTGACGAGATCGGCACCCGGCTGGATTCAGCCTGGTTCGGCGATCCTGGCCAACGGCGGGTCTATTCTGATGCCCAAGATTGCGCCCTACGTTTCAGGCAATATTGCCTCGACCATAATTTGCTGGATTTTTCATTACAAATGGATGTCTTCTGGAATAGCTTGTGGTCAGAAGATCACGTTCGAGATTATTTGACCCGCACCTATCGTCATTTGATATATGACAATCTGGAAGAGGATTCCCCACGCGGGCATGACCTAGTCCGCGAGTGGCTGCCCTTCCTCAATTCGGCTCTGCTCATTTACGACGAAGGGGCCGGCTACCGTCGCTTTCTAGGCGCAGACCCGCAAGTGGGCTGGGCCCTGCGCGAGTTGTGCGATGAGCAAATTGTGATGCAGGATAGTTTTGTAGTTTCAGAGGGAATTGGGAATCTCGTTCTTGCGCTTGAAGACGCGATTCTGCCCGACTCTTCTCAAAATCCAGATTTACTTTCTTTTGATGGGATTGGGGCTGGAGAATCCCAAGATCCCTTGTCCTTTGTCCAAACTCGTTTTTACCCAGAACTTTTAGATGCCATCACGCAAGAAACCGCTACATTGCTCAACGAAGGCCTGGCACCCTCCGAAATTGTAATCCTCGCTCCTTACCTTTCTGATGCCCTGCGTTTCTCCTTGACCCACCGTTTGGATGTGCTTAAAATCCCCTGGCGGTCACATCGGCCTTCCCGATCCTTGCGTGATGAACCTGCCAGCCAGGCCTTGTTAACCTTGGCTGCCCTAGCGCATCCCCATTGGAACATCCGCCCGCCAAAATTCGATGTTGGGTATGCCTTGATGCATAGCATAGAAGGTCTGGACCTGGTTCGAGCGCAATTGTTAACCGAGATTATTTATCGTCAACGTGACTTTTCACTGGCTCCCTTTGATGGCATTAAACCGGATGTACAAGAACGGATCACCTATTCCTTTGGGAACCGGTATAGCACCCTGAGGGAATGGTTGCAAGCCTATCGTGAGTCCGATGCGCTGCCACTTGACCATTTCTTGCGTAAATTATTTGGAGAAGTCTTATCCCAACCAGGTTTTGGATTCCATTCCAATATTGATTCCGTGCGTGTAGCCGCTAATTTGATTGAGTCCATCAAAAAATTCAGAATGGCAATGGAACCCTCTTTTGTCAAAAAGGACACCCCGGATTTCAACATCGGCAAAGAATACATTGCCATGCTAAATGAGGGTGTACTTGCTGCGCAGTATCTTGAATCATGGCAGACCGAAAATGAAGAGGCTATTTTGGTTGCGCCTGCATATACATACCTGATGATGAACAAACCCGTGACGGTCCAGTTTTGGCTTGATGCAGGCTCTAGTGGCTGGTATGAACGCCTGGCACAGCCAATAACGCATCCGTACGTATTGGCCCGCGGCTGGGAAGCGGGCCGGCTTTGGACAGATTCTGATGAAGTCGAACAAGGCCGGATATCATTGGCCCGCCTTGTTACAGGCTTGCTCAGGCGCTGTAAACAACGGCTGTATTTGGGCATGAGTGAGTTGGGCGAAAGCGGATACGAGCAGCGCGGGGACTTGTTAAAAGCCTTCCAAAAAATATTACAAGGAGCTTCTTAATCAATTTCTATGCGTAAACAACCCTCGATAAACCTATTCCTGTTTGCCAGTTTGTTCCTGGTTTCGGGTGCCGCCGGCTTGATCTATCAGATCGTATGGGAGCGATTGCTAGGCTTGTTTTTTGGTGTCAGCCTTGTTTCGATCACCTTAATTGTCAGTGCATTCCTGGCAGGCCTGGGACTAGGTTCACTAGTAGGGGGTCGTCTGGCTCGTAATGTAAAGAGCACACTCCATCTGTATGGCGCCCTCGAGTTGGGAATTGCTGCCTTTGGTCTCATCAGCCAACCGCTGATATTCTCAATCGGTCAACAAACAGCCGGCAGTTCATACGGGTTGGTCTTTCTGATCAGCTTCGGAATATTGCTTATTCCGACCTTTCTGATGGGTATGACACTTCCATTGCTGACGCAATCATTTGTTCATAAGGTTGAATCCTCGGGAACTGTGATCGGGATCTTATATGGGATCAACACCTTGGGCGCAGCCTTCGGAGCCCTACTGGCAGGGTTTGTGTTGATCGGAAATTACGGTTTTGATGGAACCATTTATTTTGCAGTTACCTTGAATGCCCTTGTTGGCTTATTTGCGATTATCCTCGCTCGCTGGCAGGACCGAGAATCTAATATCGTAGACAGTGATCCAAATCCAAGGGTGGTGCCTATTCAGTGGGGCTATAAAACCATTTTGCTCTTCTCATTTTTGGTTGGATTTATTGGTCTAGGATTCGAAATACTTTGGATTCGGATACTATTCATAGTCAACAAAAACACGGCCTACGCTTTTCCGTCGATCTTATTTATATTTTTGGTCGGACTTGCCCTCGGCGGCTATATATTTGGCAAAAAGGCGGATAAATCAAAAAATCCTGTTTTGTTATTTTGTAAGATCGAATTAGGTGGAGCAGCCCTGGCAACCCTTACATTGCTGGTCTTTTGGTGGTCGCTGGAATATAAGCCTCCCTGGATCCAAAATTTCTTTGAGACCCAAAACCCGGCCTTGCCGTTCGTCAAGATACAAGGTGAGTTATTGCTATCAAGACGCCTGCTGTTATCCAATTTGGGGAAATATTTTCTGCCAATATTGGTGCTGGTTCTTCCCGCCAGTCTCGTGCTCGGTGGGGGACTGCCTGTTTTAGATCGGATTGCGATTAACAATCCAGACTTGGCAGGTAGGCGTGTGGGTGATATTCACTTGGCCAACATCATCGGCTCGGTTTTTGGGACCATGCTGATTGGCTTTGTTTTGTTACCCGTTCTCGGCTCAGAATGGACCTTGAAATTGCTATCGTTATTGACAGTTTTATTCGCAGTTTATTATTTTTCGACCAGGAAGAGCAATCAAACCGACAAATTGGGCATACGGCAAATTTATGGAATAGGTTTTGTTCTGCTGGTCGGCTTGCTGTTGACACCCGGAAAAGGGCAATTTTATACCCGTTTATATGAGAAAGGCATGGATCAGGAAGCAATCATTTCCGAATCGGGCGACAGCCTCTTGGCCCTTACCTATGTGCCTGGAACTGACAGGAACACCGGTTTGTTCTGGATCGGTGGTGAAGTCAACAGTTTCTTTCCCCCAAAGGGAATCTATGAAACGCGGGCTTTGGCCTGCGCGGGTGCCACACAACCCAAAAGAGTCCTGGTGATCGGCTTTGGTGGCGGTTATACAACCTTGTTTTTTACCAGCATCCCCAGTATTGACGAAATAGTGGTGGTCGAGCTGCTGGGTGACATCGCACCCTTCTTGAGCGAACATCTGGAATCCGTCCGTGTTACGCTTGACGATCCACGAGTCTCATATACCGTGGACGATGGCCGCCGATATTTGAACGCCTTTCCGGACGAAAAATTCGATCTGATCACCATCGATCCATTACGCGAACATACAGCTGGTCATAATAATTTATATTCCGAAGAAGCCTTGGGCATTTATTTGGATCACTTAAATCCCGGCGGGGTCTTGTGTGCCTGGATGCGGGAAGATCGGATCGTGCCCCATACCATCGTTCGTGTATTTCCATTTGCAGATCAATATTTTAATGAACTAGTGATTGCTAGCAATGCCCCAATTTCTTACAACAGAGCGTACATGGACGAAGTTTCTGCTGATTACAGGAATTTGGTAAATCAGGTATTTACAGATGGATTGCCATCTTACCCTTCCACTGCATCCGCCTTATCCGGTCGCTATGCCGATCAAGATGATATTTTAGAAGCTGAAAAAGACACGCCCTATTTGAGTGATCTTAAGCCTTGGTTGGAGTATTATTTATTGAGGAAGCCAATTAAATAAGAGATTATTGTTTAAAGGTAAACCGCAAAGAGCGCGAAGGCCGCTAAGAAGAACAATTAGTACAGTGTATTCTTCACAATTCAAAATAGAAGTGGATATGATTATGACTCGAGAAATTGAACAGGTTGCCAGAGATATTGTTGACGCTGCTTTCAAGGTTCACAAAGAATTTGGACCGGGATTGCTCGAATCTGCTTATCAACAATGCCATGCTTTTGAGTTACGCAAACGTGGCAGAAAAGTTATGACCGAAGTTTTCTTACCTATCGTTTATGATGGGCAAAAGATTGATGCAGGTTACAGAATTGACATGCTTGTGGATGATTTGATCATCATTGAAAATAAAGCTGTTGAAACGATCCATCCAATTCACATGGCACAAATGATTACTTATTTAAAACTCAAAGATTGCCGGCTCGGCTTCTTGATCAATTGGAATGTAAATTTGATCAAGAACGGAATCAAACGAATTGCTAATGGAATGGTTGAACCGTCACGACCATTCCGGAAACCTAACAAATTTTAACTTCGCGCTCTTCGCGTGCTTAGCGGTTCTAAAATATTTGGTTCAAAATAAATATCTACCGCATATTATACGGGTCGCGAAGAAAATAAATAAACCTTAGTGCTCTTTGCAAGGTAGCGGTCCAAAAAAATGTGCTTCAAAACCAATGAGTGATTTCACCCCTCGCCCTGATCAGAAAACCATCCTTGAATACAGTGGTGGCAAGCTGGGTATTGCTGCTGTTCCAGGCTCAGGCAAAACGTATATACTCTCCGCGTTGGCTGCCCAACTGATCTCGGATGGCAAGCTTGACTCAGACCAGGAGGTTTTGGTCGTCACCCTGGTTAACTCGGCCGTCGATAATTTTTCAGCTCGGATTAGCGGCTTTGTGCAGGCGCGGGGCTTGCTACCGCACCTGGGCTATCGCATCCGTACATTGCATGGATTGGCGCATGAGATTGTTCGAGAAAGACCAGCGCTGGTCGGCCTAGAAACGCGTTTTAGCATTATTGACGAGCGCGAAGCGGCCTTCATTCGCAAGGAAGCCACCAACGCCTGGCTCAACGCCAACCCATATTTGTTAGATGATTTTCTAGACCCTGGGCTGGATGAAAAAAAACGAGATTGGGTCCGCCGCCAGCATTTACCAGACCTACTAAACTCGCTGGCACTGGGCTTTATAAGTTCCGCCAAAAACAAACGTCAGACTCCGGAATCCCTGCGGCTCCAGCTCGACCGTCAGCCGGCTACCCTTCCCCTGGCCGAGATGGGTCTTGCGATCTATTCCGATTATCAGCGGGCCCTGACCTATCGTGGGGCTGTCGATTTCGACGACCTGATCCGCTTGGCAGTCGACCTGCTCGAAGCAGACGAAGAATACCTGGAACGTCTGCGTTACCGCTTCCCGTACATCCTTGAAGACGAAGCTCAGGATTCAAGCCTGTTGCAGGAGCAAATCTTGCGCACCCTTGCGGGTGAGGATGGCAATTGGGTCCGGGTGGGCGATCCGAATCAGGCTATTTTTGAAACCTTTACAACCGCCAACCCAAAATATCTTCGTGAATTCATAGAAAACGAAGCCGAGTTCCAGCAGCAGTTGCCTGTCTCTGGCCGCTCACAACCGTCGATCATCAAGCTTGCCAACTATCTTATAGAATGGGTCATGAGCGAACATCCTGCAGAAGACCTCCGAGATGCGCTGGCGCCGCCTGAAATCCGCCCTACCGAAAAAGACGATCCACAGCCCAATCCACCCGATGATTCCGAAGCCATTCATATAGTAGGGGAAAAATTTACCCCTGAGGAAGAACTGAAAGCCGTGATCGATTCTCTTGCGCGCTGGCTGCCCGAGAATACTGACAAAACCGTCGCTGTTTTGGTGCCGCGCAATACGCGCGGCGTGGATGTGATCAATGCGCTTAAAAAGAAGGGACTGGAAACCCTCGAGTTATTGAGCAGCACCCATACTACCCGTGCCACAGCGGGATCGATCGCTAATTTGATCTCCTTCTTGGCAGAACCACAATCAGCACGCAAGTTGTCGAAAGCCTATCAAGTCTGGCGCCGGGATTGGAGAGACGAGGAGACAATTCGTGAAGTCCTAAATGAAGAGGAGATGGCTGAAT
>JASJYH010000005.1 GCA_030123675.1 Anaerolineae bacterium | reverse complement strand
CCCTATTACCCGGTGGTAGATGTGGCCGGCTTTAATAACGATTTGGCCCATGTAGAGTGAATTTTCACTCGTAATTGATTGCTAAATATTTAAAGCCCAGAGCAAAATAGCGCTCTGGGACTTTTGTTTCGATGATGCGTAGGAATGAAAATTAAATAACTTGTCCGTTTACAGTATTGTTATAGCGGAGATTGAGTAGCTGCGGCACGAAAATGCTGTGCCGCAGCGTATCGCCCGTCCTGTGCCCGAACGGGCCAGGGAAATCGAAGCGATTTATGAGAAAATGACACTTTTGTCAACCCGTTTGGTTTCCCTAAAGGACAGGCGATACGAATGACGATAAAGCTGTCATTCTACCCTTCGATAAACTCAGGACAACGCTCAACCAGCTCTACTATCTAGTTTTGAAATGGGACAGTTATTTAATTCCGGTTCCTAACGAAAGATTTGGGGTAGAGCTTGATTGAACAGGACGAGAAAGCTACAACCTACATTCATCTTATGTCGCTAACCAAATCTGATCTGCAAACCGCATTGCAAAAGGGTGAACTTGGGCTGAAAGGTCGGTTTATGCTCGGCAGCAACCACACATTTTTGGTCACCGTCACCTACGAAGGCTATGCTGTGCAAGCCGTGTATAAACCCTCCAAAGGCGAAAAGCCGCTGTGGGATTTTCCGGACCAATCCCTTGCCCACCGTGAAGTGGCAGCCTACCTGGTCAGCGAGGCACTCGGCTGGTATTTTGTCCCTTATACAACGCTTCGGAATAATGGCCCGCATGGGCCTGGTTCCATTCAACAATTTATCGAGTACGATCCCAATTATCATTTCTTCAACTTCAGCGAAGAAGACAAGGCCCGTTTACAGCCTGTGGTGTTATTCGACCTGCTATGCAACAACGCCGACCGTAAAGGCAGTCACATTATCATTGAAAAAGACACAGACAAACTTTGGCTGATCGATCACGGGCTTAGTTTCCACGAAGAAGAAAAGTTGCGGACAGTCATTTGGGATTATGCCGGGGCTCAAATCCCGGACGAATACCTTAAGCCCCTCGCGCAGCTTTCCAGCGACCAAAACCTGCTGGCTGATCTACAACCTTATCTCAGCCCCAACGAGATCAAGGCACTGCTCACTCGCGCAGAAGGAATAATGTCATCTGGCACCTTTCCCAAATTACCTGAAGATCGGCGCGCATTTCCATATCCGCCGTTGTAGGCAACCTTGCGATGGCTAGAAAACAGGAGCACAGGAGAATCATGGAGTACAAACTTGCATTTATCGGTTTCGGCAATGTCGCGCGTGCGTTGGCCCGTTTGTTGCTACGAAAACAAGCTGAATTAAAATCAAAATATGGGCTCACCTTTTCAGCAACGGGTATCGCAACCGGCACTCACGGCTTTGCAGTCAACCCTGAGGGCCTTAAGTTGCTTGATTGCATAGAGGCTATCGAAGCAGGCGCTTCGCTGGATCAATTTTCTGCGCAGCCGGTTTCCAATTCAATCGAAGTCATCCAGAAATCGCAGGCCGATTTCATGTTTGAAAATTCGCCTGTGGACCATAAGACCGGCCAGCCAGCTATTGAGCATGTCCGCGCGGCGCTGGAATTGGGCATGTCCGTTTCGACCGCCAACAAAGGCACTGTGGTACACGGCTATCGTGAGCTGACCAGTTTGGCAGAGTCGAAGGATCGCAAATTCCTTTTCGAATCTACCGTGTTGGGCGGCGCGCCGCTCTTTTCCGTGTTCCGTGAGAACATGCCCGCTGCAGACCTAATCTCTTTTCAGGGTATTTTGAATTCCACCACCAATATCATCCTTTCGCGGATGGAGCGCGGTGAGACATTCGACGAAGCAGTAAAATATTGTCAGAGCATCGGCGTGGCAGAAACCGACCCGTCTGCAGATGTGGATGGCTGGGACGCAGCCATCAAGGTTGCAGCATTGGTGACCGTTTTGATGGATACCCCCCTCTCGCCTCAGCAGGTGGACAGAAAAGGGATAAGGGAGATAACGCCCGGGATGATCGAGCAGGCCAAAGCGAGTAAGAAGCGTTGGAAACTCGTCTGCGCAGCGGAAAAAATTGGAGATACAGTAAAAGCCAGCGTCAAACCGGAACTTGTTCCTATGTCATCCCCATTGTATGGCATGCAAGATTCAACCACTGGGGTGGCCTTCCGCACGGATGTTTTGGGGGATTATTCGATCATTGAGTCTGAACGCGAAGGGATGGTAGCGGGGCCAATTCCGACTGCGTATGGGCTGTTTGCTGATTTTATTAATACAGTTAAAAGAGGCTGATATGCCAAAGATTACCTTGAGGCAAGTCAGGCAAGATCTTGAGCAGGGCTGGGGCGAATATATCAATAAATTTAATGCACTCTCACCTACAGCTCAAGCCACGTTCCTGAAAGAAGAAGGCTTTGAACGCTTCCGGGATCTGCTGGCACATATCATTGGTTGGTGGGAGGAAAGTCTTTGGATAATCAATATCATTGTGGATGACCCGAGTTTCCCTTGGGAAGAGCGCGACACAGACACCTTCAACCAGGAATTGGTTGAAAAATATCAATCTTGGAGTGAACAGGATTTGTTGCTATATTATGAAAAAGTACGCTTGGCCATGCTGGATCTGGCTACCCAACTTCCGGAGTCTGCACTCATGAACAAGGATATTCACGATTGGCTGTCCCTGGATGTTATCGAACATCTGCAAGATCATAAGATCGCATAATTGAGTCCACCAACGAATTAAGGGAGTGCCAAAAGCGGCAGACATAATATTTATGTCACTCTCCCGAAGGATACCGCACCGTCCCGGCATCCTACGGGAGGACGGTGTGAACGAAGTGAAGAGTCTACCCCTTGCGGGGCACACGTCCCGCGCATAACGCGGGAAGATTCTTCTCCCCCGTCTTCGCGTAGCACCGTTTCGTCCAGCTTGACTGGATCTTCGTTGCTCGTGACGAACGGCGGGCCGACGCCCTCGCGGGGCGGACGGCCTTTCAGGGATCACCCCATCCCACTTCCAAATTAAGGACATATGAACAAATGCAAAAATTGACGACCAATTCGAAAGAGTACGCCAGCCGACCTTGCTATCCGGAGCTGATAGCTGTCATCCTCGCCGGTCTGCTCCATGTTCTTCTGGAGACGCTGGTATCTGAGTCTACAGCTATCTACTTTAATGGGATCGTGTCGATTGCTTTTATTGCCTATCTCGTGTGGCGAGGCATGAGAAGCAAAGGCGTGCTCCGAGCTTGGGGCATGCGGCGGGACAACTTTTGGCCGGCGCTGCGCGCCCACCTACCCTTCGTGATCGTTAGTGTGATTGTGGTCATAGGTTTTGGGGTGGCCAATAATTCTTTGAATCTCCCGCGCTCCTTCTGGTTCACCATTGCGCTCTATCCCATCTGGGGGATTGCACAACAGTTTGCGCTTCAGAATCTGATCGGGCGCAACTTAACAGCACTAAGCTCCAAGCCACTTGTGATCGCTGTAGTAGCCTCGCTCATGTTTGGCGTCGCGCACCTGCCTCGGCTCGATTTGGTGGCCTTGACGCTCGTTGCCGGTATTTTCCTGACCCTAGTCTATCGTCGAAATCCCAACCTGTGGGCTGTTGGGATTGTTCACGGGATTCTAGGCTCTATGGCCTTCTATATCATCCTCAAGGAGGATCCGGGCGGGGTAATCCTAAGGTTCTTATTTGGCGGCTAACCTATCGACGACCCATTCTCAGGATGAGATACTCGCTTCGCAGCGAGACCTGAACCTGTATCATCCCTGGAGGGGCTACCGCTCAACATTTTACAAGTACTACATTCAAATTTTAGAACCTAAACGTAATCCAACCGTCTTACCCCAAACTGGTCGGAACGGTCCCGCAGGAGCAGGTCATAAATCCATAAAGTCTTACATGCTCAGGATTCTAGCGGTCTAAAATTTCTGCTAAGGCCCCCGGATCATCGACGATCAGACCGTCCGCACCCAATGCCAGCATAAATCGCATGGCGATGGGATGTTCGATAACCCCAAACCACACAAACACTTGCCTGTTATCCGTATGCGCTTGCCGGATCATCCAAGGGTTCAACACGATCATCTCTGCCATAGGACACAAGGTTTTCGCCTCACCGAGCTGAGGATCGCTTAAACTTAGGGTTCCCAATCCATACAATGGACACACATTTATATCGGCATTGATCTTCTGGACTATCTCCAATGAATCATGCTCAAACGACTGGATCATCGCTTTTTGCTCATAATCATTCGCTATGAGAGTTTCAACCATATTCTTTTCAATTTCGGGATATAAATGGGGTGATTTGGCTTCGGGCAGAATCAGCACACCGGATTCTCGAGCCAAAAGGATTACTTCTTCAAAGGTGGGGACCAGCTCGCCATCGCCTGCATCCAGTGCACGGATTTGTTCCAATGTTAAATCTTCCACTCGCCCTGTGCCATCCGTGGTACGGTTGACGGTCTCATCGTGGATCACAACCAACACTCCATCTTTGGTCTGCTGCACATCCATCTCGATCCAATCAGCGCCGCTTTCAATGGCATTTTGAAAGGCCGCGATCGTATTCTCCGGGGCATGGGCAGGCCCGCCTCGATGTGCCAAAAGCTGTGGGTTAGAAGGAAGAGGACCACGGAAGGCAAAAAAGATGCCATAGTAGATCAAGGGCAACCCAATGATGAAAAGTAGGCAACCTCGAGCTGGCCTGGTACGGGGGGTTAAAGGGGAATTCTTCTTCATAACATTATTTTGTTTGCTCATTGCTTTCTAATCCCATAAGGTGCTACTTTTTGCAGCGTGCTGGTTAGATGTTGCATTAGTCGATCGATTTTGGTTGTAGCCATTTTCATTTCACAATGCAGAGTATCCCCTTTGAGTTCGAATGTGCGGGCAGTAGAAACCACTTGTTTATCGTTTAATAATGCCTTACTTACAAAACTCATCCTTATCAGTGAGTTTAATTTTTCTATATGACCAATTAGTATTTCGGCGCGTCCACCGCTTTGCGCGTTGACCAATTCTAACTCTTCGTTTTCAAGGATACGGATGAAGCCATTTTCCCAGTGGGATGTCACAAACTCTATTTGCCCTTTATTCCGTTTATAGGTTCGCTGATCATAGGCTAAAGGTAACCCATCGCGTCGCGTGAAGATGAGCGTTTCACGATAGTCGAATGGGTCGATAGTGGGGAATTCTCCGTGGCCTTGACCTCGCCAAATTCCCTCCAAAAGTCCAAATATTTCGTGGGTTTTAATTGACTTTTATTCATTGCTGTTTTCTTATTATTACACATTCCTCAAAAATGATAAATCCCACTTAGACCATTCAGGACACTTGGACTATAATATTCCCGATGATCGTACATAAGTCCCTAGGCGCATGGGAATGAACATCCCAAACGAAATGGACCCACCTTTAGAGCCACCTCCTGACTCGCGTATCAGTGCACGGGCCCGCCGTCGGCGGGCTCGCCGCAATTTTTTACCAAAGAATGCGGAAGGCCGGGCGGGTGTCATTGCAACCCTCGCGAGGCGCGCTTACCCATCATATGAGCTATTCATCTATTCTGTTCTGTGTGGAGCAGTCTTAGGCGTTGGATTCTTCGTTGATTCATACGGCGTACTATTTCTCGGGATATTATTCGCTCCATTAATGATTCCCTGGGTCGGTTTGGTGCTATCAATTATTACTGGCACACCCCGGCTTTTCATGCAAACATTCATCGGCCTACTGATCAGCGCCTTACTGATATTTGCAACTGGTATGCTGGCAGGATTCGCATCGCGGATCTTCTTGCCACACACTTTTGACGCCGCCTTCAGGCTCAGCCGTTTGTGGTGGCCTAATTTGATCGTTATGGCCCTAGGGGCGATCGTGCTCACAGTTTCTTTCATACGTTCTGAAAGCAAACCTTTTTTGCCCAGTGTAATTGTCGCATTTGGTTTATTTGTACCCCTTAGCGCCAGCGGATTTGGGGTTGGGAATGGGGTCGGCGATCTTTGGCCACATGGTGCGCTGGTGTTCGTTGTACATTTGGCTGTGGCGACCGTCTTTGGCCTGGCAACCTTGGCTGTCCTGCGTTTCCGTCCACTTTCGAAATTTGGATATTTATTTGCCTCAGGCATATTTCTGGTTATCATATTTAGCGTCTTCGTGCTTATTGATCCGTCCAAGGCACAGATCCTGGAAGCGAATCCCGTATCAGCAGCCTTGCCAACTGCTAGCCAGACGGAAGAACCTCTTCCAAGCGAGACAGCAACCTCAACCGCGCCTGCCTCTGCAACCTCAGACGTGCTGAGTCCAACCGTGACTGAGTCAACTCCTGACACAAATGATGAGACAGTTACACCTGTGCCTTTGACGTTGGATATAACATTGCCTGTTACTGAAACACGCACAAGTACCATAGCTCCTGATCCTACGCCGATATATGCTCTGATAAAATCAAGCCAGGGTGGCGGAGCGTATATTCGCAAAGAGCCAGGGGGCATCGTCTTGGCTACCCTCGATAACGGGGCAATTGTACAGGTATTGCCAGGAACACAGGAATATAGGGGTAATTTTTGGATACATGTATTCATCACACCCAATGACATTCGGGTTGAGGGTTGGATTATCCAGACGGTACTGGAAACGGCTACCCCTGTCCCAAATTGGGAACCATCAGTAACCTCAACCCCCACCCCATAGGAAATATTTTAAACCTTTCATAGCAGGGAGATTTTATGCCTATTCATTTTGGCACCGACGGTTGGAGAGCCGTAATTTCAGATACATTCACTTATAGCAATCTGCGTAGGGTTGTGCAGGCAATTGCTGATGCAGTTGCGTCAGAACACTGGGATAAATCAGGCAACGGCGGTCAGGCCCCAGATCCAAATAAGATTGTGATCGGGTTCGATACGCGTTTCCTCTCTGATCGGTATGCCGGTGAAGTCGCACGCGTATTATCTGCAAATGGCTTTTCCGTCTTACTTTCACAAGCAGATGCGCCCACACCAGCTATTTCCTATGCTGTTAAGCATCATAACGCTATCGCAGCAGTGATGATTACAGCATCACATAATGCACCCCGTTACAACGGGGTAAAACTCAAAGCCGCCTTTGGCGGTTCAGCCCTACCAGAACAATGCCGCCGTGTGGAAGTCTATATTAACGACAATGAACAGCGCGCGCGCGGCCCAAATTTGATGGATTTCGAAAAAGCCCGTAAGAAGGGATTGATTAAGAAATTCAATCCTTTGCCTGCCTATTTTGATCATTTACGCACGTTGATCAATATGGATATTATTGCCGACGATCCAGAGCACCTGGTTGTCGATTCCATGTATGGCTCTGGGCGTGGAGTTATCAAAGCATTTTTAAAGGGTACGGGTTGTGAAGTTGTTGAAATTCGGGGAGAGATGAACCCAGGTTTTGGCGGCATCCATCCAGAACCAATTGCAAAATATTTGGGTCCACTAGCCACAGCCATCAGTTCAGGGATGGGCAACTTCGGCATCAGTACCGATGGGGATGGCGACCGCATCGGCGCAATGGACGGGCGCGGCAACTTCGTTGATCCGCATAAGATCATGGCTTTATCGCTCAAGTATCTGGTAGAGGAGCGCGGGATGAGTGGGGCAGTTGTACGGAGCGTTTCTACTACGCGCATGATTGACCGATTAGCCGAACGATATGGATTTAAATTGTACGAAACACCTGTTGGTTTCAATCATATCGCTGATTACATGATGAAAGAAGATGTGTTGATTGGCGGGGAGGAATCAGGCGGTATCTCCTTCAAAGGCCATATTCCGGAAGGTGATGGATGTGCGATGGGCTTACTCTTAATAGAAATGATTACCGCAGCAAAAAAATCTCTGCATGAGATGGTCAATGATTTGCTCAAAGAGGTGGGGCCTGCCTTTTACGAACGAAGCGACCTGCGTTTGAACCATCCTGTAGCGAAAGATGAAATGACTGATTTACTCTTAAAAAAACCTCCAACCAAGATTGGGGAAGAAAAAGTAACCGAGATAGCCTCTCGCGATGGTGTCAAGTACATCTTAGCCGACGATTCATGGTTGCTCATTCGGCCTTCTGGGACAGAGCCGGTACTACGCGTGTACGCAGAGGGGCGCAGTCTAGAAATGGTGAAGTCTCTAATGGAGTACGGTAAGCAGGTAGCTGAGTCAATTGTGTAATGTTCAAACAGCCATCTCATGCTCTGGCTTTGTTGGAAGCACTTTTGGTCAGCATAATCTGGGGTTCATCTTTTGTATTTGTCAAAATGGCTCTCACTGAACTTGGCCCGCTTACAATCGCCGGGCTGAGATATTTTCTCGGGTTTGCTTGTTTGCTGCCTTTCCTAAATCGCAAAAGCTTCTCGCTTTCCCGAGCCCAGTGGCGCCGTATGGCTTTGCTTGGCATTAGCGCTTACACAATAGGCAACGGAGCGATGTTTTGGTCCTTGCGGTTTCTACCGTCTACAACCGTATCTTTTATAATGAGCAGTATCACCATTTTCATTGTTATTGTCGGTATCTTCTGGTTACGGGAGATCCCTAATCGAACGCAAGCGTTAGGCATATTATTCGTGCTGGCAGGTATGGCTTTGTTCTTCTCCTACGGGTTGGGGACGGGGGATCCAATCGGCCTGGCGATTTATGCACTGGCGGTGCTGGGTTTTGGGTACTTCGCAATTCTCAGCCGAATCGCAGCTTTAGATCCAAAGATCGACACAATAACATTAACAGCATTACCTCTGGCGATAGGCGGCGGACTGCTTTTAGCAATTGCGATTCCTTTCGAAGGTTTTCCAAGCGCTTCTCTCCGGACCTGGGGCCTGGTTCTGGTTTTAACGGTGGTCAACACCGCCCTGGGATATGTTCTGTACTATCACGCACTGCAAAAATTACAAGCCTTTGAGATGAACGTGATGCTCAATCTGACGCCCATCGGGACGGCAATTTTGGGATGGCTATTACTTGACGAGCTATTGACCGGGACACAATGGGCAGGCATCTCTGTAGTCATAACCGGGGCCGTGCTCGTGCAAAAACGGATTAATAAAAAAAAGACCCTGAAGAAATAATACGTCTTCAGGGTCTGATCAATAAATAAGGGTTATCTGGTTGATGTGGATCTTATCCGGCGCGCCAATAGAATGACCCCAACCAGAACCACCGCCGAGATCACCAGCCCCGGCAATCCGATCTCATCCGCGAGACCTGAATTCGGTAATGCCGAGGAGGTTGGGATGACCGTCAGAGTGGAAGCAGCCACTTGCGTAAGTCCAGCCGCAACGGTAGCCGTCGCAGGGTCCGGGGTGAGCGTGATTTCCAATGTACTAGTAGCAGTAGGTTGGGCTACCACAGGAGTATTTGTTGGGGGAGATGTCGCTGTCGCCTGAGGAGTTTGAGAGAGATCAAAAGCTACACCTGTGGCAGTTAGAGCTTCATTTACCTGTGCGTTTTGTGTGGCGAGTGCATTTTGTTCGGCTAGCTGTTCAGCTCCTTGGTCTGGCAAAATTAATAATACATATCCTGCCAGACAAGCAAGTGAAAGTAAGACGATAGTACCCAGGATTCCTGCAACGATCAGGAATGTGCGATTACTTGATTCCTCCGGTGGAGTTTCATCATCATAGGTTAGCTCATCGCCTTTGAACATAAATCACTCTCCTCACTAACGTTCCAATGGTACCTTTTGGGTTTTGGTTGGATTCACAATATTATCCCACAATTTCTAAGTTTACCAAAGGAACAATGATCTGTTCCCCATTTTCTAAATTCACTTCAGCAACCGAGGCACGCAAGCCGCTGGGCAAAGTAGTTAACCCTGAGCGCAGGCTGGCAAGCGTCCCAATTGCACCTGCATGGGGCGCAGCTCGCATCCGCACAGTTTGGCCGGGTTGCAATGTCCCTAATTCATTCGGGGAAGGCGTTTCCTCTGAAACTGGCAGAGGAATAATAACTTCAGGACGTGTGCCTGTATAACGATCATATGCTTCAGCGTTTATGGTAGTCTCTCGCTTGGCATTGCTGGTAAGAAGTTTATAGGCAACAGTGTTCATTGGAAGTTGACCAATTCCATCAATTGCAACAATAGGAAACCGCATTTTTTGTGCAACCGGGAGGAGGTTCGGGGATATACTGGATAAGATCAAACCACGAACAGGCAGGTCTTCAGCGGTATGTAATGTATCAGCATCCTTCAGGAGCCCGGCAAGGATGATGGAGCCTCGCAGGCTGCGGTCTAGTCGCGAAGCGTCCAACACATCACTCGATTTTTCAGTCATGTTGTGTAACATACCAGTATCAATTCGACCATTCCCCCATGATCCTTGAATTAAAGCGCCAACAGTACGGATGATAGCCCCTTTATTTGGAATAACCTGGATAACAATACCAGGCATTCCCGCTTTAAGTTTCACAGATGTATCACCGGTTTCCATTAAGATTTGTCCGTCGCCCACTGCAACAACACGGCCTTCGCGTTCTGAACGAATCGTGCGCGGTATGATCCCTTTGCTAACAGCGACCTGCTCCCCTTCGCTAATTCGATCATCTACACTTACGGTAATCAAACGGTCGGCAGCCGAGGGAGTTATTCGCAGTATACGGGTAATATCGATCAGGTAATGCTCACGAGACCAATTAGCCTCACCGATCACATCGGTAGGATTTACCCTTTGATCGAGCTTAACCGTCACAGTTCCAGAAACGGGTAGCAAGCGTTCACGCTCAACGGTTGTAAGAGGCAAAATATGATTTACTGGGGCGTACATAAGATTAACCTTCTACCTTACTTAGCCAACTGTTGAACATTTCACGCCGGTGTGCCGGGTCTTCAGGTAAGGAAAGCGGTCTTCCACGAGCATCAATGACGACACCTATCACTCCCCCAACAACCTGTAGTGTCGAATTTCGTCCCAGGTCTTTTCCAATGGTAGAGCGACTGAAAGTCTGTAATGATAGTCGGGCTGTCTGACCAATACCAAGAGGCAGTATTTCGATTTCGCCAAATTTAACTTCTACTTCTGAATTGCTGCCATCTTCATAGGTGAGATTTGCGCGCAATACGCGCGTTCCGTAGCTGGCTGAGCTAATTACGGATATGATTGTTCCCAGGCTCATAAATGCGCCTGATTCCAACACATGCACTGGTAATAGGTTGTTTGACTCGGCGGCTGCACCTAATAATGGTAGCAGGTTGTTTTGATCGAGGATGATCGAAGTGATTCCCACGGGCTGTAAAGCATCCAATAATAGCAATAGAGTTTGTCCTGGGGTGGGCGATTCGCTACATATTCCGCCTCCAACCAGAATTGGTTCAAAGAAAGGTGTCATTCCATTATTAGTTACATTTGCTTCCGGGGGAAATTTACTAATTGCTTGCTTTAGGGCAACTGATAACGCTTCTCGAGAAATGGCTTGCACGATAGCATGGTCTTCCTTGGTCACTGGAATAGTGTCTGGATAAAGTGAGCGCTGATACAGATAATCACGCACAACTGTTGGAGCAACATCAAGATGCAACCAATGCATGATATTTTCAATTTTGGTGTAATTCAACAGTCCCGGCAAATTTTCGCCCAGCCCAAATTGGGGGTAAACACTCAACGATAACTTCCCATTAAAACCTGCAGCAATAATAGCCGCTGTTTGATCCAAATCTACCGCTAATATGCCCGTACCGGATCCATTTATTTGGCTGAGAAAGCGAATAATTCGCCCTTTGGAATAGGCGCTGGGTAATAATCTCTCACCCGTCCAGGCATCTAATTGATCTACCCCTGACATTTGCCGTTTTCTAACATCGGAAAATATTCGCCCAAGTTCGCGAGCTGCAGGCGCCAGGTCTTCAGTAGCAAGTGACGGGCGAATATTTGGGCTAAAGCGCAATGAAGGACTCAGGTTTTGTAATGATTCCTTGACAGATTCAATCAAACTTTGGTTGCCTGCAAATAGTATCGTCGGGCGTTTTATTTTTGGCATCAGAAAACAAGCCAAACCAACCGATTCAATAATTTTCAGTATAGAACGAGATGCACCCCCATCCGTTCCCCCAGTTAAAATGATAACATCTGGTTGTGCACTCAAAATAGCATCAATTTGTTCATATGGTCGGCGGTGATCGTTCAACCCAATAGTTTCCACCACTTGTAAATAGGCCGTATGCGCCAGGCGGTGCGCGCTTTCAATGGAAACATCCGGCAGCAAACCGACCACCACTGCTCGCAGTGTTGGTCCTGCCGACATAGTAGCTACGAATGCATCAATTCCAGACCCATCTAGCTGGGCAGGTTTAATCAATTGCTTGCTATCATCAATAAATATATTTCCAGTTACCTTTTGCAATTCGGATATTGCTTGATGTACGCCCAAAGATATATCGTTGATTGGGGCATGTACTGTGGATGGCGCCTGACCAAGGGCAATAAATCGATATTGCCCATCAACAACATCAAAGAGCACCGCATGTGTAGTTGACGCACCGACATTTACACCTAATAGGGAACTATCTTCAAGCAATGATACTGGCATGAGGTTATAGCGATAGTGTAATTTGATTGAAAAATATACGCATCGAATCTATCCGTTCGATCAGTGCTGTCAGCGCTGCTGAATATACCCCAGCAAAAAGAACACCAAAAGTGATTGCAATATATATTCGACCCACCCAGGTCAGGATGTTAATAAACACATTACGGCGGACTGAGCCATCTGAATGCAGGCGAGCTCCAAAATGAAAATATGCCAAAGTACCAATAACTCCCAACAACATTATTGAACTATTAACGGTCGTTAGTAGTAGGTTTCTACCACTTGCCGCAGCCAACTCTAAATCAAAAGCCTCGAAGGTAGAATTGATCTGAGGAATAAGTGTGCCCAAAACAGCGCCACCAATCGTTACCCCAGCACCAATGCCTACTAGATAGGCCATCGGAAGGTGACCTAAGCCCCCCAAACGAGGGGATACTTTTGTAAGCAAGAAAGCGCTGCCTATTAAAGGAAAAAATAGTAATATTGCCTGGGCCGGGTTTGAAAAAACAGCACCCGTCCAGATAGGTTCAATTAAAAGAGGGAAAAGAACTTGCCTCCAGGCGACTGCTGCGACATATCCTGCCGAGATACCTACAAATACATATATTGCTGCCCGAAAAAGAGGGTTATCCCTTATTAGGTAGCTTAAGATAAAGATAGTCATTAGAAAACTAATGATCGCAGACAGCAATTCTGATGAGATTGCCATTCTATGTCTCGATTGAATTTTTGCGGCGCATTTGCCACCCAGATACTAAATTCCACAATGATCCGAACGTGATCAACATGACCGCCGTCAAGAGACCGAGGCTATAGGCATCCCAATAAAGACGAATCGTTCCAGGGCGACCACTGTTGACTTGCTCAATCGGGGCGCTACCGTTCAATCCTGTGATTAGGCCATCCACCTGGCCAGATTGCACGTAAGGCAAAATCATTGGCCCTGATTGGGCACTGGAAATAACCAGAAAATTGGATTCGCCGCGTGTATTTTCAGTCTGTTCGATCCATGTCCGAGCACTTTCCAAATCGCTGGTCAATAAGATAATGGCAGCAAAATCAGATAATTGCTTTACATCTTGCAGAACAGGCGTCTCCCAGGCAGGTTCCCCGTTAACGGAAAATGGTTTGATGGCAGCCGGGTTTTCAGAAAAGGCCAGCACACCTGCAGCGCCGCCAGGCAGATAACCAAGGTTGGTAAAATTCTGACCACTTTGATAGTTGTGATTGGCTTGGGGAAAAGCCATAAACCGCTCGGCCAAAGCTGAACCAATCGGATTAGACGATACCAGACCCATCCGAGGCTGTTTTAGAAGCAGCATGTGATCAACGATGGGCCCGGCAACAGCTTCCATTTCAGCCGCTAAAGCTGCATCATAATCAAATATCATCAGAATGGGTGCATCGGCCGGCATATCCTCTTGGATATAGCGCATAGCTGCAGACGTTTCAAACGGGGCCCTTGTAGGCATAGGGATAATTTGGGTACCCGCGAAAATTGTTCCAAATATTGTAACCCCGAGAAGAAACGTAATACCCCAGCGCTGGATACGTTGCGTAAGGATGACAGGCTGAGTATTAATTGGTTTGGGATTAATTTCTTTAGCAAGCATTTCTTCCAATAGAGCCGCGCTGGTTTGCTGATCTTCACTTGCCTTAAGCTTGATTGAATATGCCTTTGGTTTGCTCGAAGGTCCTGCACCACGCACGGCAGGCAAAACTCCGCGCAGCCCAGCCAGAGGCCCTTGCTCTTCTAATGTTTGGTCACCAAGGTTTTCGCTGTCAGACTCCGAGAAAACAGATTCTAATGGGCGCATGGCTTGTACCCAATTGGGCAAATCGACAGGATCTAGGTCTTGAGCTTCACCTGGAGTTGCCCCGTCCTCCTTTTTAGTCTCAGTCCCTATTTCTGATATCCAATCAGGCATATCAGTGGAGAAGATAGCGTCTACTTCCTTATTTTGAAGATCAACTGGTTCATTCTCTGCAATTGTTGTTTCCCCATCGATTCCACCAGATAAATTATCAGTCGGTAAGTCTTGGCCCGGATCTGGTTCTCTTGATTCTTTATCAGTTGACGAAAAGGCTTCAGGCAAATCACTTGCCGGTTTCTGCAAATCGTTTGATTCAGATTTTGCCAGTGATTCTTGAGCTGATGCGGCCTCTTCCCCAGTTGAAGATAACCAATCAGGTACTTTGTTTTCAGAGCTAAGTTGACCTGCAGCTTGCTGAGCAAGCGTATTAGGATCTTCCCCGTTTGTTAAAATTTGCTCAGATTCGCCTTTCGTGAGTTCAGGCTGGGCTGGTTCTTGCATTACAGAATTTTTAGCATTTTTTTCTTCAATTGTTGCAAGCCAGTCAGGCAAATCACTATCTGCCTCAATCGATTGTGAAGGTTCTTCACTTACTGGATTTTGAGGTGACAGTGAATTATCCTCTAGCCCAGATAAATTTGAAGAAATGCTATCGGTAGCATCTTTCAAAAAGCTAGAACTAACTTCCGGTTCGGCACCCAACTCAAAGTCCATTGCTGAAGATTTTTCTTCTGCAGGGCTTGGAAAAGTCTCGCTTTGATTAACTTTGTCTGTTTTAGAATCTAATTCGCTTGTTCCCAAATCAGATATCCAACCAGGAAGCGTACTGGCCTCACCTTTTCCTGCTTCTAATGGTTCTTCTTTTGAAATAATATTTGAACTTGCCTGGTCATGTTCTTTTGGGGAAATTTCTTCAAGTGTGTTCTGGTCGCCTCCGCTACGCATTTCAGCCAACCAATCGGGAACTTCTTCATTGATATCAGATTGGGATTGCAATCCAGCTAGTAAGTCAACATTATCTTTGGGCGCAGCCTTTTCTTCCTTCTCCAATTCTTTTTGAGCATTCTCATCGGCAGAATCACGGTTTTGTTGCCTAACTTTGCGTAACCATTGGGGTAAGACCGGTTCTAATTCGTCGGTATCTATCGGTTTGGGTTGATCGCCAGGTCGGATAGGAGGCTGCGATCGGCTCAGTTCATCAGTAAGAGGTTTCAAACGGGCGTTACAAAATTTACACTCATCCAAATCTGATGGGTTTATTTTGGCGCACATTGGGCATTTAATATCTGCCATCAATTGCCCCCGTACTGGCGATCAATTCCGAACATCGCCCTTAATCCTGTAGTAATCGCTCCCAAGGCTATACCGATCAATATTCCGCGAGAGCCAGCCGTCGCGAAGACTTGTGTAAGCCAGGGCGATAAAAAGTCGCTTAAGAGATTTAAAGGAGGAACTTTCCCGAAAGGTAAAGGGGCAGCGGCAAACAATGTGATCACTGCCGTTCCCAAGAAAAGGAAACTCATCAAATCGGGGCGATGTCGCAGTAGGCGTGCGCTAGCGTAAACCAACGTAACAGCCAGCAAAGCCATTAATGTTGCTTCGGCTGGGATAATTATTGCCTCTAGATAAAAACGTAAGGTTGGACTATCTGTTCCCACAAAGATGCCGAGTACGGCTGCTGAAAACAATGAAACAATCAGTAAAATACTGTAAGCGCCCCCTTTTTGGCGCCTTTGAATCTTTTGCCAATGTACACCCAATAAGTTAAGAACCCCTACAAGAACTGCAACAGCTGCAAGGATAACAGCCCACTGGACTAAAACTAAGCGTACATCAACAAGGAGAGTTTCACTGGGAACAAAATATCCAAGTAGAACAAGCAGCCCAACACTAAATGCGATGGCCACAGCGAACACACGCATTAGAAAAATCCTGTAATTTTAAGTGCAGACCCACCTAACAAGATCAATATGATCGCCCATCGTAAAATATCTTGAGCTTGTAGGCTTGCCAGATGAGCTTTACCAGCGTTGCTATATGCACCTGCGGCAAAGAGTTCTTCACCAATAATTGGATCATCCACACTGGTAAAGAGCAGTGCCTGGGCGGCGGGATCATCGGTAGCAGCAATGGAAAGACTGTTTGTTCGTTCTGCAGCGTCTGTAAGCAGGGCTATTTCAGGCCCAAAATGACCGATAGCGAAATTTGCTGAAACATCCTCATCTCGCATGGCAGTTATGGCGCCGGCAACGTAAGAGAATGGAGTTAGACCAGTTAATCGCCCAGTTGCCGGGTTATAAATATCCTCTGCGCCAGCGGCTTTATAGCCAGCTTGTAAGGTGTCACGAGACAAGATTGCCAAATCACCCGCTCCGGATGTAACGATTGGAGGCTTATCACCTACCGAAGTTTGTTCAGCCAACTGACGAAGCATGGCTAATCCAGCCAAGGATGGGGCGCCATCTGGAGACTGTAGACCACCCCGCCCAAGAGAAATATGCAGGCGTGTTCCGTCTTCAACAGAGTGACCTATTGCGCGTTTCAAACGAGAATAAGCCGGTATATCACGAAAAACTGGGGTAGATTTTCGCTGAAAATATGTCAGACCAAGCAACAAACCAGTTGTAATTAGTACAAACAATAGCCCCAGAATACTGGTGATAGTCATGTTGAGATGTCCTCACGCAGGTAACTGGCAAATGCATTTACCTCATCTTTCTCTTCGAGGGTGCGGGCCATGACTTCAATCTGTTTACCACCAATGAAAGGACTTGCCATATAAAGCGCCTGGGAACTGAGCAGGATAAAAGGGCCGCCAGCTTCGAGCAACCAGGTAGCAAAATTAGTTAGTTTCCAGTGTTGTAAACGGTCAGCCCAGGCCGGCCAGTAGGTTCGTGACGGTTGCATAATTTGAGTATAGCATAATTATTAAGATTGGTTACACGCTAGATTTTACCCCATAGGGGGAAAGAATTACAGTAAGCTTGCAATTTAATTTGGTATAAATTCCCCTATCCACCTAAAAAGAATCAAAATCACCCATAGTATAATTCGTACCAAACGCCCTTCGGAGGAAATATGAATGAACGAAAGATCCGGGTATTGGTTGCCAAACCCGGTTTGGATGGGCATGATCGTGGTGCAAAAGTGGTCGCACGCGCACTGCGCGACGCCGGTATGGAAGTTATATATACTGGATTACGTCAAACCCCGGAGATGATTGCGGAAGCTGCCTTGCAAGAGGATGTAGACGTGGTAGGTTTGTCTATCCTATCGGGTGCGCATATGGCACTCGTACCGCGGATTTTAGAGTTGCTCAAGGCAAACGGTTTGGAAAACGTAAAGGTCTTCATTGGAGGTATTATCCCAGATGAAGACCTGCCCCGCTTGAAGGAGATGGGAGTTTCCGGTATTTATGGCCCTGGCACGTCAACTGAAGAGATTATTAAACAGGTAAGAGAATCTGTGAAAAATTAACTTCGCGGCAACAATGCAATTAGCAAAAGAATTATTATCTGGAAATCGTTTGGCTCTTAGTCGCCTGTTGACGCAGGTTGAAAATGATACGCCTGAAGGCCGCTCCGCTCTAATTGAAATATTTCCACACACTGGGAAAGCACATATAATCGGTGTGACCGGTGGGCCTGGAACGGGAAAATCGACCTTAGTCAACCAATTGGGGCTTTGCTTCAGAAAACACAAGAATCCTAAAGTAGCGATTGTAGCTGTAGACCCTTCCAGCCCATTCACTGGCGGTGCTGTTTTAGGTGATCGGGTCCGCATGCGGGATTTGGCAGGCGACGAGGGCATTTTTATTCGCTCAATGGCCTCTCGCGGCTCCTTGGGTGGATTGGCAAGAGCCACTGCTGGATTGGTTCAGGTATTCGATGCGGCGGGGTTTGAAATTATCCTTATCGAAACAGTTGGTGCCGGGCAAGCTGAAGTGGATGTTGCTCGCTTGGCTCACACTACATTAGTCGTGGAAGCGCCCGGCTTGGGCGATGAGATTCAAGCCAACAAGGCCGGGCTTATGGAGATCGCTGATATTCTTGTGGTCAATAAGGCTGATCGACCCGGCGTAGAGAATACGCTCAAAGCGCTTAAAAGCGCGCTAGAATTGGCACATCCTGTGCGCCATGTTTTTCAACATCACGGCCAGGTTGAAGTTGTTGAGGCTCCGGATCAGGCAGAAGAAAGCTCTTGGATTCCACCAATCCTTAAAACGATCGCAACAGATGGGTCAGGGGTGTCTGAACTAATTGTTGAGATTTATCGCCATAAGGAAAACATGCGAGAGAGCGGAGATTGGGCAGCTCGAGAGCGTAGCAGATTGGGGTCCGAATTGGATGCGATGTTACAAGAAGCCTTAGTATTCGGTTTTCGTGAAAAAATCCCTGCCTCACACTATGAGCATGTTTTAGATAAAATAATACAACGTAAGCTTGCCCCACGGGATGCTGTCAAAACGTTGTTAAATGGAGGCTCTAAATGAGCATGATTTATGACAAGAAAGTACGCCTACAAGCGATGGAACGCAATGACATACGTCAGACTGTATTTCCACATGGAAAGTTTAGAGTGAAACTTTGATTATGAGTGTCCTGTGTGAAGAGTGGGACGCTGGTTTTGAGGAGAATTAATGGGTCAAGATACGCACCACGATTTTAAAGTATATGGAGAGATCAAATTATATGCTGGAACAGGGTCTCCCGAACTGTCGCAAAAAATTTCGGATTATCTCAAGAGCCCATTGTGCGGGCGGGATGTAATTCAGTTCCCTAATGAAAATTTATTTGTCAAATTGCATGGCAGTGTACGCGGGCAAGATGTATATGTAATCCAACAAACTGGTACCAATGTTCATCGTAATTTAATGGAATTGCTTATTATGATCCAGACTCTGCGACTAGATTCAGCGGCACGCATTACAGCAGTTCTTCCGTACCTTGCTTATGGCCGTTCGGACAAAAAGGATCAGCCAAGGGTACCAATTACCGCCCGTCTGGTAGCAGATATGATCGAGATAGCCGGAGCAGATCGATACATGACGCTCGACCCACACGCCGGGCAGATTCAGGGGTTTTTCTCTATCCCAGGTGATGTATTGACGGCTTCCCACATGCTGATAGACCATATCAAAGATAAATTACAAGATAAATTGAAAGACCCTGTTGTCGTAGCTGTTGATTTGGGCTTTGCCAAGAAAGGCCGCAACTATGCCGCTGATTTGGAAACGCCAATTGCTTTAGTTGAGAAACGTCGTGTAGCTAATAACGCGGAATCCGAAGCTTTAACATTGATTGGTGATGTAAACAATTGCGACGTGATTATCGTAGATGATGAAGTCGATACTGGTGGATCAATTAGCGAGGCCGTTCACTTGGTAAAAGAAATGGGCGCGCGGGATGTATATTTAGTTTTTATCCATGGTGTACTATCGCGTAATGCTGTCCAAAAAATTGCCAAATTACCTATTAAACATATCATTACAACAGATACAGTACCCATTCCAGAGGAAAAGCTGGTATATCTGGAGGATAGGATTACGATAATTTCGGTTGCTGAACTATTAGGGGAAGTCATCCGCCGTGCACATGAAGGACGCAGTGTGGGTGAGATGTTCAATGAATAATCTTTGCTAGTGACCGTCCAAGTTGATTTTGTTTGGTAAGGTACCCTTTTGATAGGGCAATTTCAGCCATCGTAATCATGTTGTTCGGATATTAGTGGATCGGTCTATAAAACCGTTGAAAATGCCACCTGATAATATTCTCTTAGTGGCTAACAAATTAATACACATCTTATGCCTGAACTACCTGAAGTTGAGACTATTGTTCGGAAATTGCGACCAGATCTGGTTGGCAAGACAATTACAAACGCCAAGCTATTATGGCCGCGTACATTAGCAAGCCCCTCTCCTAAATTATTCAAAAGACAGATTCGTGGACAAAAGATTGAGAAAGTTAGCCGACGTGCGAAGTATTTGGATATCAAATTATCAGATTTTCATTTGTTTATCCACTTGCGAATGAGCGGGGATTTATATATAAAGGAGAATAAGGCACCCCTGGAAAAGCATGATCGGTTGATATTGGAGTTCGGCTCCATTCACACTACTGAAAAAAAAGATGGAAGCAAGTTGGTTTTCAACGATACACGTAAGTTTGGACGCGTGTGGCTGGTGAGGGATGCTAATGATGTAATTGGGGGTTTAGGGCCAGAGCCCTTGAGTAAAACTTATACAGCCGAGAAATTATATGCTGATCTACAATCTCGACATCGGCAGTTAAAACCACTGCTTCTCGACCAGTCTTTTTTGGCTGGGATGGGCAATATTTATACGGATGAAGCCTTGCATATAGCGCGTTTGCACCCTTTAACAAGCTCAGATTCAGTTAATCGGAAGCATGCTAAATTGTTGTTTGATGCGATTCAAGAGGTCTTGCAAGAAGGCATACGACGCAATGGTGCCAGCATCGATTGGGTATATCGTGGTGGCGAATTCCAAAATTATTTCCGTGTATACGGACGAGATGGCAAACCGTGTCCAAATTGTGGTACAGTCATTATACGCTTGGTTGTTGGCCAACGCGCCACACACATATGTCCGAATTGTCAGGTTAAAGGAAGCTGAGTATGGGCGAATGGTCATTTAATCCATTGGTTGCAATTGGGATTGTGCTTGCAATCATGTTTTTTGGCTATTTTTTTGGACTCTTCGAAGGTCGGGGGCAAGGCTACAAAAAACGTATCAAAGAAGAAAAGGATGATGCAAGTCTGCTACCTAATCTGGGAGAGATATCGTCCTCAAGTTCTCAAACCCCATCTGATGAGATCCCTGTTTTAAATTTGAGTAAGGATACCAGCGGAATGCTACGGATGAAAATGGATGGGAAAGAAACAAATACACTTGCGCTTGATGCGGACCAACGCAAACGCCTGATCGAAATTTTGACCCATATGCGACCGTGGCTAGAAGGACCATCAGCTTCCACGCCTCCAGCCCAACCTCAAGCTGCTACGCCATCCAAACCACTTCCATCTCCAAATACTACTCCTCAACAAGTCTCGCGCCCTACTACAAGCAATGGGGATGAACCGGGTCCGGGGCCAAAAAGTATTGTCAGCCAAATTGATGTAGAGTTACAATCTCAAATAGCTGGCACACCACTGGCCGACAGGAGCATTCGCTTGCAAGAATCGCTCGAAGGAGGCGTAATTATATGGGTGGGAGTTAACAAATATGAGAATATCGAGCACGTACCTGATGAGGATATTAAGGCTGCCTTTAAGGCCGCTGTGGCTGAGTGGGAAAAAAAATACACACCCGGACTTTGATATTTAAGCCGGTTTCATGTTCTTAGCTCATTTTGCAATTGGAGTTGCTACAAAAAAAAAGCACCAACAATCCCTGTTTGAGTCCTCTTTTTGGCGCCTCAAGCGTTGGATTTGGTGTTCTTGCCATTGGTTGCGTTTGGCATTGAAAACTATCAACCTGGCCTTTATGGGCAAGACCATATTGAAGCATATTATACGCATTCGCTGGTCGGAGCAACCCTGATTAGCGGGGTTCTTTATTGGATTGGAAAAAAAGTTTGGAAAACAAATTTTCATGGTTGGCTGCTGGCCGGATTAAGTTTCTCTCATTGGCCTATCGATTTATTGGTGCATCACCAAGATATGCCGATCTTGCCAGGAAATCTTGGAAGCTTCCCCCTGCTTGGTTTTGGGCTGTGGAACTACCCGTATGCCATCTATTTTGTTGAAATCATTCTCGCAATTATTAGCGCGATCCTGTATTTTAATTGGGCCAAAAATAATCAATCAACTGCACGTTGGTACGTTGGTCCAACAATAGTAACGATATTGTTTGCATTAATCGCTATAAGTGATATTCCCAGACTTTCAGCATCTTAATAAACTGAAAACATACTGAGCCTTCATTCTATTACATTAGCAATTCAATTCCTGCCCCAAACACCAAAACTGCCAACATACCGCGTACCAAGCGCCGGTTGAGGCGCTTGACCATTTTTGCCCCGAACCACGCCCCAGGGATTGAGCCGATTAAAAGCAAGCCAACAAATCTCCAGTCAATTTGGACCGCAAAGGCATAATTCAGAGCCGCTATCGCAGCCAGCAACGCGCCATGTACAACATCTATGCCAACCATGAGATTGAGAGGGATGGAGTAAAATATTAAAAGCAGTGCCATAATAACGGTACCGCCCCCAATGGAAGTCATCCCCACCAAAACGCCACCGATAGCGCCGATGACGAACAGCGCCCAGGCTGGTGGCCATTTAACTTCAACGATCTTATTTGGCCCTAAAAACCGAAACACTCGCGCTAGAATGATCACGCTCACAATGATGAGCGTAACACCCAGAAGTGTGGGCAATGTTTCCTCGATTAGTGTGCGATTTTCGGTCTGGCGAAGGATAAATTGCGCGCCCAAAATTGAAGCTGGGATGCTTCCGGAAGCCATCCAAAATACGCGCTTGAGCGAGACATTCTTCTCACGCCGATGTTGAATTCCCCCTGATATTTTTGTAATGGCTGCGAAAGCCAAGTCAGTACCGACAGCCAGCACTGGGTCGAATTTCATAACGATGAGCAGGAAGGGGGTCATCAAGGCGCCTCCACCCATTCCGGTTAAGCCAATTAGAATACCTATAAATAACCCGGCCCCCACCGGGAGAACGATGTCCACCATTGTGCAATCTATTCCAACTTACTATTTATTTAAATTGACTTTACTAGGTAATACGTACCCCGTTCAAAGCCCCGATCCAGATAATATTTGCGCGTGCCCACCGCTGAAATGACCGCCATGCGCTGGTACCCCTGCTCTTTTGCCACTTTCTGAGATTCTTCAATTAATTTTGTGCCTAAGCCACTGTGCTGTGCTACACCGTCTGTTTCTGCTCCCACAGGCAACGATTGGCCATAAACATGAACTTCGCGAATAAGCGCCGCATCCTGTAAATCTTCTAAGCCTGTTTTGGGCGAATCCATCGATGGAAGCGACAAGCGTATAAAACCAGCCAATTTATCATCGGGCGTATCAAATGAAATGAAATGTTCTTCGGCTTTAGCCGCTTGATAAACCAGATCATGAATTTCTACATTATCTGAATTAACATGCTGCTTACGTACCTCTCGGCAGCGCACGCACTGACATTTTGTGCCACGAGCCTTCATTTCGATCTGTATATCCTGCCGAAGTGAGGTGCGCCGATTGCCGGCCACCACATTAGTTGAAGGAATGTCTCGAATTACACGATTGACACGACAATAACGTGGAATACTAGGTTTGATATCTGAGATTAAATCGATCAATTCTTGAGTAGTATAGGGTTGATATTCCCCGCGCTGCCAATATTCGTACAACTCGGCATTTGCGAGCAACTGGTTTGGGTAAATTTTTAGCTCGTCTGGGCAGATTCCGTCCCACAAGCGGGTAAAGTCGACCCGATCAGAATCAGGAGTTGCACCGAGCAGGTTCGGCATCCAGTGCAGAACGATTTTAAATCCTGCCGCGCGCAACAAAGATACTGCTTCTCGCGTGCATTCCACATCATGACCACGTTTGTTGATATCCAGGATATGGTCATCCAGGCTTTGGGCCCCAATTTGCACTTTGGTGACACCCAAGTAACGCAGCCAGCGGATTTCGTCGGGATTGATCTCATCGGGTCGGGTTTCAATGACCAAGCCCACGTTACGGTGGGTGGTAATTTCGTTGATTGTGTGTGCTTCTGAAATCTTTTGATCTTCCCCTTCAGGGATCGAAACATCCGTACCATTCATGGCTTCAAAGCAACGCTTGATAAACCATTCCTGATATTCTCGGGTATACGATGACCACGTGCCTCCTAAAATGAGCAACTCGATTTTATCGGTGGGATGCCCAACGATTTTCAACGTTTCCAGGCGCGAGAGCACTTGCTTATATGGGTCAAAATCGTTTTGTAGGCCCCGCATAGCGCCGGGTTCATCCGGCAAATATGATTTGGGCATGCGCACATCAGTCGGGCAGAAGATGCATTTTCCAGGGCAAGGATAGGGTTTGGTGAGTACAGTAACGGTAGTCACCCCAGAAAGAGTGCGTATCGGTTTGAGCCGGATTCTCTCCAGTAGGCGTATATCTGTGCTAATCTCGCCTGCTTCTACCATCTGATTGTAAATAGCAACCAACACATGCTTACCCAAATAGCCGCCCTGCGGGAGTGGGTGCCGACGCACAGCCTTCATTACCTCGGTGCCCTGGCGAATTTCATCCAACACTTCTCGGGCAAGCGACAATTTTTCAGGGGTCAATTCGTGGGCTTTTTGCCACTTTTCTTTAACTACCACAATTTATCCTCATATGGCTGGAAATTATAACCCGATATAATAACCTTGTGAAAACAGAAATCGCACAGCGCTTGATCGCCCTTAACCACCAATTTTATACTGACTTTGGAGATGCTTTCTCTGCAACGCGCAGACGTATCCAACCGGGAGTGCGCCGCATCCTTGATTCTATGGACGGGGACGAGAAAATTCTGGATCTGGGCTGCGGGAACGGCGAACTGGCACGGACTTTGGCCCGCGACGGTCACCGTGGCGCGTATCTGGGCCTGGACTTCAGCCTGCCACTGCTTGCAGAGGCCGATTCTGGTCTCGAAAGATTTTCAGCCCGATTCAGTAAAGTGGATTTAACTTCTGATTGGGCATATACAATAGGCGCGGAAACATTTAATGTCGTATTTTGTTTTGCTGCCCTACATCACATTCCATCGATCAAAAACCGCTTAAACATTATTAATTCCGTCCACGAACTGCTGGTTGAGGACGGTCGCTTCATCCATTCGAACTGGCAATTCCTGAACAGCCCACGACTCAAGGAACGGATTCAGAAGTGGAGCGAAATCGGTTTCAAAGAGGCTGAGGTAGATAAGGGCGATTATTTGCTGGATTGGCGTTCCGGTGGCACGGGGCTGCGCTACGTGCATCACTTTAGTGAAGATGAATTGTTAGAATTAGCAAACTCCAGTGGCTTCAAAGTAGTCGAATCGTTTTATTCAGATGGCAAAGAGGGGAATTTGGCTATCTATCAAACCTGGCGAAAACTTAAACCTTAGTTGAGCCTTATTTTATCTCTAAGGTTTATTCATCATTTTTTCATAGTTTGGTGCTATGATCAAGTTTGTAAAAAGGAGAGAACCTATGAAAACAATTTGGAAATGGGTCATTGGGGTCGTAATCGGATTGGTAATCGTGGCAGGCTTAGGCTTCGCAGTTCTCGGAATGAAACATTCTCGTTCTGTACGATTCGTTGTATCCAAGGACTTCAATTACGATAAGTCCGAAGGCTATGGCTATGACAAGCCTGGAGGGTATGATTATGACGACTACGACAAGCGCAGCCCGATAGATGGCTTTGACCACGGTTTCTACAAGTATAAAAACCACGGCTTTAACAAGGGCGGATATGGTGGAGGTGAATATTCACATCACCCAATCCTGATACTCGTTAAACTCTTGCATAAGTTGATCCCGCTGGGAGTACTGGCTTTGGCAATTTACCTTGCCTACCAACAAGGCAAAAAGATAGGCGCAGCGGAAGCAATAGTTCCCCCGAAGGCTAAGGAACCTGCAAAAAAGAAGGCTAAATAAGCAAGGTTTTCACATGCTATACGAAAAAGGCAGAGAAGACTAATAAAAGCGAGTAGTAAAGTAGCATTCACTAACAATAACACCCCGAAAAATCGGGGTGTTATTGTTTATGACTTTAGTATCCAACTATTTCCACTTTTTTTATAGCTGTATTCTTCGGCTTTTTCATTTAGCCAATATACCAGTAAAACGTGGATTGGCATCTGATCATTTTGCTCTTGACGAAGAATCTCGTCAATATCCATATTAATGAAATCCACTCGACTGACTTTCTCTTCAAGTTGAGTTTCCAATCCTTGAATGTAGATGACCTTGGGGTCAATATTTCCATCTTTCAGTTTTTGCTCTACTAAGGGATGGAGTTGCGTGTATTGTCCACCGTTTTTATTAACATCTGGGATTATATCCTCAAGGTTTCCAATCACAAATCTTGAAAATTTTTCTTGCACACTTTGTGATATGCTGTCCATTTCAGTTTTTATCTTATCTGAACTCCGTGATGTTGGGCTGGTTTTCGCGCCTTCGACAACTCCCATTGCCACTATCCCAGTAGCTATATAAGGGTCAATATCTTTTTTAGAAATGCAATGGAATTCAAAAACGATTGAACACACAATCATGCCAGCCCAGGCGCCCTCTAGGAAATCAAGCCCATGCTTTTTCATGATCTTGTTATACGGATCCTGATATTCTGCTCGGATCTGGGCGATGTCCATTAGCGGTTTATCCAGTTCTGGAAAATCTGTAACCACAGGTTTCGACCTTACATCTATTCCACTTCGCTTGCAATAGCGGGCAAATTGGTTCAACAATTGGGGATAAGCTTTATTTACTTCTTCCGATAAAACAATAACGTCAGGTGTAATGTCGTTTTTATTGATTGACCAAAATAGACTTGTCCCGGCCAAACGTGCCGCAATAGATATGACTGTCCCGGCGTGAGGTTGTCCGCCTACGAGTGGCATTTTCTCTTGGAAAACATTAAGGAATTCCTTTGCAGCCTCAGAGCGTATTTTCTGCTGTTTCGATGACAGAAGATTTTCATCTGACGAAATGTTCTTGGATGTGTCTTTATTTGGGGGCTTTTTGAACATATTAGAAAGTGGCATGATTTCCTCCTCTGATTGACGGAACAACATTTAGGTTTTATAGGTCGATTGTACAGACCTGTTTGTGAGTATCCTAAAATTGTACCCAACGTTATTGTCTGCCATCATTTCAAAAGCATTATTACAATCTAGCGCTTCAAAGTCCGATATTTGATCCGGTGTGGGGTGAGATCCTTGCCATATTGCTCTTGCATGTAGGCTTCGTAATCAGACCAATTGCCCATGAACCAACGCGTCTGGCTGTCGTCTTCGAAGGCTAGGATGTGGGTACAGATGCGGTCGAGGAACCAGCGATCGTGGCTAACGACGATTGCGCAGCCAGCAAAATTTTCCAGCGCTTCTTCCAACGCCCGCAGTGTGTTGATGTCTAAATCGTTGGTGGGTTCATCTAGCAGGATGACATTGGCGCTCTGAGTCAGGGTTTTGGCCAAGTGTACACGATTGCGTTCACCACCTGAAAGCACTCCAACCTTTTTTTGTTGATCGGAACCAGCGAAGTTGAACGAAGAACAGTAAGCCCGTGCGTTGATCTTACGGCTGCCGAGCACCAATTCCTCTGCGCCTTGCGAAATTTCTTCGTAGACGGTCTTATCAGGGTCGAGCGTGCGGGCCTGATCTGCATAGGCCAGCACCACGGTCTCGCCGATGCGGATTTCTCCACTGTCGGGTTTTTCCTGACCGGTAATCAGTTTTAGCAGGGTGGTTTTGCCTGCGCCATTTGGACCGACTACGCCAACGATGCTGCCGGGGGGCACGCTAACAGTCAATCCGTTGAGAAGGAGGCGTTGCTCCCCGTCATCAATGGGGCTGGGATAGGACTTAGTGACAGCCTCCAATTCAATGACGACTTCACCCAATCGCGGTCCGGGTGGGATGTAGATCTGCTGGTCCTTACGATAGCCTTCGTATTCTTGTGAGAGTAGATTTTCGTAAGCCGTTATACGCGCCTGTCCTTTGGTCTGGCGGGCTTTGGGCGTCATACGGATCCACTCCAATTCGCGCTGCAGGGTCTTCTGACGTTTAGATTCAGTCTTTTCTTCCTGACGAAGCTGTTCATTTTTTTGCTCGAGCCAAGACGAGTAGTTGCCTTTCCAAGGGATGCCATAACCGCGATCGAGTTCGAGGATCCAACCTGCGACATTATCGAGGAAGTAGCGGTCGTGGGTGACGGCAATGACGGTGCCTTTGTATTTACTCAAGTGGTGCTCCAGCCAGGCGACCGACTCGGCATCCAGATGGTTGGTTGGTTCGTCGAGCAGTAATATATCGGGTTCGGTCAGCAGCAATCGGGTCAGCGCGACGCGACGGCGTTCGCCACCGGACAGAATTTTGACGGGTGTATCAGCTGGGGGGCAGCGTAGCGCGTCCATGGCCAGCTCCAGATGCGAATCCAGGTTCCAGGCATCGTGCTTGTCAAGTTCGTCTTGCAATTTGGCTTGCTTGGCAATCAGGCTGTCGAAGTCGGCCTCCGGTTCGGAAAATTTGGCATTGATTTCGTCATACTGAGCCAGCATATCTACTATAGGCTGAACGGCCTCACGGATGATTTCGATAACGGTCTTGGACTCATCCAGTTCGGGTTCCTGTTCCAGGTAACCGACGCTGTAGCCCTTTGATGTGGAGATCTCACCGACATAGCCATCGTCGATACCGGCCATGATGCGTAACAAAGTCGACTTGCCGGAGCCGTTCAGGCCCAGCACACCAATCTTTGCGCCGTAGAAGAACCCGAGCGAGATATCGCGCAAGACCTGATTGTTGGGAGGATGGATGCGGCCGACGCGCGTCATAGAGTAAATTACTTGTTTGCTGTCTGTTGTCATGTCCAGGATTTTACCGTAAAAATAATAGGTTCAGAGAAACCATAATTCTCTGAACCTTTGTTGTATGGGTTGATAGAATGAGATACTTAAATTTGTTTTCTAACTGGATTAATGTGCTATATAAGCCACCAAACCTTACTCCAGTACTAACGTACGCACCAGTTGCAAGATTCCCAACACTAATGCCACAGACGAAAGCACGATAAACAACGAGCGGGTCCGCTGACCTTTGTCCATCAAAGAGGCCCAGGCGGCAAACGCCAGCCCTACGGAAAAGATCGTCACGGCCAACTGAAAGGCTACGTGAATCCTGCTTTGCAACAACGCCAATATAAATAGTTCATCTGCTTGTTCGTCAATTTCCAATACTGATTCGTATACGGCATCATAATAGGCCTCATCAAATGGCCCGTCCGGTCGCTCATAACTATCCTGAGCAGCCGATGTTAGCTGATTAAAAAAATAATCTGCCATTTCCTGGTTGTTGTTTTGCTCGTGCAGATAGACTTGGTCGGATACATTTAAATCATAAAAAAGGTCCTGCCCAATTTGGATATATTCCAGATTCGAATCGGTAAGAAATCCTTGAGCGCGAAAGAAATTATCGTTTGAATCTGACGCCACTTCGGAAGATTGAAACAACGCATAGGCCGTTAATACACTCAGTGCCACAATCAGGCCGGCAATTAGATTTTGCATTCGATTCTTTTTGTTTGTTTCAGCCATTGGTTTCTCCTTTTTTACGGATGAGTATTCAACAATAGTATTTTACCGTAAAAAATCAGGGGCAGATAATTTCTCTGAGTCTTTTCTTATTAGCCTGATTTGATTTGTTACGCCATAGGGATCGTCTAAATTGACTTGATTCTGAAAGGTAACCTACCGAATAAGAGTACTACTTAGCTCCCGCTATGCAGTATTTTTGGGTGATTATTGTATTTTCTAAAGAGGAAACCAGGAGAATTAATAGAATATGTATTCTAGTAATTTTAACATATTTATATTTGTTGCTGTAAGATTGCTATAGTAGTTTGGATAGCTGGGCTGTGTCAGGTGGTTATATCTTCTTGGTGGAATTCGCCAAAACCAGGCATTAACAGTTCCTACTCGTGTTTGGAGTGTAAAACATCAACAATTAATTCAGGATTTAGTATTTGGCTATCGTAATTTCTTTTTTATCTCAAGGCATGTATCTCTGATCAGGAATCCAAGGTGTTATAATTCCATTCCCTAAACCAAGGATAGGAGAACCAAATGGATTTTCAATTATCTGATAAACGCGCGTTAGTTACTGGTGCCAGCCGTGGTTTAGGATATGCCACTGCGCGCGGTTTGGCTCTTGAAGGGGCAAAGGTAGTTATCAATAGTCGCGATTCCAAAAAGCTCAATAATGCTAGTAAATCTATAAGCGATGAGTCAGGAATTGAGGTTTATTCCATCCCTGGAGATATATCAGAACCATCTATTCCCGAAAAACTAGTCAAGGGAGCTGTCAAAGCTTTGGGTGGGCTGGATCTCCTGGTAACCAATGCGGGGGGGCCGCCTGCTGGCAAGTTCGAATTATTCGACGAAGAAACTTGGCAGAAAGCGATCGATTTGTCGTTTCTCAGTCATGTGCGCTTGATTCGTGCCGCACTTCCCTATCTACGTAATTCCTCGGCGGCTAGCGTTCTCACGATTACCTCATATTCAGTAAAACAACCGGTTCCAAATCTGGTGCTCTCTAATAGTGTGCGCTCAGCCACGGTGGGGTTAACCAAAACCCTCGCCTTGGAACTGGGCTCAGATGGCATTCGCTTCAACTCCATCTTGCCGGCTTGGACGACAACGGAACGGGTGAAAGACTTAATGACCCAGCGTGCCAAAACTAACAACACCTCACCAGAAGAGGAAACCCTAAAGCAAGCCGAAGAGAGTCCCTTCAAGCGGATGGGAAGGCCCGAAGAATTCGCTAATGCGGCAGTCTTCTTGCTATCTCCGGCTGCTTCATTTATTACTGGTGTAATGCTCAACGTAGATGGAGGTATGTACAAAGGTACTTATTAAACCTACACTCATTCTGGTGTGTATCAATAATTAATATCAATTTTCCTAAAAAAGTAATTAATTACCTATTCATAATAAATTGGAGGTCTTATGAGCGAGGATGTTGTATATGTGTCAAATGTGCGGGTAGAGCGGATTAAGGGAGCACTTCGCCGCACCTATGTTCCTGCAGAATCTGAACCTATATATTTTAGTGTTCATTCTGAAATAGCCGAACACTACAAAGTTGACAATAATGTAATTCCGCCTCACGTAACTACCCTTGATATGTTGGTTGCTTCCACAGCAACCTGACTGACGGGCACCTTAGGTGGCGCGCTGGAAGCGCGCGGGATACCCGCAGGTGAAGGCTTTCTGACCAGTGAAGCCAGGGGTGAAATTGAGAAAGAGGGAAAAATCCTGATTGTGAAGCGAATTCATGTTACATACACAATTAAGGTTGATCCGGAAAACCATGAGAAGGCAGAACGAGCACATAGATTTCACGCTGATAGTTGTCCGGTAGCGCGCACAATTCGAGATTGTGTTGAGATTACCACATCATTAAACATGGAGAATGTATAATTCTCTGATTCATGGAGTGTGACATATTAAAGTTTAATTAATCGTTAAGGTGACATTTAACTAAATAACTGGTAGAATTATAGCCCCTTCAAATTTTGTTCAATTAGTGTAAGGAGGAGTAATATGAAACTCAAACGCCAATTCCCATTAATCGGGATTATGGTCATTGCTGGGTTAATCTTAGCGGCCTGTGGCCCGTCCGAACCCGCAGTTCCGGAAGCAGTGGCTACAGAGGAAGCGGTGGCTACAGAGGAAGCCGTTGCGACGGTGGAAATGGATGGGATGTTCCCAGAGGGAACATCAATTCATATTGTCCAATGGAGCCACTTTGTTCCTCGTTATGATGGTTGGATCGATACATTCGTAGAAGAATGGGGAGAGTCCCGAGGTGTCGATGTGACTATTGATCACGTCGGTATTCCAGAAACAACCTCGACCTTATCCGCCTCGATTGATGCCGGTGATGGACCTACCTTGATTGAAGTGCTTTTTGCTCCATCCGCATTTGTCGAAGGTGTTCATGACCTAACCGATGTGAACGAGAAAGCGGTGGAGCTTTTTGGTGAACAAGCTGATACCTGCAGACTCAGTTCATACCTGCCAGTGCTCGACAAGTTTTATGGTTACTGTCACGGATGGATCCCCGATCCGGGTGACTTTGATTATGCACTTTGGACCGCAGCTGGTTATCCAAATGGACCAACTACCTGGGCAGATCTATTAGATGGCGGTACAAAGATAAAAAATGATGCTGGTATACCTCTTGGCATTGGCCTCTCTCCAGAACTCGACTCCAGGTTGGCTGCACGTGCGATTATTTGGTCCTATGGTGGTTCTATCCAGGACGAAAACGAGTGCGTGGTAATCAACTCTCCCGAAGTGATTGAAGCCGTCGAGTACATGACTGAGCTTTACCAAAACACGATGACAGAGGAAGTTTTCGCATGGACCCCAGGTTCAAACAACGATGGCTTGATCGCGGGTGAACTTTCCTACATCCTAAACTCGATTTCTGCTTACCGAAGTTTACAAAAGATAGACACTGATGCTGCAGATAATATCGGCTTTTCCCCAGCGTTAGTAGGTCCCCGCGGAGATCAGCATGCCTCTGCCCATGTTTGGCAAATCTACGTAATTCCGAACTATGTTGAGGGTGCCGAGCTTGAAGCTGCAAAGGAATTCTTGCTGCACCTGACGAAAAATTACAACGATGTTGTCTTCAATACCGAGTTATACAACTTCCCAGCTTTCGCGAGCACTGCTCCTGACTTGGAAGGTTGGCTCAACGACGACCCCTTCGAATCCAGCCCCGCAGATAAATTGAACGTCTTAAGCGATGCGCTTGACTGGACTGTTTATTTAGGCTACCCGGGACCGGCAAACCCGGCCATTGGTGAAATCTTTGGCTCGAGCATTATGCCGACTATGATGGGTAAAGCTGCCCTTGGTGAGCTTACCGCCGAAGAAGCCGTTGCTGAAGCTGAAGGTCAAATTAACGACATCTTCGATAAATGGCGTGAAAAAGGTCTGGTAGGCTGCAATTAATTTTTTGACGCTTACTATTCCATTTTCACATCACGGCGATCTCATCAGATGCCACTACTGCCAATAGATCGAGTGAATATGCAGCACTCTGAGCATTTCAAGCTCAGAGTGCTGCTGTTTTACAGATTTACAAGAATATAATTGATGATGATTCATCGATTATGCATTGTAATAGAATTGAGAGTAGGGCAGCTAATAAAGTGAAAATTTATTATGGCGATAATAGAAACTAAAGGTCTTAAAAAGTATTTTGACTCAGTCAAAGCAGTTGATGGTATTGATTTGGCGATCAATGAAGGTGAAATGCTTGTAATCTTGGGGCCGTCAGGTTGCGGAAAAACAACCCTGATGCGGATGATCGCAGGACTTGAGAAGCCAACGGAGGGTGAAATTTATATCGATGGGGTGGAGGTCACTCAATTACCTCCCCGGAATCGAGATATCTCAATGGTCTTCCAAAGTTATGCCTTGTATCCTCATATGACTGTATATAACAATATCGCTTTCCCATTGAAAGCAAAAAAGTTAAGTAAAAAGTATATAAAAGAAAAAGTGGAATGGGCTGCAAAGATTTTGGGAATAGGGGAACTGTTAGAACGTAAACCCCGCCATCTTTCCGGTGGAGAACGTCAAAGGGTTGCTCTTTGTCGAGCTATGGTAAAGGAACCGAAAATTTTACTATTGGATGAACCGCTTTCAAACTTGGATGCAAAGCTTCGAGCTACAGCCAGGGATGAATTGCAGCAATTCCAGAGGCAATTGGGGATCACTACAGTTTTTGTCACACACGACCAGATCGAGGCGATGGGGTTAGGCGATAGAATCGTAGTGATGAACCACGGGAAAGTAAGGCAAATTGGATCGCCTGAAGAGATTTATCATAACTCAAATGATACTTTCGTGGCCACTTTTTTAGGCTCCCCGGGGATAAATTTAATAGAACGGAATAATTATCTGGTTGGGTTCCGGCCAGAAAACTTCTTGCCAAGAGAGGTTGTGAAGCAAAAAAAAGGATTAAATAAATTTCCATTACGTGTATCCCGAGTGGAACATTTAGGGGCAGATAGGTTGGTATACGGTGAAACAGACGATGAAAAGGGGGTTACGAAAGTTATCGCAAAACTTCCATCATCAATTACCGTTTTGGTTGAATCTGGCAAAAAATATGACTTTGTTGTCCAGGAACAACACATGAGGTATTTTGATGACCAATCTGGCATAAGATTAAAGGTAAAACCTTAATAAGGGAGATATGACCTTGCAAAAAACCGGTGTGGTTAAATCAACTCAAAATAAGGGCTTTCGCGGTCTTTCTGATAACGAAGGTGCACTGGGTTCACTCTTCTTGTTACCAGCGATAATTTATATTGTTGCCTTGGTCGCGGTCCCATTCTTTATCGCTATCGCCTTTAGCTTCTCTGACGTAACTGTAGGGAATACTTCGCTAAATTATGTGGGGTTAGAAAATTTCGCAAGGGTAATCAAAACCCCACAATTTAAACGTGCATTGATAAATTCTATTGGCTTTACATTCGTAACGCAGGTTATCGTGATTGTGCTGGCCAATATCTTGGCAGTGATCTTATCTCAAGACTTTCGGGGTAAGTGGATCGCACGCATGCTGATCATCTTGCCTTGGGCTACACCAATCTCTCTCGGTACAATTGGCTGGCTTTGGTTGCTGGATTCGAAATTTTCTCCCTTTGATTGGTTTTTGGTTAAATGGGGACTTCTTGGTCCAGACACAATACTGGGCCCTGGAACGCACATGATTTTCTTAGGCCGGGAGTGGCTAGCTATGGCTTCGGTAGTGACTATTTATGTATGGCGAATCCTACCTTTGTCTACTGTCATCCTCCTGGCGGGCTTGACATCTATAAATCAAGATATTCTCGACCAAGCGGAGGTTGATGGGTCTAAATTTTTCCGAACTTTATTTACAATTAAATTACCTTTGATCCTACCTATAATGGCTGTGGCAGTATTATTTGGCATCATTTTCACCTTCACCGATATGACAGTGGTATATATTTTAACCCGCGGCGGACCGATTTATTACACACAAGTATTGCCTGTTTGGGCATATTTTAAGGGAATTGACAGCGGTGCACTGGCAGATGGGGCGGCCATCGCGTTGTTCCTCTTCCCCGTCCTTTTAGCCGTTGTCATTTTGATGCTAAGAACCGCAAGTCGAACTGAGATAAACTGACATGCAAATAATAAAAACTTTTATTTCTCGAGCAATGATTTATGGATCGGTTTTATTATTCTGTTTGTTTTCCATGATGCCATTTATTTGGATGGTGGTTACAATTTTTAAGGAGGACAAAGAATTATATCGTGGTAAAGGTAATCCGCTGCTCTACAGCTTACCTCCTACACTTGAACACTTGAAGCAACTTTTTCAAGAAACAAACTTCTTGGTATTCGCAAAAAATTCCTTGATTGTGGGGATAGTTGTCGTGCTGATTACCCTAATAATTGCCATTCCTGCTGGCTATAGCCTAGCACGACTTACCGGGCGTTGGGGAGAAAAGGCTGGGATTGGCATCTTTTTGGTTTACCTTGTTCCTCCTACATTACTATTTATTCCCCTCTTCCGGATGGTGGTCGCTTTGGGGCTTAATAACTCAATTTGGTCGTTGATCGTAGTGTACCCAACAATGTCGATACCCTTTTCGACATGGCTATTGATGGGGTTCTTCAAGGCGATTCCTCGTGATTTAGAGGAAGCAGCCATGGTAGATGGCTATAGCCGCTTAGTTTCCTTCATAAAGGTGATTATGCCTTTATCGCTCTCCGGTATTATTGCAGTGGTTGTATTTACGTTTACATTAACATTGCACGAATTTATCTACGCGCTCACATTCATATCATCCTCAGCCCAAAGAACACTTAGCGTCGGGGTACCCACGGAGCTTATCCTTGGAGATGTGTTCTTTTGGCAATCTCTAATGGCTGCTGCCGTACTCGTGGCATTCCCGGTTGGGTTTGTTTATAATTTATTCTTAGACCAGTTGGTGGCCGGATTTACTATGGGGGCAGTTAAGGGATAGGATTCAAGCAAACAAGTTCGTTGAGCGCAATCTTCCAGGCTACAAAACCAAATTATGCGTGGAACACAATCACCGAGGGTTTCGGAGAATTTGTGTCGAATATATTAGTTAATATATTTAATTATGTTCTATGTGTTGGATTTTACTACCAAGTGCAACAGTGGAATATTCAAAGACTACTTCAGAAAGCGATCTGAAATCAAGTCATTTTCGATGGGAGTAGAGAAAAAACAGGGTCGAGAAACGAGACTAGACCAGAAGGTCGGAGCAACACAACTGTATCAATATTGATGAGAGCAACTCTCAAACGAATCGCTGTTGGTACCGCATATTCTCGGGATTACAGCGATTGGGTCAAGCCACGTCTAAACGAGTGCTGAGGCGGCAAATCAAGGGCTGCCTTAAGGAAGTTCTCGGTTATTCCGACACGAATTTCCCTAGGCTCGTGGAATCTCAGGTATCGAACCTGTCTCGCGTTTCCCTGCAAGATTCCTTCGGGATCTGGCAGGAGAACCCCAAACTCGAATATAAGCTCAACGCGGTCCTCAAACGGAAAGATTCCGCAAAAGTAACCCATTTTGGGATCTTGAAAGCTAATGCTCCGCCATCCCATATTGGCCTTCTCGCTAGCATCTGGACTGATCTCGAAGACAATCTTCCTTAATCTGTCCACCATTTTGCGGATCGGGGCAGGGTATGAGCGCAAAAGCTCGTCGATTTTAATATCATGTTTCTTAACGATGACTGGCGGCTCCTGATTTTTCGCGAATTATACTCATGATCAAGTGGACTAACGAGACATATATTGAACCATTAAACATGAATACGATGGAGAATAGAGAGCGACTCTCAAATCAGTCGTTTTCGAATATCTCTAGAATCTGTCAACTGATTGCTCTGCTATTAATTCTCTTGCAGCCCGTATTCCCGATAAATAAGCCCCGTGGACAGTGGCTTGATAATCACTTGAAGTGGCTTCCCCTGCGAAATATAAGCGGGATGCGACTGGTGCGGCCAAAGCCTTCAGAGTCTCGCCAGAGGTGCCGGGAGGCAAATACGAATATGCTCCCAGAGCATAAGGGTCGGAGGCCCAACGCGTAATTTGCCAAGAATCCGGCTTAGGAATATTTGTGCCAAACATGGTCCGCAGTGTCTCCATGGCACTAGCTACAATTTGCTGGTCACCCCAGGTCTCGGTTTCGCGTGCAAAGCTGGCAGCATTGAATCCGAGAAGAATTGGGGCATCTGTGTAATAGGCAATATTCATCCACTCAGACCAGTGGCCCTTGGTCGCACTGATATATCCTATAAATTCGGGTTCTTTCGGCCAGAATATGTGTGGGAAGCGCAGATAAACTTTACCTAATAAACCCATGCGCAAGGCTTGAATCGCATATCGTTTTTGTGTAGGGAGGGCTGGTGAAAATTGTACGCTTCCGGCCCGTAATACACCCAGCGGCAGCGTGATGATGGCTCGCTCACCTTCAAATCTCGCTTGCTCGGTGGTGACCGTCACTCCTGCTTGGCCATACTCCACCTGACGAACAAATTGATTGAGGCGGATATCAAGTCCCTTGGCTAGGATGTTTACAACCTGATCGTAGCCATCCGGAAATACAACATCTTCTCCCCTAAATGCACCCCCTTCGTCAAATGCGAAGGCCGATAACTCGTTAATATCTGCGGCATACTCATGTTCGATGAACCTGTTGAGCAGATATAAAATTGTCTGTTTTTCCGCCTCTGAGAAATTTTCTTTTGTAAGTAGCGTATCTACAACAGTTTGTATGGGTACATCTTCATCGAACTCATTGGATGCCTTGCGGAGATATCTCCAAAAGAGAGTGGAATATTTTTCAAGGATGTCATATTCCCCCTCGGCCAAATCGCTTCCATCGGTGTTGTAAACCCAGGTATTATCGTAATCTGTTTCGACAGTTATTATTTCGTTATCTTTTGCCAAGCGAGAAATTGGATTGCCTTTTACACCGTGAATCCAGGAGGCTCCTAAATCGAGGGGCACATCCGTCCATTCCCGGCTGGTATGAACTCGGCCCCCCAAGCGGGAGCGCGCTTCAAGGACAATCACTTTGGAACCCTGTTTGTGAAGGGCCTGTGCCGCGCTGAGTCCCGCGATGCCTGCACCCACTACGATCATTGGTCTATCGCCTCCGCCATTTTCGAAAATTGGCCCTTCGCCTCCATTAACTTCGATAATTGGCCCATCTCCTTTTTCTAGAGAATCGCAACGACTCACAGCCACTGTGCCTCCCAGTAAGATGAGCAATTTGAGAAATTCTCTTCGGTTCATAAGGAATCCTTAAGCTCTGGCCGATGTTGAGAGAATCTTTTACTTATCTAATACATGCAATATAAGCTATGCGCATGTTCCTGCCATATTCCCATTGGATTGAATGAAGAGCGACTCTCAAACGAGTCGCTCTTGGTGTTCAAGCTGCGGATGCCCTTGGGCGAACTTCACGCTCCAGGCGTTCGCCAAGCGCATCGGCGGCAACGTCAAGATCATATTGGGATTGTAGTCCCAGCCAGAACTGGGGCGAGTTGCCAAAGAAGCGCGCTAGGCGCAGAGCTGTATCAGCGGTCACACTGCGCTTCCCAAGCACGATAGCATTTATGCGGCGCACATCTACTCCGATCTCAATTGCCACGCGATTTTGGCTCAAATTCATCGGTTTGATGAATTCTTCTAGTAATACTTCGCCTGGATGAATGGGGGAGAGTTTTTCAACCATTTTCGCTCCTTTTAATGATAGTCAGTAATCTCAATGTAAAACGCGTCACTGTTACGCCATTCAAAACATATGCGCCATTGATTGTTAATACGGATACTGTGTTGTCCTGCGCGGTCACCACTTAGTTTTTCGAGGCGATTTGCAGGTGGGATTCTCAAATCGTTGAGAGTGATTGCATTGTTGATCATGCGCAGTTTCCGAAGTGCAACTTGTTGGATTTCTGGAGGAAGTTTACGCGAGCGCTCACGTTGGTAAATCTTCCGTGTCTCGTCATCTTTGAATGTTTTGATCACAACGTATTGTATGGCGCGAAACGCTAGACGTCAAGCACCATGGAATAGTACTAGTGGTTCTTTCTTACCTACCTGTATTACTGACAGCGATGAAAAAAGAGCGACTCTCAAACGAGCCGCTCTTGGTGTTCAGGTCCCTGTCGATGCTGTCTACCCTAACATGTAACCTCGAAAGTTTTTTCAGCTTGTTTATTGTTCGGGCTGGTAACCACCAGGCGCACCCAGTAGGTAAAGGTACCCATGATCAATGTAGGCGTATAGCCGTCGTCTGAAACGCTTTTGGAGCCAAAGCTGTCAAAGTTTATTGTAAAAGATGGCAAGGCGCCGTCCTGCTCGGACGAGAAATTTGCTTCTACATCCATCGGTCCGTTTACCTCGACAGTACCCTTGAGTTTTATGGCCTGGACTGGGCCAACACAACCACCTATGTTGACATCGTCTGGTTTTTCGATCGTTACTTTTATCACCGAGGCGGTGGGGTTGGGAACGATTGGCAAGTTCTCCAGATTACCGGCTGTCTCGGTCACGCTAGCAGCCACCCAGCATTGCAAACCAGGGTTGTTTACTTCCTTAATATAATACCAAGTTCTATCGGCATTTATGCCCACAATCGTGGCCTTCTGATCCACAAGCAGTGCGCCCTCCTCTATCCATGCAATTCCCGGACCTAAGCGACAATTAACTCCCGCACCCTTGGGCCAAGCGATCGGGACGGTGGGAGTGCTAGTCAGTGTGGGCGGGGGCGTATCCGTGGGGAGTGGCGTCTCTGATGGGATCGGAGTGTCTTCCGGCAAGACAGGCTCCGCCCCGAGTGTGGGCGTTGGATCTGAACCTGGCGTGTCAGACGGTAGGTTACAAGACGAAACGAACAAAGCAATTACCAAAATAAATGATAGGCTGCGTACTTTCATACGACCTCCTTTATAAGTACAACCGCTATTGAGAAAGCGCTGCAACTAGTTGAAGCACAACCATTTTACCGGATTCTCAGCAGTTGGCAATAGACCGATTGGCCTTGTGATCCCTTTATTTGGAAATAGGTAAGTCTATAAATATTGTTGTGCCCTGATCGGGTTGGCTTTCTGCTGTAAGTATGCCACCATGAGCCAGCACAAGCTGCTTGGCAATCGCCAGTCCCAACCCGCTGCCCGCGCTTTCCTTCCGCGCCCGAGATTTGTCGCCGCGCCAGAAGCGATCAAAGATGTAGGGCAGGTCTTCGGCGGGTATGCCTGTACCGGTATCTCTGACAGTTATGCGTGCGCCATTTTCTGGTGAAGATTCGGCAAATAGAGTAACCTTTCCATTTTCAGGGGTGTAGTGCAAAGCATTTGTTAGCAGGTTGGATAACACTTGGATTAAGCGATCATAATCAGCTTCGATCTCCAAGCTGCGGTCAGGGGCATCCACATGCAGGTCCACTTTTTGGGTTGTGGCACGGGAATCAAAACTAGCGGCGACATCCGCTAATAGGTCGGCTAGCACGAATCGGGTGGGATGAAGCGGCAGTTCCCCTGTTTCGGCCAGCGAGAGGGTTTGTAAATCGTCCACAAGGCGAGCCAGGGTGCGCGTCTCATCCAGTGAAGTGGTGATGTTTTCGGGTGTCGGCTCGTAAACTCCGTCCAGAATGCCTTCCAAGTTGCCTTGAATAATGTGCAGTGGGGTCCGCAACTCATGCGCAATATCGGCTGTCAGGTTGCGGCGCTGAATTTCGGCGCGTTCCAGTTCAGCCACCATGTTGTTGAATCGACGCGCCAGATTTCCTAGCCCGCCAGGGGTTTTCTCTTGCACGCGCACACTAAGGTCCCCTTGGGCAATGGCGTCGGTGGCAGACATAATGTCGGCGAAAGGTCGCCCAATACGACGAAAGGCTAGGCCGCCCAAGGTTGAGGCCACCAGCATAAAGATGAAAGGGACCGCACAAATAGCAATCAAAAGGCTGCCAGTGAAAAATTCTGGATGCCCGTGACCAAAACTGAGATAAATAATAATTCCAAGGGCAACCAGAAAGAACAGTATGATGCTCCCAAAGATGGCTCCGAAACGCCAGAACATGAAGCGACGATTGCGTTTCCAGGGTGGTTTGAAATGACCCGTATGATTATGCCAATCATGATGGTCGTGATTTTTCCATTTGTGATTCTTCATGAGTTTATAGGTTCGACAAAGCGGTAACCCACACCATAGACAGTTTCAATATAGCGAACCTTAGTGCCAGATTCAAGCTTTCGGCGTAGATTTTTGACATGAGAATCGACGCTTCGATCCACGCCTGAAGCTGCTTCCCCATAAAGATCTTCTATCAATTGCTGACGAGTCAATGTGCGACCTGGGTGGCGCGCCAAAAGGGCTAGTAACTCAAATTCTGAGCGGGTCAATCGCAAGGGATCGCCATTAAATGTGACGGAGTAAGCCTGGGTATCAATTTCCAATTCTCCCACACGAATGACCGCTGGGCTTATGATGCCACCTTGCGAACGGCGTAACAATGCGCGCACACGAGCAACAAGGGCGCGTGGCGAAAAGGGTTTATTTATATAATCGTCTGCGCCAATTTCCAGACCGGCAATCTGATCGCTTTCTTCAGATAATGCCGTTAAGATAATGATGGGCACGTCACTTTCTGCCCGCAAGATTCGGCAGACTTCGCGTCCATCCATGCCGGGCATGAGCAAATCTAGCACGATCAAGTCAGGCCGTTGACTGCGAGCCAGGCCCAGTGCGGTCTGCCCATCTCCAGCAGTGACCACCCGGAAGCCATTCTTTTCAAGGTAATCACGCGCTAGGCGCACGATTTTGGGTTCATCATCAACGACAAGAATCAGAGATTGCATATTTGAAGTTTACCAAAGATATTTAACCAAGCGAATCCACATATGCCCCGACTCACGCCAGGGCATATGTGTAAAAATAGATATTGGGTTTAGGACTTTTTGACATCCGCCTCAGCGTCGTCTTCGGTTCCATCCTTATCCCAGGGCGGTCCCCAATGTCCCATCCAGTGACCATGACCGTGCTTACCAGCATGGTGCCAGGCCCATGGGCGGAAGAATAGCATCTTCATCAGGCCAATGAACAGGAAGGTTATCAGGATAAATCCGAAGATGCCTCCAAAATGAAAGAACCCAAAGTGATGATACGTTCTGTACCCATATCCGTAACCAGGAAAGGTCAGGGATTGCCCACTATCTGCACTACTTGAGAGTGCTTCAGCAACTTCAGGCGCCTGGGCAATTCCCTGAGTAACGCCAGCACGATACGCCAACGCCCCTCCGCCAACTAGCAGTCCAATCAATAACAAACCACTGACTAGCCGAAAAACAAATGAACCTCTGTTATACATTTCTACCTCCTGTAGATAAGATTGTTGTTTGGTTCTAAGACCTAAGATAACAACAGTTTGTGGAGGAATTATGGATAGTCGCGACAGACATTGTGGAGGTTTAATATGGATTAGAGTAAGATAGAAATAGAAAGATTGGTTTTGTTGTAAAGTGAAAATAAGGAGAAACGATGAAATCAAAAAATGAAATCGTTACCAATTGGCTACCACGCTATTCAGATACTGACCTGGATGACTTTGGTGAATATATATTGCTTGTCAATTTTGAAGAATATCTGCAAATGTTTGCAGAGCGGTACAACGTGCCTATTCACGGGCAGGAGAAACCAATGCCCAATGCTACTGCTGAAGGCATCACACTGATCAATTTCGGAATGGGCAGCGCCAACGCGGCCACAGTCATGGATTTGTTAAGCGCGATACAACCCAAAGCTTGTTTGTTTTTGGGAAAATGCGGCGGATTGAAAAAGAAAAATAAAATCGGCGATCTAATTCTGCCGATTGCGGGAATTCGGGGCGAAGGCACCTCTAATGATTATTTTCCCCCCGAAGTGCCTGCATTGCCAGCTTTCAACCTGCAAAAAGCTATCTCGACAACCATCCGCAATCACGATCTGGACTACTGGACAGGTACTGTTTACACAACCAATCGACGAGTCTGGGAACATGATGCGGAATTTAAAAAATATCTGCGCAAGATCCGCGCGATGGCGATCGATATGGAAACCGCCACATTATTTAGTACGGGGTTCTTCAATGAGATCCCAACGGGCGCATTATTGCTGGTCTCAGATCAACCGATGGTTCCAGAGGGGATAAAAACCGCTGAGAGTGATAAAAAGGTAACGCATAAGTATCTTGAAACCCATTTGGAGATCGGCATCGATGCACTCAAAGAGTTGATAAATAACAGCCTGACGGTCAAGCACCTTTATTTTTAGAGCTCCCTAAGGTAACTTAACTGCGTTACGTTTGAAATATTAATGGTTGGACTTGCAGCCTTTTTTGAGTTGTTATATACTCCCTTTTCGACAAGGAGCATTTTATATGGATTGGATCACTCAACCTGAAGCCTGGATCGCATTCCTCACGCTGGTAACGCTTGAGCTTGTTCTGGGTGTGGATAACGTCATCTTTATTTCAATCATGGCAGGGAAACTGCCTGCATCACAACAACAACGAGCACGCACGACCGGCATTTCTCTGGCAGTCATCACCCGCGTTTTGCTGCTACTATCCATAACATGGGTGATTGGTCTGACAGATCCGCTAATCAGCATATTCTCGCTGAACCTCTCAGGCCGTGATCTGATCCTGCTGGTAGGGGGATTATTTTTGCTGGGAAAAGCTACTCTTGAAATTCACCACAATTTGGAAGGCGCGGAGGGCCAGCGCTCGAATAAAGTGGTTGGCAATTTTACCAATGTGATCATCCAGATCTTGTTGCTGGACATTGTCTTTTCGCTGGATTCCGTTATTACAGCCGTGGGTATGGTGGATGAAGTTAGCATCATGGTCGCCGCGGTTCTTGTGGCAGCGGTTGGAATGATTTGGGCCGCCAAGCCAATTGGCGATTTTGTGGAGGGTCATCCAACGATCAAGATCCTGGCATTAAGTTTCTTGCTCTTGATTGGATTTACACTAATTGTTGAAGGTTTGGGTCAACATATCCCTAAGGGCTACATCTACTTTGCAATGGGCTTTTCTGTTTTTGTGGAAATGTTGAATCTGCGTGTGCGTAAAGATTTACAGGCTAAGCCGGTAAAACTGCGCACACAATATACACGTGAAAATAATAAGAAGGCTACGTAAGCCAGAGCTTAGTCGGTTAAACCATAAGGCAAATTACAAACGAACATTTTGGGGATTGATAATATATTGCCACCAGTTGTTGAGAATTCCGTTTCGGCGACCAGCCACATGTGGGATGTGATTAAGCCACCATAGGTGGTGGGTACGAATATCGCCATTGCCCCACTCACTGGCATTCACATTACGTATATCCCCTTTAAATTCAGGGAAATTTTGCAACCAATCGTAACACTCGCTCCTGACAGTTCTTGGATTACTCCAATCATAATCACGCTCACTATTCGGAGCGAAGTGAATATTTCCCAGGGCTGCCTTACCCGGCGCGTTTTTTTCGTTACGGATAAAGCGCCGCCAAAGATTAGCATCACCCCTTATTCGTTTAAAGGTTTGCTCGAGGATAGACTCGGTCCGGTGACCAAATGATTCCAACATCTCGCCTACTCCCCGTTCAAACGAATATCCCATAATGACAAATCGTCGCTGGGCTTCTTCTGTCTTTTTTAATGGTGGAGCATTGCACCAATATGCTCCCGGGCCTGCTATAATCGACTCGAAAATCCCGGCATGCGGGAAACTAAAAATCCAGACTTCGTCTAGTTCAGCCTTAGCAATCCGCTCGAGTAAGTTAAATTGTTTTATGATCGCATAGTAATCCACCTCACTCGGTTTATAGGGGGAGGCAACCTTGTGTAATACATCCATATAGGTTAAGGGCGTATACCGGAATCCATCTACCTTGGCAGGGAACTCATTCACATCAATCCGCTCTACTATCTTATAGCGGGCCATGTTGTGACTGTTGTACAAAATGTCAGCCACAAAATTGGTCACTAGTGCATCGGTGTTTAGCCAGTTTTGCTGGTCGGAAAGTGTTTGACCGGTAGCATCATTCATTATTGGGTCATAGACCAACAATAACACTTTACTAACAACAACCTGGGCCGGTGCATTTGGGTCATTAGCTGGAGCTTGAGGCGGCTGAGAGACTATGGGCTTTTTTCTGCCAAACAAGGCGGCAATAAAGTTCAGCAGAGCATCCAAAAAACTTCCACGTGATCGGGACATTTTTCCTCCTGTGCTAAGGCATATCCAACGCGTAGTGGATCTGATCGTCTACGGCCATGAACAAAACCCGCGTGGGACTAACTGTCATCGCCCCCACCGGGCCTAATTTGAGCGCGGTGCCCGGTATCGGAAAAATTTGGTTCTGCAACTCCAATGTTCGCGGGCTAAGGCGCAATACGCTGCGGTTATCCGCATCTAGTAATAGCAAGGTTGAATCTGGGAGGCTGGTCAACATCATTTGGGTTATGTGTGCCTGCTCAAACAAATTGATACCTTGATAGGCTGGAATTGTGTTGAGCAACTCGGCCGGGTCTTGGCAGCGTGTTGGAACAGCCTCCAAGCGGCTGTATGAGCAATTGGAAAGATGCCCGTCTGCATGCAAAATATACAATTCATCTCCGTTGACCACCAAATCAATCGCATCTTGGATCTCTGGGATTTGGCCACCGAAGAAGAAATATGGCCGATCAAGAAATGATCCATTTTGGCCGTTGTAAACCCAAATGGCACGAGAAGGCGCATCCAACACATACAGGCTGTTGCCATCCAGGGTGAATCCGGTTACACGGCCCCAATTGGTATCAGGCACCGCCAGTGGGATCGCCTGCCCAACCCGACCTGGTGCGCAATACAACAAGGTGCCACCGGCATCGATTCCCAAAACACCAGCGTTAAGTGAATTCAGACGTGGCAGAATGAGGATATCCACAATTGGACCCACCCGATAATCCCCATATTGGCCTTGTTCGCAACGAAAAGCTTCGTTTAGTTCAAAGTTGCGACCGATCTGACTGGCGTGCAGCACGCGCCCGCGCTCTGCATCCAGCATGTACAAATCTGTCTCATTGGCTGCGAGGCGGCTAATTTGGGCATTGACCCCTTTATCGAAGGCCGGATAAAAGTTCAGGCGAACTATGCCAAGTAGTTGGTCGAGGTCGGATTGGGCTTCATCACGCAAGGATTGCGATTCAGATGTGACTCGATAGAATTCTGCCTTATCGAGATAAAACAATACGTCCTGCCATCCGTCGCGTTGCCGGACTGGGTCGGCTGCGTTCAGGGCCAGTGCGCGGGCTGCTTGCGCCTGCAGAAATATATTGTCATACTGATAACTTCGTCCAAATTTTAAATAAACTGTACTTCCAACCGTAACAACCAAAATTGGCACGAAGATGGCAATAAAAGTCATTAGGATAGATGATGAAAGCGGGCGGTTACCGTTTCCGGGCAGCAGGTTTGGAAGAATTCTCCCCAATGTTCGAGTGAGCGCAGCCCCCAACCGGCGGTAGGCTTGGATGCCATTTACCAGGCCCTGCGCCACCTGACGGGTAGTCTCTGAGGCCACCTTGGGTTGCTCAGGCTCACTCATGATGGGATCGTCCATTTCTGGCACGGAATCAGAGTCTGGTTTCGTGGGTGCGGCCCGGGGAATCGAGGCTGGAAATTCCGGAATCATTTGTTCTACTTCTGGCAATTTTTCATTGTCCCCTTGAGGCGGGGTAGCATATGCCGAAGGCATTAATTCAGGATCTTCTTGTTCTTCAGTTGATGAGTCCGATATGGTTTCTACCCCCGCAACTCCCCCTTCGGGGACGGTGTCGTGCGGGGCAGGCGCTTCATCAGAATCAGCTGGGGGGATGGCATTCTGTTGGTTTGAGGGTAGCAGGTTCTCGGGCTCGGCCGGAGGCGTAGCTGGGACAGCCTCCGAAAGGATGTCTTCCTGGGTTGGGCGCAGCACGGTCAGAGTGCCACTTCCATCCGTTACCTGCATCAAAATAGCGTTTATGTTGCCTTCGGATTTGGAAAATATGTGCCTGCGGGTTGCTTCAATGGAAGCGCCTGGTTGCTGCTCGATAAGCGTTTGCTTCAATTCGGAGGCTGGTTTGCCCACAAATATCAAGCGATCGCCTGCTTGGAGTTCGGTTTGATGTAAATAATACGTCGCAGACTGGCTCAATCCAAGGCCTTTTCCAGAAAGCGAGGGCTCGTGGATGTGATGCATGGCCTCACTACTAAAGGTGTAAATATGCGTGGGGCCAGATTTCAAGATGGTGATTTGTGTGTCGCGTAAGGCACCCATCACGAGCCAGCCATTCACATATTGGCCTTGCTCAGATGAATTCAGGTTTCGATCAAGTAAGGTTCTGTTTAACGATTCGGCAGCAGCTCGCAAAGCAGTGGTCAGTGCTCCCTGAGTCTCAAAGAAGCTACTGGCTGTCTGGCTAGTTAGTTGCATGTATTCCGCAGTCGAAAGGGTAGCGTTGCCGGTTAACACCAGATATACGATCAAGCGGTCGTCATCGCGGCCGCGGGCTGGTTTTCTTGGAGCCGTCAAAGCGAGCAGTCCGGGTAATACCGGTAGCTCTTTGTCAGCCAGGCGATAAAGTGGGAGCAAGGTTAGGTCGAGTGTTGTCATAAGGTAAGATTTTCCCTTAAATTAAAATCATTATACTGGTAAAATCTATCCGCAAATTCAACTGCAACCCTATGGAATTCACATTTCACAAAGATTTTTCCGAGCTTGGACCAAAAGAATGGAATAACTTGCTGGCTGAGAGTATCAGTGATGTGCCATTTTTAAGGTACGAGTATTTGAGCACCTGGTGGATGACGCGCGGCGGGGGCGAATGGGAAGGACCACAATTGGCCTTGATCTCTGCCCGGGAAAATGGGGGCTTGTTAGGCATCGCACCACTGTTTTTGGCGAAACATAAAGGCCAAAAGGCCTTGATGCTGATCGGAAGTATCGAGATATCTGATTACCTAGACTTGATAGTGCGTGGCGGCGATTTGCCCCGTTTTCTCTCCAAGTTGTTAGATTTTCTCACTTCAGAATCAAATTTAGATTGGACCAGCCTCGATTTGTACAACTTGCCCGACAGCTCGCCAACCTTAGCGCAACTTAAAGCAGAATCTGACGAGCGCGGTTGGGCATACTCGCAAGAAATTTACCAACCTTCTCCTTACATTAAATTACCCGGGGATTTTGAGACCTATCTGTCTGGGATCGTGAAAAAACAACGCCACGAGATCCGCCGAAAAATGCGTCGCGCGGAAACGGGCGAACACAAAGTGAGCTGGTACATCGTTGAAGATGAAGCTAGCCTGAGTTCAGAGCTTGACGATTTCCTATCCTTGATGGCGAACGATCCACATAAACAGGAATTCCTGACTGAAGCCATGCGCACACAAATTCGAAAATCGGCCCAGGTGGCCTTCGAGGCGGGCTGGTTACTTTTGGCCTTCATAGTGATAGACGGCCAAAAAGCTGCGGGTTACTTGAATTTTGATTACGGCAATCGCATTTGGTTATATAATTCGGGCCTGAACTTTAACTATAAAGATCTATCCCCAGGCTGGGTATTGTTGGCTTATCTGTTGCGATGGGCAATCGAAAACGGGCGTACCGAATTTGATTTTATGCGCGGGGACGAGCCGCACAAGTACCGCTTTGGGGCTGTAGATCGCAACGTGATGCGGGTAAGGGTTGAGAGATAAAGCGGTGTGGCTGTTGGAAAACGCTCAACTAGTCTCGCACAACCCGCGAACAGTGGACTGTCAATATTTATCTCGATCGCTGGCTTCATCCAGGCCGCGCCGCTGCGCCAGCAGCCCTGCCCCCACACGGCTGCGCACCTGCAGCTTTTGGAGCACTTTGGTCATGTAGTGTTTGACCGTCTTTTCGGCCAGGAACAGTCGCTTGCCGATTTCGCGGTTTGTCAAGCCTTCTGCAACAAGCTGTAACACCTGAGATTCCCGTTCAGTCAAATCACTCAGTGGATCGGACTGCTTCGGACGGGAGAGTTCACGAAACATCTCGGCAGCGAGCGCCGGTGAAACGAAAACCTCTCCAGCGGAAATCGTCCTTACGACGGCAGCCAGCTCGCCTGCCGAAATGCCTTTGAGTACATATCCACGCACGCCAGCCTTGAATGCAGACATTAAATCGTCTTCGTGTTCAGAAACCGTCAGCATGACGATATGCGTCGCCGGGCAGGCGACAGCGATTTCTCCGGCGGCAGCGATACCACCTTGCCCCGGCATGGCGATGTCTAGCAACAACACATCCGGAAGCAGATCGCGCATTAGGCGCAGCGCTTCCTCACCCGTGGCAGCCTGACCTACCACATTCATGTCCGGCTCGCTTGCAAGTGAATGGGCCACACCTTCGCGAAACAAGGGGTGATCGTCGGCGATGACGACACGAATCGGGTTGCTCATTAAACACTTGCCGCTATGTGAAGTGGAATTTTCGCACTCACCCGCACCCCTTGGCCGGGCGCTGTATCTACAATGAACGAGCCGCCAAGCATCTGTACCCGCTCGCGCATGCCGGCCAGCCCCAGTTGTGCATCCATAACTGCATTTAGGTCGAAGCCCATCCCGGCGTCGGCCACTTCGATACTGAGGTGATGATCAACGCGCGACAGACTGACGGATTGAATGGCACCGCTCGCGTGCCGAAAGCCATTGGCCAGGGCCTCCTGAATAACACGATACATTATAATTTTGACTGGCATGGGCGCATCGTCGGGCGCATCCTGCGCGTCGAGTGCGACTTCCTGACCAGTTTTACGTTCGTAGTCGCGCACGGCTCGGCTAGCAACCTCCTGAGGTGAAAGCGGCTCCAACTCTGGAAGCCGCAGACCGGTCGAAATCGTGCGCAACACTTTCAGTGCGGACGTGATAGAGGACCGCACAATATTAAAATCCGCTGCCTCCACACTTCCAGCGGACAGTGGGTCAAGACACCGTTCCCATGTTTCTGCTAGTGACTCGAAGCGCAGTAAGGCTAGCGATAGGTCCTGTCCGGGACCGTCGTGCAGATCGGCAGAGAGTCGTCGCAAAAATCGCTCGTTGAGAGCAGTGGAGTGGGCAGCTGCCCTGCGCACGCGCGTGTGCAATTCGCGGTTCTGTGCTAACAGATCGCTTAGTTGCGTTACCTTAACTTGCAGATCATCCTGCTGCGTGAGAATTGTGTTGCTCGCCCGTCTGACCAGTCCTATCAGCATCAGGTACATAGCCACGGTGGCTGTACCAACCACCACCCAGCTGCCGAGTTGTGCCGTCCGAACTTCGGCCTCCAGTTTGTCCGGTGTCTGATAAAACTCAGCCACAGCAATTATCGGACCGCTACCCTCCACACGTATGGGCAAATAAGTTTCGATTAGCCGCTCCCATAACTGGTGTTCATACTCATTCTCTGGCTCCATCAGATTGGTATAGCCAGAGGTAACCAGACCCTTCCACGCCGCGTTAAGATTGTCGCTCGGCGCAAACTCGCGACCGATCAGGTCTGCATTCGGACTATACAGGACATGACCATCAGCCGACCAAACCTTGAATGCGACGATCTCTCGTCCCAGCGGAGTCTCCTCCAATAATCGGTCAAGTTCCGCCACTTGTTGTGCTTCCAGATACTCCCCAACCGACAAGGGTTGTAGATATGGGGAGATGAAGCTTTCTAAGTATAGTGATGTGACTGCAGCCGTCCGATTTAATACCCCGGTTTCGATCTGCATGCCCACCCACACCCCAATAATGACCATTCCGCTCACCAAGATAATTAGGGTCATGAGCATGAACTGGCGTGCCAACGAAATTCGAGTGAAAGCAAACATGCCAACCTCCAATTTTCATTGTACAGCAATTCGTCTGATGCGCAAATGGACTTTGGTCTGATAATCTGGGTACTAAGGTGTATTCAAAGTTTCGACGTTTGCATATTGGTCACGAGGCAGAGTTGCCCTAGAATGAGGGTAACGATTTAAACCCCGTAAGAGGCTCAGTAGAGACTACCAAAAGGGTTCCTAGAAAAAGGAGATGTGTCATGCTACGAAGAAATGTAATGCTGGCTGCGATATTAATACTCACCGGTGCGTTGGTAAGCGCGTGTGGCGGCGCTCAATCCGGGTTGGTTGGATTGACACCCGGCGAGGTGCTGTTTGACCTCAGTGTGATAGAAATCAAAGGTGCGACCGATGGAATCGAGGCACCCGATACAAACCCAGAGACGCTATCGTCGGGCTACCGCTTCAAACCGCCCGGCAAGTATGATGCTGATAATCCGGACAAGTGGCAGGTGTCCACGTATATGTTTAGTCCGTCGGCGTTGACAGTCATGCAGGGCGACGAAGTGACCTTGCGCACGTTCGTTATTAATGGCGATCAACATTCAGTCTGGTTGGAAAAGCCAGATGGGTCCAAAGCGACTGAAGCCGAAGTGGTTATGAACCGAGGCCGACAATATGATATAACGTTCACCGCTTCCCAATCAGGTTACTACACACTCCACTGCGTTGAACACGCCCCTACCATGAACGCAACAATCCTGGTGCTTCCTACGGGAAAATGACCGCACGGATTTCGCCTTAACAAAGCAAATCACTGCTGAAAAGATGACCACCTCTCCTGGTGGTCATCTTTTCAGCAGTGATATATCACACATCTATTTACGCCCGACACGAGCGTTAGTTGCCGGGCAGGTGATGATAATACAACTCAATCCCAGAACTGTCGTACTCCGCGGGGAATTGACCGAGTCACCCTGTTGCTAGCCGGCTGCGAACAGTCCTTATTCCGGGGTTACATAGGCTGCCGTAATACCGCCATCCACTAGAAAATCTGAACCCGTTACAAAAGAAGATTCATCTGATGCCAAGAATAAGGCAGCTTGTGCAATTTCGCGGGCCTCGCCAAAACGGCCCATTGGGATATGCACCAGCCTACGTCTGCGTTTTTCTTCCGTATCAAGATACTTCATTAGGAGCTTGGTCCGCAGCGGTCCTGGGCAGAGTGCGTTGACACGGATGTTTTCGCGGGCGTGGATGACGGCTAACTCACGCGTCATTGCCAGCACGCCTCCCTTGCTGGCCGTATAGGCCAGCTGAGGCGTGGCCGCCCCTAAGTGGGCAACAAATGAAGCGGTATTGATGATTGAGCCACCGCCCGCACGCCGCAAGGCAGGAATCCCAAACTTGCAACCGAGGAAAACACCTTTCAGATTAACCTTCATCGTCAGGTCCCAAACCTGCTCGGATGTGTTAATGGCATCCTCGTCCTCGGCATGGGATATGCCGGCATTGTTGAACAACACATCCAATTTACCAAAATGCGACTCTGCAGTTGCTACCATTTTTTCAGTATCGCTAGCCGACGAAACATCGGCCCGCACGTAGACACCAGAGCCACCACCTTCTGCGATGAGTTGCAGGGTCTGCTCACCGGCTTCGTCGTTGATGTCGACGACTACTACCCTAGCAGCCTCAGATGCGAACAGGATCGCCGTGTCGCGGCCGATGCCGCTACCAGCTCCAGTAATAAGTGCTACTTTATTTTCAAGACGCATAAACTTTAAATCTCCCTGAGAATATCTTATACCTAGTGCTGCTTTCATAATACTCTAAACTTGCATATTCGGGTTGGCTCTAATACAACAACTATTTGGTTCAGCTAAGTATTTGTTGGAAAGTACCTAAAATTCGTGTCACTACCCTGTCGGGTACGATGTGCGAGCGAAGCGCGGCAGTCTCCTAATTAGGAGGAGATTGCTTCACCCCTTCGGGGTTCGCAATGACAGGTTATTAAAGAACTTTCCAGAATCTACTTATTTACGCAGCACTCTGTAAATTTCGCAAAAGGCACAAAAACCACTGTTTTCACAGAAAAAAATCACCGTTTTCGACGTATCCTGTATAATGATTTGAATCATTTTCGGGAGCGGATTTTGATGTCATTGCGAGCCGCCGTTCTGTTGCGGCGTGGCAATCTCCAGTTTACAAGTGTACTCAAGTTATTGGGATGATTGCCGCACTGCGCTGCGCTTCGTTCGCAATGACATCTGAATAACAATGAGTAAAAAACAATATTGTGTTTATATTCTAACAAACACACACCACACAGTCCTCTACACAGGTATCACAAATAATCTTACCCGCAGAGTATTGGAACATAGGATTAAGGCAGGCAGTGTCTTTACAAAAAAATATAATGTGGATAAATTGGTTTATTATGAAAGCGGGAACGATGTCAATTGAGCTATTCTACGAGAAAAGCAAATAAAGGCAGGCTCAAGGAAAAAGAAGCTCGATTTGATCAATGTGTTCAATCCTGATTGGAATGATTTGTTTGATGATTTAGTTTGATGTGTCATCGCAATGCATAAAGCAAAATAAATTTCACTTGTCATTACGAGGAGTGCAGCAACGACCTGTGCCCCAGATGGAGTACGTAATCTCATCGCTCTAATATGCAACCAAAATCAGGAGATTGCCGCGACCTGCTGTGCAGGTCTCGCAATGACAGGATAGAAGGGAATATGTATAAAAAACTAATTTCAATATTTGCTCTAATTTTACTTCTTTCTGCTTGCACGCCTGAAGCACCTGCTACTGAAACGCAAGAGCCTATAACAGAAGCACCTGGCACCTTTTCTCTATGACCAATAATAAATCGACCCTGATCATTAAATTTGGCGGCACCTCTGTCGGCAGCCTGTCTGCCATAATGACAGCAAAGAGAAATTCGGGGATGCTAGCTACGGCTGAGTTAGTCGCGGTTTGGTATCCGTTTGACAGCCGTACAAAGCGATGATATTATGTACGGCAGGAGAGTTTTTATGGTGAAAACAAAATTAACCGTGCGCGTCTCAAAAGATTTGCTCGATAACGTCAAGCGTTATGCAAAACAACAAAACACAACCCTGACAGCGCTGATCGAGGTTTTTCTGCAGCGCATTCCCCCGCAGGAGCCGCTCGATGAGGCTCCAATTGTGCGTCGGTTGAGCGGCACATTATCCCAGGCAGTACACATCCAGGACTACAAGCAACACCTGACTAAAAAATATGGGGACTAATGTCATAATTTTGATCGATCTCAATATTATTCTGGATGTTTTGCAGAGGAGAGAACCATTTTATGAAGCCTCGGCACGCTTACTGGCTGCAGTAGAAACCAAGGTAATTGAAGGTTTTATCGCCGCACATAGTATCACTACTTTATTTTATCTCATCCAAAAAGACAAGTCTTCTGCGGAAGCGCGTGCGAGCATTACCAATTTATTGCAATTTTTAAAAATCGCGCCCGTTGATCAAAGCACAATCGATCAGGCGCTCAATCTTGATTACGGGGACTTTGAAGATGCAGTCCAGATGATCTCTGCTGTGCAGTGCAAGGCAGAATATTTGCTGACACGGAATATTACTGATTACCGGCCGGCCCTGCTTACGGTTATCCAACCGGTGGACTTTCTGAGCACCATATAGACTCCAGATTAATTTTCTGACCAAATTCTGCCTGACCCCATCAAGCCTGATTGGAATGATTTGTTTGATGATTTAGTTTGATGTGTCATCGCAATTACACATGGGAAGGGAAGGTTGATATGTTCAAAAAATACACTTTAATCGCATTTATGCTGGCTTTATCCTTCTCTGCCTGCACGCCTGAAGTACCTTCACTTGAAGAGCAAGACTCTGCTACCAAAGCACCTGGCACCTTTTCGCTATGACTAAGAAAAAATTGACCCTCATCATGAAATTTGGCGGCACCTCGGTCGGCAGTGTGGAAGCCATCCAAAACATTATCCGCATCACTGCAAGTGTGCGCACCGATTTCGAGCGGATCGTGTTGGTCGCATCTGCTATGTCTGGCGTGACCAACCAGCTGCTCGCTGGGGCCCAGGCCGCCGCAAACGGAGATATGGGAACCATCCACAACGCCGCAACCATGCTGCGCGACAAGCATACCCAGGCGGCGAATGGCCTCATAGCCGACCAGGGGGATGCGGCCCAATTACAGACCGAAATTGAGCCGCTCATTTCCACCTTCATCAGCCTGTGCCAGGCCATCAGTGTCTTGGGCGAAACCACCCCGAGGGTATTGGATTCAATTGCCTCTCTCGGCGAGCGCATGAGTGTGCGACTATTGGCTGCGACCCTAAAATCCAATGACGTACCGGGAAAATATGTCGAAGCCAGCAGCTTGATTGTTACGGATGACAATTTCCAATCCGCTCATCCCGATATTAAAGCAACCCGCGATAAAACCCAGACTTTCTTGGCCCCCATATTTAAGGCTGGAAAAATCCCAATCGTGACCGGTTTTCTAGCCGCCACAGCCGAGGGCGTAATTACCACCCTTGGACGCGGGGGCTCTGACTACTCAGCCGCGATTTTAGGATCGGTGCTTAACGCCGATGAGGTCTGGATTTGGACCGATGTAAACGGTGTTATGACCGCTGATCCACGTATTGTTCCGGATGCCCGCACGATCCCTGAACTGACCTTCCGCGAAGTTGGCGAGCTGGCCTATTTTGGGGCCAAAGTTTTGCATCCCAAAACCATCCGGCCTGTCGTGGAAGCTGGAATTGGCCTGCGGGTCTGTAATACTTTTAATCCTGAGCATCCCGGCACGCGCATTGTTGCCAAAAGCGCGAGTAAAGGCAGCCAGCGAGATGGGTTTGTCAAAGCCGTAACCGCGATTAAGCAACAGCGGATGATCACGATTGAGGGTCGCGGCATGATGGGGGTTCCCGGCATGGCGGCTAGAGCCTTCGGAGCCGTCGCCGCGACTCAAACCAGCGTGACGCTCATTAGCCAGGCATCTTCAGAGCAAAGCATCTGTTTCACTGTGCCTAGTGAGTCTGCTGATTTGGTGATAAGTGAAATTGAAAAAGCGTTCAAATTGGAGCTGCAAGACCGCGATATTGACCGGATTTGGGCGACCGATGATGCGGTTATTGTGACCGTCGTGGGGGCTGGCATTCGGGATACGCCCGGAGTGGCTGGTGCTATATTCTCAGCCCTGGCTGAACACGAAGTCAACATAATCGCCATCGCGCAAGGCTCATCTGACTCTGCATTGAGCATGGTGGTTGAAGCCAATAATGCAAATATGGTGATTCGGGCACTTCATCGCTTAATTGTGGATAATTGGGAAGAAATGCATAAATAAACTGTAGTAGACGGGCCAGGCTATGTCTACGAAAGGAACCAAATATGAAAAATAAAATTCCTGTTGCTGTCATCGCTGCCACGGGTGCGGTTGGGCAACGCTTTATTAATTTGCTGGATGGGCATCCGTGGTTTAAGGTTGTGGCTCTTACCGGGTCAGAGCGCCGGGAGGGCCAGAAGTATGGCGAATCTGTGCACTGGATTTTGAGCGACCCCATGCCCGATTGGGCCGCTGACATGCAGATAAAACCCAGCAGACCAAAAGCGCTGGATGTGCCTCTGGTATTCTCTGCACTCCCCAGGCAGTATGCCACCGAGATAGAAGCGACCTTTGCCCGCGCGGGCGTTGCTGTCTGCAGCAATGCGGGCGCATACCGGACGGACCCGCTTGTGCCCATCCTGGTTCCCGAAATCAACTCCCATCAGCTCGAATTGATTGCTCTCCAGAGGCAAGCCAAAGGTTGGGACGGACTGATCGCGACCAACTCCAACTGCACCAGCACAGGCCTGACGATTTCACTCAAAATCCTGGATGATGCATTTGGAGTCAAGCGCGTTTTTGCAACCTCATTGCAGGCTATCTCGGGGGCCGGCTATCCGGGCGTTGCCTCGCTGGATATGATTGACAACATTGTGCCGAACATCAGCGGTGAAGAAGAAAAGGTGCAGTGGGAGCCGCGCAAAATGATGGGTATGATAGAGAACGGGGAATTAAAGTTACACCCGCTTCAGCTTTCGGTACATACCAACCGCGTCCCGGTCAGTGACGGGCACACTGTTTGCATGAGCATCGAGTTAGATAACAAGCCCAAGCCCGAAGATGTGGCCCACGCGCTGGCAAGTTATCTCCCACCGGAAATTGCACGCGACCTGCCGTTTACCCCCTCACCTGTTGTCAAGGTCCGCACCGAAGATGACCGCCCGCAGCCGCGGCTCGACCGCATGACCGGTGGCGGTATGACCACAGTCGTAGGTCGCATCCGCCCCGACCCGATATTTGACATCAAGATGGTCGTGCTCTCACACAACACCATTCGCGGGGCAGCGGGTGGCTCAATTTATAATGCTGAATTGTTTGTCAAGACGGGCTTGGTGAGGATCCAAGATTGAAGACGGGATGCAGCCGCTGCACCCCTCGAATCTGCTAAAGCGGCCTCAATGGCCACCAAAGCTATCTTGATAATGAAGCAGAAATTGTAGTTAACAAATTATTCTCAGGGTTTTCACTTAGGGGTATACTACCCTATCAAAAACTGAAGGAGAGTGGAATGAAAAGAGCAGTTAGTGTCAGCCTTGGTTCATCTACACGCGACAAAAAAGTTGAAGTAACGCTCTTAGGTGAACGGGTCATAATGGAGCGCATAGGTACCGATGGGGATGAGATCGCAGCTCGAAAAATGTTCAAGGACCTGGACGGAAAAGTAGATGCCCTAGGCGTAGGTGGCATCGATTTGGGGGTCGGCACCCCGTGGAAAAAATACCCATTGCATGCGGCATTAAAACTCGTTCAGGATATCAAGGTAACCCCATTTGTAGATGGCGGCGGGCTGAAAGATACGCTAGAAGCTCGGGCTGTGCAACACATAGAGAAAAAAATAGGGAAAAAAATTAAACCCAAGACAGCATTCCTGGTTGCTGGAATCACGCGTTATGGCTTGACGATGTCTTTTATCAACGCTGGATACGATTGCGTCTTTGGTGATCTCATGTTTGGGTTGGATATCCCGATTGCTTTACGGGGCATCAAGCTGGTGGAAAATGTAGCTCGAATTATGCTACCTGTGGTAGGACGGATGCCTTTGAGCATGCTCTACCCCACCGGCGATAAACAATTGGAAGTGACACCCAAGTACGAAAAATATTACCAGGGCAATACCGTCACTGCTGGTGACTGGCTGTACATCAAAAATCATATGCCAGAAGATATGAAGGGCAAAATTATAGTCACAAATACTACGACCCCAGAAGACGTTGAATTCCTTAAGGCCCGTGGCGTTGCGTATCTGGTCACAACCACACCTGTGATGGAGGGCCGCTCATTTGGTACAAACATGTTCGAAGCTGCTCTTGTCGCCGCAGCTGGAAAAGGGCGCACCTTAACGGACAAAGAACTTAACCAGATAATCGATGAAATAGGGATCAAGCCCCAAATACAGGAGTTGTAAGAATGGATGCAATCGTGACCGCTGGGGGCATACCGTTACCAGATGACCCTTTGTATATCTACACCAAAGGCGATTCAAAAGCTATGCTAGACGTAGCCGGCAAACCTATGATCCAGTGGGTGCTTGACGCGCTTAATGAAGCCCAGCATGTGGACCAAGTCATCATCATTGGGCTCTCGCCCAAAAGCGATATTACTTGCAAGAAACCGTTACATTTCATCTCGAACCAAGGTCGCATGCTGGCCAATATTGTCGCAGGTGTAAACAAATCAATTGAACTTAACTCAAAGGCTGAGTATGTGCTTCTAATTACATCCGATATTCCTGGAATTAAGGCGAAAATGATCGATTGGATGATTGAAACATCTACCAAAACAAAGGAAGACATGTACTACGGCATTGTCCCACGCGAAGTTATGGAAGCCCGCTATCCGGGCTCGAATCGCACCTTTACCAAGTTGAAAGGTATGCAATTTTGCGGGGCTGATCTGCAAGTTTCGCATGTGACCATGGCCACTGATCCTGATCATCTGAAAGTTTGGGAAAAATTGCTCGGTAAGCGTAAGTCGCCGCTCAAACAAGCCGCAACGATCGGATTCGGGACACTATTCCGAGTGGTCACTCGCCAAATCACCTTAGAGGAGCTAGTTGCTACCATAACAAAACGGATTGGCATCACCGGGCGTCCTATTATTTGGGAGTCCGCTGAACCTGGGATGGACGTGGATAAGCCTCACCAGCTCGAACTTATCCGTGCAGATTTGGAAAAACAGATCAAAAAAGCGAAGCGTAAAAAGGCCAAATCAAAATGAATTTTCGCTCACTTGTGGAACTCGATGCCCGCGTATCCAACCGCATGCGCGTTGCTGAGCAGCCCGGAATCTTACGCAACATATCCATTGTTTTTGCCCACTCTGGCGATTCGTGGTTTTGGGGGCTTGCCCTGATTTTGTTGTGGGCCTTTACAAATAATGAGCAATCAAAGATATGGGCTGTGATGATATTTGGAAGCATTTCAATATTGGCGTTAATCGTTGTATCGCTTAAGTTCATCATTCGCCGCCGCCGGCCAGAGGGAGAATGGGGCGCTATCTACCGAAACACCGATCCACACTCTTTTCCGTCCGGGCATGCTGCGCGTGCCTTTCTCATCGCATTAATGACAACCGGTTTCGGGTTCACCTCGGCAGGGATTCTCCTGTGGGTTTGGGCTCCATTAGTTGGAATAGCACGAGTGGCCATGGGTGTCCACTATGTATCAGACATCATCGCAGGTTTGTTTGTAGGCTTCCTCGTCGCCTTAATAGGGTTAGAAGTGTATGCACCCATTCTGGACTGGGTAATCTCACGGATAGGATTCCCACTCTGATAATTTTGACCTGGGATATAACAATTAAAGACCCGGATCTCGTCAAACTGGAGAATTGGATAAGAGAACGATAATGCCGAGATAATAACGGCTCCGCTATTCTTATCAAACCTATCAAACACCGCTCTTGTCTAGATTGGTTATATCAGGTAGGGTAGAGCAACTAAACCACTCTTAGGGAGGCCATATCGCGCCCATTAGTCCCAAAGTAACAAACCAGAATGCACAACCTCAACCCTATTTGCTTGTCTGGGTATGCGGGGTCGATAAGTTGTACTGGCGTTGGTCCTGGTATCGTTTTTTGCCCTCGCATTTTGATCCTTTATCCTTCTTTCTTACTCGGATTTGGTTTCCATGCTAGACAACCCTAAATCTTAATATTTTATTATTTACTTGTCAAGCAGCGAAAGCCGATCTTTGAAGAGTGTTCGCCATTTCGATTTGGATCATCGTAGCGAGCATTTGGATTAGGCCCCAAGGCTGACCCACGTTTCGAAACACGTAGATTCACACCTCCATCCTGATAAGATCCTCCCCGGATTACGCGCTGGTAAGTATTGTTCGTCTCTGGACCAAGTGGGTTATGTTCAGGTGAATTTTTGTAATACTCATTAGCATACAAATCAAATACCCATTCCCAAATGTTTCCAGCCAAATCCAAGGCACCGAACGGGCTGGCACCGGCTGTATATGAGCCCACTCGGCTTGTATCCCCTACCAAATTATTAAAATTAACATACTTATCACTAGCGGGTTCATCACCCCAAGGAAAATTGCGGAAATCATCGCCTCGAGCGGCGCGTTCCCATTCTGCTTCAGATGGCAAGCGCCGATTTGCCCAACTGCAATAAATATTCGCTTGCTCCCAAGTGACATGGACGACCGGATAATCTTTATACGCTTCTACATTGAAGTATTGCGGACGGGTATTAGAAGCCCAATCTTTTGGGGAGCTGCAAGTCTCCGCCTGAACACATAACATGTACATGGCATTGGTAAGCTCCAGTTGGTCAATCCAAAATCCATCAAATGATACTGTATGGGCTGGAAGTTCATCCCCCTTGTCAGCGTGGATGTCCAAACCACCCATCCGCAGGCTGCCAGCTGGCACATAAACTTGCGGCATGCCATCAATCGGTGATATGAGTTCATTTGGCGACATTGTGGGTGTGTCTTTGTCAACAAATGGTGGAGACGCTATTTTGGTAGTATTCGTGGGGGTTCTGGAAATTGTTGGCGTGATGGAAGCTTGCCAGGGTGTAGCAAGAGTCGAGTCAGATATCGGTCTGCACCCGAGACCTAGAATGATTAAAATAATCAGACTGAGAAACGATCTTTTGTTCATTCAGATTCGTACCTCAACGAACAAAATCGAGAGCATAAAGCGCGTCTGTGTAGTCTGGCCTGTGAAACAGAGCTTTTTCCCAATCGGAACGCGCACCTGCATAATCTCCTTGGCGATAAAGTCCCCAACCGTGCCAAAGGTAAGCCTCTTCGGAGTTGCGCGTACGGTCTAGCGCGTAATTGGTCAGGGTGAACAAGTCATCCAGCCGGTTTGCGTGAAAATAAGCTAAGAATGGCGTGAATTGATAACGCATCATGCGCTGGGGTAAGCCGAGATTGCGAGCAGAATCAAACGCGCTCGCAGCTTCGGCATAATTTTCGAAATAAACAAGGTTTGCGCCATAATTAAACCACGCAAACGCATCTTCCGGATTTTCAGCCGAGCGTGCTTGTGATGCCGCTAGTGCATTTTGACGATTGATATCTGGGTCCCAATCAGAGCCCAGGATACTGCTTATTTCGTCTTCTTCCTCAGGTAAATAAATGAGCATATAAACATAATTGAAGGGCTTCCAACTTTCCTCTAATTCATCATATGAGACAAGTTGATCAGCGCCATAGAAGGAATCATGACCGATAAAAGTGTTTGTTTCATCATCATAACCAGTCAGCAATAGATAATGCGCGGCCCACAGGTCGTCGTTTAGCCAATAGGGCTCATCGAACTTGAATGTTTCTTCAACAATAACCGGATATCCTGCAGCAATCAATCGTTTCAGCAGGGGAATATTTCCATTAACACGGAATTCGGCCCGCAACCAGCCGGCATAGTTACGCACCCAGAAGACCATTTCTTCTGGGTTGACATTTCGATCGCCGCGTTTTGGCTTGATGACACTTGAGATGTCGAATTGGTCCCCTTCCCAATTGTAGACGTGCAGCGCCATCGACAGCGTAGCCGGACCGCAATTGTTCCTATCTTGTAATTCATAAGGAGGGGCAGGGTTGAACACTTGTCTCGGAAGCGGGGCAGGGGTACTTGTGGGAGTAACGCTTGGCAAACCTGTTCCGGTGGGCACCAATGCAACTGTCGGCGTGCTCTGTCCAGTTGTGCTGGGATTTGAGGTCGGAACTGGTCCTGCTGGTTTAATAATGCCAAGGATATATGTTGTAGCACGATCCCATCGCCAGGAAATGCGCGAGTTGGTTTCAGGATTTAGGTATAGTCCTATACCCAATAGAAGCACCAAAGCACACAAAATTAGAACGGTTTTAATTGACATGCGGGGAAGTTTACCATGCAATTATTATCAGTTTTTGTGAGTTAAATAGCCCTCATTAACGTTTGTCTTAGTTAAGAAAAATGCTCAAACTTCAATCTCTGCTGCAATGATAAAATCTATTGATGGGTACACTCTATCTCGTTGCAACCCCAATAGGAAACCTTGAAGATATGTCAGCACGCGCCGTTCGGATTCTTAAAGAGTCGGAATTGATTGCCGCTGAAGACACCCGTCATACGGGAAAATTGCTGAAACACTTCGAGATCAAAACCAAATCGACCAGCTACTTTGAGCACTCCAAAACGGACAAAATCGATTTTATTCTCTCCAAACTTAAGGAGGGAGATGTGTCTGTCGTCTCGGATGCCGGTAGCCCGGCTATTAATGACCCTGGCTATGAACTTGTGGTAGCTGCGCTCGCTTCAGGCTTCGACGTTCGGCCTGTTCCCGGTCCATCGGCCCCTATTGCCGCCTTGACGGTTTCCGGCCTGCCAACGGACAGTTTCCTCTATCTCGGTTATCTGCCGCACAAGGCAGGAGAGCGCCGCACTCGGCTGGAAGAAGTTTCAACCCTGACCTACACACTCATCTTCCTCGAGTCTCCTTACCGAATCACCGATGCACTCGAGGATATTCATTCACAGCTTGGGGATCGCCAAATCTGTGTAGCACGAGAGATGACCAAAATGTACGAAGAATTTTGGCGTGGTACGGTAAGCGAAGCTATGGATTATTTCAAGACCCAACCAGCCAGGGGCGAGTTTACCTTGGTGGTTGGGGGTGCAGATAAAACCCAAAGCGAGTGGACGAGAGAACAATCGGTAGCAGCTATCCAGCGCGGATTAGAGGCGGGCGAATCGCCCAGTCGTCTGTCCAAACGTCTAGCAAAAGAATCCGGTTGGAATAAACGAGACATTTATCAACTCATCCAAGAGACAAAAAACAATTGATGAAATCTGTACATCACGATTTTATAACAGGTGCTCGTGACACCATTCCAATATTGTTCGGGGTGGTCCCATTTGCCATGATTTGCAGCGTTGCAGCAATCAACGTCGGCTTAACCCCTTTCGAGGCTATCGGAATGTCTTTCATTGTGTTTGCCGGAGCATCTCAATTAGCGGTGTTGCAATTAATGAGCGAAGGCACTCTTTGGTTGGTGATGGTGCTAACAGCTTGGGTGATCAACTTGCGTTTCATTATGTATAGTGCTGCGTTGGCCCCTCATTTAGAAAAAGAAGCCTTACCCCGAAAAGCCCCCTTTGCATATATCCTTTCGGATCAAGCCTTCGGCGTGACAATGACCCGCTTTTCCAATGCTATGCCCTCAAAACCAGCCTACTATTACTATGGCTCTGCGGCCATCGTTTGGATAACCTGGCAAATCAGTGCGGTCACAGGGGCATTTCTTGGTACGCTCATTCCTCAAAGCTGGGGTTTTGATTTCGTCTTCCCGCTCAGTTTTCTGGCGCTCATGTTCGCCGCAATCAAAGATCGCCCGGGGGTGGTAGCGGTATTGGTCGCTGGGCTGGTCGCCATTATTTCAAAGGCATTACCATTCAACCTTGGATTGGTACTGGCTGCCTTGTTGGGGATTGGCGCCGGCTTGCTGGCCGAGAATGTCTCTGACAAAAAATCGGGAGCAGCCGCTCTATGAATACGCTCTCCATTTGGCTGCTTTTCATTGCACTCGCACTAGGAACCTTCCTGCTGCGCTTGTCTTTCATTTATTTGTTTGGCAAGGTAGATATGCCGGCCTGGATGGGCCGCCCACTGCGCTTTGTGCCTGCATCCGTTTTGGCAGCTTTGGTCTTCCCGGCATTGACCCATCCTGGCGGGGTGCTAGATCTGTCGCTTGGCAATATCCACTTGTTGGCAGGCCTTGGCGGTGCTATCGTTGCCTGGAAAACTCGGAATGTCCTTTGGACGGTCGCGGTAGGGATGACATTGTTCTGGATATTGCAGGCGATATTAAAGGCTTGATCGCAACAAGGATTATGGTTATATTTAGAACATGGGACAAAACCCGATCAACCTTATTGTCCGATTTCTGCTTGAAATCATCGCCTTTGTCGCTCTTGGCGCCTGGGCCAAAGCCCAATTTCTGGGTCTCTTGGGAACGACCCTAATGATCCTCATCCCGCTGTTGGCGGCCATCGCATGGGGAACCTTTAATGTCAAAGGCGATCCCAGCCGTTCGGGCAAAGCACCGGTTCAAGTGCCGGGAATGGTGCGTCTTTTAATTGAATTTGCCATATTGGGCGCTGCCACTTGGGCATTGTTCACATTCAATCCCACTTATGGCTGGGTATTTGGCGTGGTTACGCTGTTACACTATATCCTTTCCTATGATCGCGTTGTTTGGATCCTCAAGCGATAAGATGGCCCGCATTAAAGTACAATTGCAGACCTTGCCCTGAAAAAATTCATCTCTCTAAAGGATATAGCATGACAAAAGAAACAGAAACCTTAACCTTTCATAATGAAGCCGCCATATCCCGCATTTCCCTGTGGGCCAATATCATTGGAACTACAATTCTTATCTTATCCATGATTGGCTTTATTCAAACCGCAATCCAAATTTACTCCAATTGGGCTCAAATTTCTCAAGGCCTACTTCCAAATACATTTGAGGCCGTTGCCTT
>JASJYH010000059.1 GCA_030123675.1 Anaerolineae bacterium | reverse complement strand
TGCAGGGGCACTAAAAGACGACGCGTACTGTCTGTTGGGCTGGCTAGGTGTCGATGAAATCAGCCTCCGCGATTTGGATAGTTTACGGCTACTAACAGAAGATGCGTTTGACCAGGGATTGATCGATAACGATCAAGTCCGATATGACCTAGTTGACGAGCTGGAGAAAGCACAAAAGGAACTTAGGTTACGCGATTCCGATAAGGCCAGCGACCATCTCGGGCACTTTATCGAGCATCTAAAAGCTGCATCGGACGAACACATTTCAGCCGAGATCACTGTATTGCTGCAAGAAAGTGTGGATGCCATTTTGGACATGGTAGGCGCACTCGAATAAGAATAATAAAGGGGATAGATCGCTTAGTTCTGATATTCGGGGTACCCAGGTAGGAAAATAAACTGAGCGATCTGTCTCCCTAAGAAAATGGTTCAGAGGGGGACATTAATTATTACAAATTAACCCAGCTGCCACTGGATTGAACTATATATCCTGCCTTCGCCTAAATTTCCAGCGTAACTCGCTCCTCAGGGTGGGTTTTAACTTTACAGAGACGACAATATTACATTCATCACATCCCGCGTCTTCCTAAGGTTATTCGCCCTTACCAAAGGAGGTCTTATCGGAGTGACACAATAATACTTGTCCTTACTACCCATTGATACATAAACATTTTATTTGATAGAGGAAATTAGTTATGGATACCAATGCTCTTGCAGCCATACTTGTAGCCGGCGCTACAATCGAAGCAGTTGTTCAATTATTAAAAGGCATTTGGGATAAAGACTCCCGCAGCATGGATATCACCATGATCGTGGTTTTGGTCTTGAGTTTGCTGATCGCTTTTCTGGGCCCACTTGACTTGTTCACACAATGGTGGAATATCGGCGCGATTGTCGGCCAAATCATTACTGCCCTGCTGTTAGCTCGTGCGGCTATGTTCGTCCACGATATTTATAACAAGGCTAAGGGATAAGATAACCTCCCAATGTAACCCAAAAGCGGAGTTGGCGATAGTCAACTCCGCTTTTTACATACCTATTTAGTGATTTATCTTTTACAGTCCACCAGCATGCTATAATGCCCGAAAATTTAGGAGTCTACATGCCAAAAACTCAAAACCGGGCAGTTATGATCTGGTTATTTATTTTTGTCTTTATGGTCGCGTTCCTGGTGGTCTATGGCGGTTACGTGCGCCTGACCCGCTCAGGGCTATCGATTGTCGAGTGGAATCCGGTTGAGGGAGCAATTCCGCCACTTAATGAGTCCGCCTGGGAAGCGGAGTTTGCGAAGTATCAGTTAACCCCTGAATATCAAAAAATAAACCGAAATATGACGCTCGAGGCTTACCAACGAATATTTTATATCGAATGGTTCCACAGGTTTTTTGCCCGCCTGGTCGGGATTTTCTATGCCATCCCTGTATTTTATTATTTATTCAAAGGCCATATTCCAAGAAAAGAGTTTGGAATCTATGCTCTGATTGGCTTTCTATATATAGGCCAAGCCTTCTTGGGCTGGTTCATGGTCGCCAGCGGATTAATCGACCGGCCGGCTGTCAGTCACATTCGCCTGACCCTGCACTTGCTGCTGGCCCTGGCCTTATTCGGATTGAGTTTTTGGGTGGCGCTGGGTCATCGCTTTGGTTTTCCTGAGTCGTCCATAAAAGCCAAATGGTCGCGCCTTTCCAAACTCGCCCTGGCCGGAATGGGCGTGCTGCTGATCCAGATATCCTATGGCGGTTTTACAGCTGGGCTCAATGCCGGCTATGTTTCCAATACCTGGCCGCGCATGTTTGGGAGCTGGATTCCCAGCGGTTTATTCGATAACGCGCTGGATTTTATCCAGGCACCCATCACTATAGTATTCATCCACCGTTGGTTTGCATTCCTTGCCCTAATCTTTATTATTTATCTTTATATAGCTGCAAAGAAGGCAAATTATCCGCGTGAGATCACCAACGCGATCCTAGGGCTGATTGGGCTAGGATGTGCCCAAATCGCTATCGGAGTCTTGGTCGTGCTGTCCCAAGTCCAAATGCCTCTTGCGCTGCTGCATCAAGCGACCGCAGTGCTCTTATTTGGGTTTTCAATATTTTTCATGCAGCGTTTACGTGCACTGGATTATGGGAGGTTTTGATATATTATTATCTAGCTTCCAGACAGTTTCAAAACTAGAACGCAGATTAACGCTGATTTTCCCTGATCTGAGAGAAAGAAAACGGATAAATCTTTTATTTCTGCGTGAATCAGCGTCCAAAATTTTATGAGAGTTTTTACATCACAGCATCCATCATCAATGCCAGGAAGATAAATGCCAGGTACATGCTGGATATGCGATACATTTGCCAGGCAACTTTATTGCCTTCAATTTTAAGCACCCGCCAGGCAGCGTATATCAAAATTATTCCTAAAATGATGGCTGAGATTAAGTATATATTCCCTGTCGTACTTAGGATTGGCACGACCAGCGTCAGGGCTACCAGCCCAATCGTATAGATAAAAATTTGTCGGCGTGTTTCCCGCTCTCCACGAATGACCGGCAGCATCGGAACTCCGGCGCGTTCATAATCCTTGGCGCGCACGATCGCAAATGCCCAAAAATGGGGTGGCGTCCATAGAAAAATGATCGCAAATAAAAGCCAGGCGGCCAGGCCTATGGACCCTGTCGCAGCTGCCCAACCAACCATGGGCGGGATCGCACCCGCACCGCCACCGATGACGATATTTTGGACAGTCACATTCTTGAGCATCAGGCTGTAGAGGATGACATAATACAAAATCCCTACCAGCGAGAGAAAAGCGGCCAAAAAGTTTACGAAAATAGCCAGGATGTAGACGCCCAGTATGCAGGCGGTTAAGCCAATTGCCAGGCCTTCAGCGGGTGCCATCCGACCAGATGCAATTGGACGTTTGGCTGTGCGCGCCATGTTTTTATCCAGATCGCGGTCGATATATTGGTTAATGGCCCCGGATCCACCGGCTGTCAGAGCGCCACCGAGTAGGGTCCAAAACGTCAGTATAAAGGAAGGGAACGCCCGGCCACCCATAACCAGTCCAGCGTAGGTTGTGACCAGCAATAGCACAACAATGATCGGCTTAGCAAGCGCAAAAATATCTTTGGTGCGCTGGCGCAGATCAAGCGCTGGGAAGGCCGTGCGTGCCGGCCGGGAAAGAAACCCTGCTGCGAGCACCAATCCAAACAATCCCAGCCATATAGCATATGTTGTTGAAGAGTGCAGCAGATTTAGTGAGTCCGAGATGTTGGCGCTGTTGTTTATCGCTCCGCCAAAGGTTTGAATGAAAAATAAGATCACTACCGAAGCAGTCAGGGGTAGCAAAATGATTTGATCGCGGTGAAAACGCCAGGCTCCAAATAGTAAACCCATCATCATAACCGCGGTCAACCCAACAGAAATACGATGGAGCAATTGGGCCCAGCCGCTAAGTCCATCTGGAACACAAGTCGGCCAACCCACACAGGTGCCAGTCTCACTCCCAAAAGAGACCAATTGTCCGCCTACCAACAATAAGATCACAGCCAGAAACACGAACAGGGTCAACTTGGCAAAAGCAGTCGAATAAGACAGTTTCATCATTGCTGTGTGACGTGTAGAAAAATAAACAAACCATAAAAGTTTAATCGATTCATAGGACTGATTGTACTCTAAGAGGCTTTAGGGTAGCCCGTGCACAAATTAAATAACGGGAGAGCAAGCCAAGTGATGGACTTCTCTCCCGTTAAAATATTTTTACGCAAGGTTACGGTTCTACGATAATCACCGTACCACGCATACCATCATCATAATGGGCACCATTGTCTTCGAAGCAGGCCATCTCCCATTCACCGGTTAACCCATCTGGCACAGTAAATGTAATTGTGGTCTTTCCACTGCCAGCGGTATCCATCACCATCCAACCCATATGGTCCATGTCCATGTCCATATCCATGTCCATGTCGCCGTCCCCCATATCCATATCCATTCCGCCGTCCATCATGACTGTTTCACCGTCAATCATTAGCATGGCTCCCATTCCAAGTTTGACCTCAACCTGATCTGTCCAGCCTTCGAAAAAATCTATGGTGAATCCATCAGGGGCGCCATCATCATTGTAAATTACATCTCTGCCGATCATGAATTCATGGTCTTTTTCACCCTGGTTTTCGAGGATAATTGTAACGGTTTGCCCGGAGGTGAGTACAATCGATTCTGGATTAAAATTCATACTACCTTCATCATCTTCTTGGATGATAAAAAGCTGTCCGTTTGCATCTGGGGTAACTCCCTTGGGGCCACAGGCTGCTAATAGCAAGCCGGTTGTTACTAGTCCAAGTATTAATATAAAGCGTTTCATGAAGAATCTCCTTAATCTTTTTGTTTGAATAACGAAATTAATGTGAACCAAATTTCAAGCTGCCTCCTTTAATAACCTTTAGGAGAGCAAATATAAGGCTGGATAGAAAAACACCCATACTATATCTACAAAGTGCCAATATTTAATTGTAGCTTCGGCTCCCCAGTAGTCATTTTTCGAATAAGCGCCTTGGGTTCCTCGCAGATAGAGTAAACCCAATAAAAGCAATCCAGTCAGAACGTGAAAAGCGTGCATGCCTGTCATGGTGAAAAATACTGTCCCAAACAGGGTCCCAGGGGGAAAATGGTCAAATGCTTCTGACCACTCGATGCCTACACCGATTAAAAAAACGATACCAAGCAAGATGGTTGCGAGTATATTATTCATAAATGCCTTTCGGTTACCTTGGGCGATATGAACTTCTGCGCGGTAGGCTGTCAGGCTACTTACCAATAGCAGACCTGTAATTATTAAACCTATTGTCTGATTAATTTCCGGTGCCCGTTCCACCCCTAGCAGGTAAAATCTGGTGAATAACAACGCCACGAATATCACCGATTCAGAGAGAATAAACAACCACAATCCAAGCCGGTTGATATATAACTGACTGAAACGAGAGGAATGTAGAGTGTTTGTGGTCATTTACTGTCTTTATCCCTTCGCCAGACTTGGGCTATGTGCATGAAGTATGAGATGATTAACCAGCCTTTAATTACTGCTGTCACAATTAAGTAAGGGGTGGATGGACGAATATATAGGCTGATGAAAAATTCCACAATTGTCAGCACACCCAATGCAATGAAGGTGACCCAGCCAATTCGCATTCGTGCCTTTTTATCTGAAGGTTTGTTCATTGAATTAATCCTTGACTTGTTTATTACCAGAAGATCCTGATATTGGAAAAAATGCATGTGAAGAGCCAGGCAGGCCATAATCGTAAGGGTGGCCAATTATTTCTGGTGGGGTTGCGAAGTTATGAGCTGGCGGTGGGGAAGAAGTCTGCCACTCCAAGGTGCGCGCATTCCAAGGATTTGCACCAGCCTTGCTGCCACGGATCCATGAGTAGATCATGTTATATAAGAAAATTAAGAAACTGCTTCCCATCACAAAAGCACTGATAGTGACCCAAGTGTTGACCATGCTAAATTCAGGTAAATACTGTGCCACTCTCCGATTCATGCTGTTGATTCCTAGCCAGAACATGGGCGAAAATGTAGTATTGAATGAAATGAACATAACCCAAAAATGCAATTTCCCCAATCTCTCGTTGTACATTCGACCGGTAAGCTTAGGAAACCAGTAATAAATTGCAGCCATCAACCCAAAAATTTGGGTACCAACAATGGTGTAATGGAAATGTGCAACGACCCAAAACGTGTCTTGAAGTTGTAAGTCAATAGGAATATCTGCCAAAAATATTCCAGTAATTCCTCCAATTAGGAAATTGAATATTACTGCTAATCCGAAAAGCATCGGAGTTTTAAGCCATAGTTTACCTAACCAGATCGTCCCAAGAGCCGCGAGGAATACGAAGCCAGTTGGGATTGAAATCAATTCAGTCGAAACCATAAAAGGTAAGGGATTTTCTGGCATACCTGATGTAAACATATGGTGCGCCCATACAGTAAAACTCATAATGACGATTCCAAGAAAACCAGCTACAGCCCAGCGATAGGCAAATAACGGTTTTCGGGAGAAGTGCGTGATGACTTCCAGCGTTATACCCAAACCAGGGATCGCCATTACATACACAGCTGGATGCGAATAAAACCAGAAAAGATGCTGGTATAGGATTGGATTACCACCTATATCTGGATTGAAGAATCCCATACCGGAAATCCGATCTAGTATTACCATTAGCATGACCATAAAAACAAAATTTGTGGCTAACAAAGACAAAATAGCTGTTGATAAAATCGACCACACAAAGATAGGTAAACGGCCCCAGGTCATGCCGGGTGCGCGCATGGTAATTACTGTAGTTAGAAAATTGACAGCCCCCACAATCGAGGATAGTCCTAGTGTCATAAATGCCAGGTTGTAAAAGACCTGGCCGGTTTCGTTTGTTACACTTAAGGGTGCATAACCCGTCCATCCAGAATTCCAGCCTTGAAATGCTAGTGAAGTCAGAAGCAAAATTGGCACAGCGGGAGTAAGCCAGTAGCTTAGGGCGTTCAGTCTGGGGAAGGCCATATCATCCGCTCCGATCATAAGCGGAACAATGTAATTCCCAAAAGGTCCTGAGATTATTGTAATTGCCACGGCAATCATAAACATTCCGTGTAAGCTCATTAATTTGTTGTAGGTCTTAGGATCCATTATGCCCCGACCTGGATCCATCAATTCGGTGCGCATAAACATTGCAAATATTCCTGCCACCAGCATCATCAACAGGAACGTAAACAAATATTGAATACCGATCACTTTATGATCGGTATCAAAACTGAAATAACGACGCCAACCTGTGAGTTTATATTTCCGAAGCGGTAAGCCAAACCAACCCCGACCCCAATAGTCCCAAACTCCAACCCCCAATAACCAACCGCATAGAGCAAAAAGGTAGCCCACTACAATCCCTGTTTCTAGTTCCCAGGGTTCCAAACCTATCAAGATGCGGATAAGGGATAAACCGCCAGCACCTATCACAAATCCGATCAACGCACCTGCAATCCCCTTGTAAATGGCTTTCATCACTTATCTCCCTATCAGTAGTATCAATTTCGACATTAATCAGTTGAAGTGGTTTGCTCTATAATCCAGGTTTCGAATTCCTGAAGGGTCAGGATCCGCAGGTCAACTCGCATGCGGGAATGTCCAGTGCCGCATAACTCAGCACATTGAACCCGCAAGTTTATATCATCCTCAAAACTACCTATTATATTAGGAGTAACACGCATGAAGGTCAACTGTCCGGGAACGGCATCAATTTTCATGCGGAAGGCTGGGATCCAAAAAGAGTGAATAATATCTACCGAACTTATCTCAAAAAGGATGCGCTGATTTACAGGTAAAATCAACTCGTCAGCATCTTTCAGGGTAATACCTTGCTGTGGATAAGTGAACGACCAACTCCATTTTCGCGCCTCTACCTGAACAACCAAGTCTACATTTTTATTTGCAGTTAATTTTTTAAACCCTGTTAAACCTGGATCAATGATCATGTAGATTGCCAAACCTGATGTAATCAACAGCCACATCCATGTGACGGGTTTGTTGGAAATTATATGCAGTCCATCCTCAGATTTTTCTCCAGTACGCCGAAACCTGAAGATGCTATATAACAATACAGACACCACAAATGTAAATACAGGTATTGCAAGCTGTATCAAAAAAAGAAAAGACTCATCAATCGTTTCGGCTTCGTGGGCTGCCGTAAGCGGAAAAAGCGTGAATTCAGATATAAGAGAATAACAAATTACCGTAAGAACCAGCCATAGTAAGCCCCCATATATTACATCTCTTCGCATTTAGACATCCCTTCACTCAATTGAGGCTATATTAGAAAATCAACTTACACCAGTATATGATATACGCTGCATACCAGGGTGATGATTTAAAAAGCAAAACGGGTGATAAAACTTATCACCCGTTTTGTGGGTATTAGAATCGAATGTTTTTTTATGATAGCAATCCTAATTCTGACGCACGGGCAACGGCTTCTGCCCGGTTTGAGGCTTTTAGTTTATTCAAAATGTGACGGATATGGGTTTTTGTAGTATTTTCTGAAATGTTCAATGAATCCGATATCTGTTGTGTAGTAGATCCACCAGCCAGCAATGTCATCACATGCCGCTCTCGAATACTTAGCTCAGGCGTAGTTCCCTCTGCACGACTAACTTCACTAAATAAGGCTTTGGTTACTTCAGGGGCGACAGTACTTATATCCATCAGTACATTGTGAATTGCAGATCGGAGTTGATCCGGCTTGGTATTTTTCAATAGATATCCATCTGCACCAGATTGGATTGCGTTCAACAAATCCTGGTCTTTTTCAGAAACGGTCAACATCAACACTCGGACCTTCGTGTTTTGTTTGATTTTTACTACAGCCTCATTTCCATTGCCACCAGGCATATGGATATCCATCAAAACTACATCCGGGTGATATTGAGAACACATCTTTATGGCTTCCGGAGCATTACTTGCCTCACCTATCAGAATAAACTCCGGAAACTCTTCCAGTATAGACCGCAGACCATTCCGAAAAATTTCGTGGTCGTCCACAATCAAGATTTTAATCTCAGGATCCATCAATCTTACTTGTTATGATTCCTATAGGAATTCGAAGGGAGACAGTTGTTCCCTTACCAGGTTTACTGGTCACTTGTAAATCAGCATCCAGTAATTCTGCCCGCTCCTGCATTATCCGCAGTCCATGTCGGGCGATTGGAGGAACTTTTTTGTATGCAAATCCACGACCGTTATCAGTAATCTTTAAAGTCAACCAATGACTGTCAAGGGTCCATAGTACCTGTGCATGACTGGCCTCTGAATGCTTACGTATATTTCCCAATGCCTCCTGCACGATCCGCAGCAATTGAATTTGAAATACAAAAGGTAGTTCAATATCAGGAGATTCCAACACTGCAAGAGGAATTCCGCTCTGTGCTTGGAAATCCTTGCACACATTTCTCATCAGTTGGCCTAATCCATCACCATCGGGTTTAATCCGCAAATCGTCAATAGCTTCACGTGTATCTACATAGGCTTCGTCAACTAATAATTCGATTTCTTGTAATGCAGAACTTGCTCGCTCTACCTCGCCTTGTTTCAACCATTTGTTGATCTGGGCCATACGAAGTTGTAAAAATCCCAAGGTTTGTGCCAGCCCATCATGTATCTCACGAGATAAACGAGACCTTTCAGCCAATGCAGCCTTATTTTCTACCTGTAAATATAACTGATGATTTTCGATCAGCAATGCTGATTGTGCCGCAATGGCAGACATCATTCGAACGTGTCGCTTAGCAAATCTATTTGGTTTTTCAGTCCACACCACCAGACAGCCGATGTATTTCTTCTTATTACGTAATGGAACCAACAGCAATGACCGAACCTTAGTATCGTTCGAATTGGCAAGGTCTAAGTCATTAATAATCATGGGATCGAACAATTCAAGGGTACTGTTCGCCATTTTATTAATCACTCCGAGGTCGGTTGGGAGCAAATTCCCTATCTCAGATGTCAAAATCAAGTCATTTGAGTTGTCATCTAATAAAAAGATCATTCCTCCAGAAACCTCAAACGCCTTGATTACGTGTTCAAGAACTTGGGCTAGTTCGTCCTGTATATCATCCGCACTCCGTTTGTGTTGGACATAATACAAGGTTGACAGTTCTCGAGATCTTAAACGCATACTCTCCAATGCGAGTGACATCTCATTTGCCATTGTTTTTAACAAATCCTGCTCAACCTCAGTCGGGCTTTTTTTATCTGATAAATAAATATTTAAGTTTCCGTACTTACGCCCGCCTCTCTCCAATTCCAAGCAATAAACTTTTTTTACAAGTGAGTTTTGCAAAACTGGCATGATAAGAGGACATTCTTCCGAATTTACTGCCCATTGATTTGTGCAATGATTACAAGCTTCTTGTATATCTGTTGAGGATAAATGTGCTGACCATGCTTCGAAGATTTTGAAATCGACCTCCCCCCTATGAATCGCCAACCGGGGTTCCTCCTTTTCATCAAAGCGAATTAAGGAACACCCAATGACTGCTAAAACCTCTTGCGGTAGGTCCAATAGTAGTTCTGTCAAGGCCTCTTCATCCTCTGCAACAGATAGCTGACGGCTTACCCGGATTAAGATTTCTAATCTTCGATTTGCTGTATGGAGATTAGTATGTGCCTCATGCAAGGCTTTTTCAGACTCTTCAAATTCCGCGGCCCTTCTGAGTAAAGTTGTCAGGGCCCACCATGCAAATGCGGGGCCTACCAAACCATAAAAAAGTACTTGCGTGGCAAAGTGCTGCCAACGTGATAGGTAAATCAACCAAGTGTGTTCTATTACTTGATGAACCAAGACTAATATTAAAGTTAGTACTGGAACCTGCCAGCGCAGTCGACTGATGCGCAGAGAAATTTTTGACAAGGGGAAATTATCCATTAAAAAAATTATATCACGCAGCTTTCCAAGGGCCTAGGAGCTCGTATATTGGTACTTTACATTAGAAAATTAACGTATAATCAAAATGACTTATATGACATTTATGTGATTTTGGTGTGGAAAAAAATTTTTGAAAAGAGAACTGAAGGATTAAATCATGACCAGCCATAAAAAAAATGATGCCTCGGACAAAAACGAAAAATATAATCAACAACCTTCAGCCGCTCACCAAGCTCATGCTGAGCACGCCAAGCATGATATGGGGGCTTCCCAAGAACACCACTCGCACACCAAACCAAAAGAGCATACAGCTCATAGTGGTCATGGTACTACTGCCTCTCCGATAGAACATGCCAGCCACGGTGCAGATCACCGTGGTCACGAGAACATGTTCCGGAATCGCTTCTGGTGGAGTCTGCTGCTCAGCATACCGGTCCTGCTTTATAGTCAGGCGCTCCAAGGCTGGCTCAGCTTCACAATGCCCGGATTCCTTGGAAGTAACTTAATCACGCCCATTTTTTCACTGATTATCTTCAGCTACGGCGGCCTGCCATTCTTGAAAATGGCCGTCCCTGAAATCCGGTCTCGCAAGCCAGGCATGATGACCCTCATCTCGCTCGGAATTTCAGTCGCCTTGATCGGCAGCCTGATTGCGCAACTGTTCAACATTGGGGAAACCTTTTTTTGGGAATTAGTCACACTGATCGATATTATGCTTCTAGGTCACTGGGTTGAGATGCGTTCAGTACGTCAAGCTTCAGGAGCTTTAAATGAACTCGCCAAGTTGATGCCGGATACAGCGGAACGGATCAAATCAGATGGATCCACTGAAACCATATCGAGCGCCTCACTCCGGACCGATGACTTGCTACTGGTACGCCCTGGGGCCAGTATCCCGGCTGACGGGGTAGTAACCGAGGGCGAATCTAGTTTAACCGAGTCGATGATCACTGGCGAATCCCGCCCCGTGGACAAAAAGCCCGGTTCGAAGGTCATCGCCGGGACGATCAACGGCCAGGGCAGCCTACGAGTGCGCGTCACAGCCATGGGTGAGCAAACAGCCTTGGCTGGAATAATGCGCCTTGTCGAGCAGGCCCAGCAATCAAAATCTCGGACCCAGGTGTTGGCCGATAAAGCCGCTGGCTGGTTATTTTATATCGCACTGGTTGTTGCCGGGCTTACTGCAATTGTGTGGGGGCTGGCAGTGGGCTTTAATTCGGGGGTATTGATCCGGGTTGTGACTGTCTTGGTCATCGCCTGCCCGCATGCCCTCGGGCTAGCGGTGCCGTTGGTAATAGCGATTACCAGTGCCATGGGCGCCAGCAACGGTATCCTCATCCGCGATCGCTTGGCACTCGAAGCCGCTCGTGAGATAGACGTGGTTGTCTTCGATAAAACCGGCACGCTTACCGAAGGGTTGTTTGGTATTGTTGGTATAGCCGTTATACAATCCTGGAAAGAAGATGATGCGCTGGCACTGGCCGCTGCCATTGAAGGCGACTCAGAACATTTGATTGGCCAGGCCATCCGCCGCGCAGCAAAAGAGCGTGGACTTGAATTGCCTGGTATCAGAGAATTCTCTGCCTTGCAAGGTCGAGGTGTCCAAGCCAGGCTTGATGATCAGACCGTATATGTTGGTGGCCCCCGATTGCTCGAGAAGCTGCAATTGAATCCTACTCCTGAATTAGCTTCCTTTAGTGAAGAAGCCGGTCGCAAAGCACACTCGGTTATTTATCTAACCACAACGGAAGAGGTTGTTGCCGCGTTTGCCGTAGCGGATGTCATCCGTAAGGAAAGCAAAAAAGCCGTCAAACGGCTGCACGAAATGGATGTGGAGGTCGCGATGCTGACCGGAGATAGTCAGCCCGTGGCTGAGTCAGTAGCTGCCGAACTGGGTATCGACCATGTCTTCGCCGAAGTCCTGCCGGAGCATAAAGACCAGAAGATTGCAGAACTGCAGCGACAGGCCAAACGTGTGGCGATGGTTGGAGATGGCGTCAATGATGCCCCGGCGCTTACCCGTGCCGATGTAGGTATAGCCATTGGAGGCGGCACAGATGTAGCGATTGAATCTGCGGGGCTTATCTTAGTTAAATCCAACCCTTTGGATGTGGTCAAAATCATTATCTTGAGTCGTGCCAGTTACCGTAAGATGATCCAAAATTTGTGGTGGGCGGCTGGGTATAATATTGTCGCAATACCCTTAGCAGCTGGTGTACTTTTTCCGTGGGGCATCAATATTTCCCCAGCAATCGGAGCGCTGTTCATGTCACTCAGTACAGTGGTGGTTGCGATCAATGCTCAGTTACTACGCCGGGTAAAATTGTCAGTATAGCCCGAAAAATGGGATATTAATTGAAATGATTTTTTCAGCAATCCTAAGGGGTTGACAATTGGTCCACAATTTGGCGAAGACACGTTGTGTACTCATTTTAGATAACCATCGATTACGGTACATTAATCTATAAACATTGAAATCATATGGATAAACCATTTGCCTTACTGATTGAAGATGATCGAGATGTTGCAGCCCTTTTCCGGCATGTGCTGGACATGGCTGGATACCGTACTGAAATATTGTTTGATGGTCAGGGGGCGCTTGAACGAATTTCTGCTACCCTCCCCGATGTGATCTTATTGGATTTGCAACTTCCCAATGTCTCTGGTCCTGAAATTCTTGAACAGATGCGCACTGATGAACAATTGAGTACCATTCCGGTTGTAGTGATCACTGCGTTTGCGCACTATGCAAATACGCTTCCGATTGAGCCAGATTTATTTCTCATAAAGCCAGTAGATATCCAAGATCTAGGTACCTTAGTTCAGCGATTATCCGCCCCAAAAACAGGCTTGAAAGAATCACCCTATGATGAGGTAACCAACCTTTACACAATCCCCTTTTTCTCGGTGCGTTTGGTTCTTGCCTTTGAACGTGTCAAAAAAACGGATTTGGAACGCTTTGGGGTATTATTTGCCGATCTACATCCTTACGATACCCTCAAAGAAAAAATGAATGCCAATTTGTTGAACGCTTTATTACGCAAGATGGCAGATCAATTCAAGGGCAGCTTGCGTCCAACGGATACCATGGCCTGGTCACATAATGGCTTTTTCTTGAGTTTGTTGGAGGATGTAGCTGTTGATGATAAAACAAAAATGATTGCCAAAAGGGTGGCGAAGGAAATGAACGGATTCTTGGCTCAACATGATTTAAGGGCTGAACAAAGCGCTCAAATCGGTGTGATTATGTGCGATGACAAATATAATAATATAGAAGAAATCATGGAGGATATAAATTTTGCGCGTTCCTTAGTCAAACATGAACCGAATGCAAGCAATTGGATATATACTCGCGAGCAACTTAAAGACAGACGAGCCCAGAATGGCAGGGTAAAAGGAAGCTGATGAATTACTAGGAATGTGTGACACAAGAAGCGCTATCTAACAGTCTCACACATTCAATATCTTGTAACTAGGTACTGTTGACATTTGCAAAAGCACACGGACATGTCATTTCGAGCGACGACAGGAGCGAGAAATCCTTGGAACGATTATTTGCAAGCAGAGACTCAAGGGAATTCACTTGGCTTCGCTTATCGAAATGACACAATAACCAAAATGTCAATCGAGCCTAGTTGAACAGCGGTTTGTATTTATAGGTTTCGGTAAAATTAGAGATTTTAATCCCCCCGTATACAATCGAGGTACAAGGTTTTGTTTATCGAACGCGCATTTCTCTGACAGAGTCACGGGCCCGATCCCGTTTTGCTATGGCTTCGCGCTTATCGTAAGATTTCTTACCACGTGCTAAGGCAATTTCAATTTTTGCACGGCCATCCTTGAGATACACTCGGGTGGGAATAATCGTCAGCCCTTTTTGACGGACGGCCTCCCAAAGCTGACGGATTTCTTTTTTGTGTAGCAATAACCGGCGAGGTCTGACCGGATCGTGATTAAATCGGTTGGCGGGTTCATAGGGTGCAATATGGGAATCGCGCAACCAGGCCTGCTTGCCATCTGTTTGGATAAAGGCTTCCTTAAGGCTAATTTTCCCAGCACGGATAGACTTGATCTCGCTACCTCGTAAAGCCATCCCGGCTTCAAAGGTTTCGATTAGAAAATAATCAAATTTCGCCTTGCGATTTGTTGCGACAACCTTGATATTTTTCACGCTGCGATGGTACCACAATTGCGAATTCATTTTTGGTCTGGGCGCTGAGCTATTGACGACTAACCATGAGTATGGCGCCTTTGATCGAGTCTGGAAATACCATGCGCGCAAACGTGGTTTTGTATATATTCGGATACAAATCTTAAATTCCAAGAAATCCAATGCTGCTTTCTTTAGAACAGTTATGGTGCGGTGTTAATTCACATACTAAGATGATCATTCTCAGCCACATTACCAGTGCAGTTGCTATGATATTTATGGTGTCGGAAATCTGCCTGTGCTATATTCAAACGATGCATGGTTTGTTCAAATGGCTGCAGTGCCAGTTTCAAAGGCTACCAATTTTTTGTTTTGAAGGATTTCTTATACAATGATTTCCGGATTGAAGTGCCGCTTTATCAGTGGAATGGGAACAAATTACTCCGAGTTTCGATGGGTGATTATTGCTCAAGAAAAGATATTGGGAACTATAATGAAGCTTGAAAAATTGGAATAGGGCTTAGGTATAATTGCCAGCTATGAATATTACGCTTGCGCTCGGCGGCGGTGGTGCCAAAGGGAACGCACATATAGGCATAATCCGGCGCTTAGAAAAAGAAGGTTTTAAAATCAAGGCCATTGCGGGGACCAGTATTGGGGGCATAGTGGCTGCCTTGTATGCTGCCGGATATTCTCCTGATGAGATTGAAAAGATGTTTGATGATATTAATCAAACACGCTTATACGGCCGCTCTTCAAATGAAAAAAAGTCGTTACTTGGCCTTTCAGGGGTGCGCAAGTGGTTTGATGAGGTCTTAACAGATCATGACTTTTCAGATCTAAAAATTCCATGTGCTGTATCAGCGGTTGATCTCAATTCTGGTAAAGAAATTGTTTTGGATTCTGGGGTGGTGAAAGAAGCTTTGCTTGCCACCATAGCGCTGCCGGGTATTTTTCCATCATACACTTTGGGAGATTGGGAATTGGTGGATGGGGGTGTGTTAAATCCGGTTCCGGTAACCCTGGCTCGATCCTTGCAGCCCAAGTTGCCAGTTGTTGCGGTGGCCTTGAATACTCCAATGGGAGAGCCGGCCCGCTCAATTGGGATCCCTTTTTCGCGCGGGATACCCAAACCGATACTCAACCGCTTGGCAAATGCTCGTTACGCACAAGCCTTCGATATATTTACGCGCTCGGTGGATGTAGCTACTCGCGCCATTACTGAATATCGCTTGGTCATAGACAAACCCAATCTCATCATCCGCCCCAAGGTGACTGGTGTGGGTTTACTGGAGCAGGTTGACGTGCCTGAATTGGTCCAGCGTGGGGAGCTTGCGGTTGAAGCAGTTTTGCCTGAACTAAAACAGATAGTATCTTGGAAAAGCCGCCTGCGCAGAAGATTTATGGGAGGTTTGAATGAGCCGTGATCTGCGTGATTATGCCCGCCAGACCAATGTACGCTTGGGGCTGGGCGCATTTTTTTTACTTTTCATTATCGGCTTAGGGTTGATTTCTCTGATTTATGGCACAGGTGCCGCCCTCGCGGGTTTCTTTTGTTTGCTAATTGCACTGGTCCCAGTTGTGCTGATCTTGGGTTTCTTTATTATTACCGATTGGATTATGAAACGTGCTGGCAGAGAATAGTACACGTCAATTGACCTAACACGGCTGGACGGGGACATTGGCATTGCTCTATCCGCAGGGCATACATCGGGCGGCTCTGCTTCCTGGTTTCCTGCTTGTTGACACGCATGAGCTCCTATCAAAAGATAGCTTAAAGGAGATACCCTTTATCGTTGCGCACAGCACCCAAGATGAGCTCGTCCCACTAGAGGTGCCAGGCAAACCGTTGACCAACTTGAGCGAGCGGGTGCCTATGAAACATTCTGTCAGGACGAAGTGGGACACAAGCTTGGGGCTGAATGTTTACGCAGTCCAGAAATATTTTGGGAAAATGGGTAAGAAGCGCATGGTTTGTCGGGTCTAAATTAACAATTACTCATAGATGCGTTGACGCTGTCAATGTTTGAGATTATCCTTATTTGAAACATTACATAGGAAGAGTAATTTGAAACGAGCAATTTCTCGCCGCGATTTTCTAAAACTGACTGGCATGGGGCTGGGTGCGGTGGCCTTCGATCCCTTTGAGCGTTTTTCGTTATCCCAACCGCCAACTGTGCAATTCCCAACTGGAGAACGGTTGGGAAGGGTGAGCGTATTTCCATACTTTTATTCAACCGAGAT
>JASJYH010000058.1 GCA_030123675.1 Anaerolineae bacterium | reverse complement strand
GACAAATTTCAGGGAAAAAGCGACTAATATCGATACTATAGAGAGCTCAAAGATTAAATCTGTGATTTACTGAATTTAAATGATCAATTCTTTCAATCATACTACTCCCTAAACTTTTTTCTCCTCTTGCATTTGCTCTAATACCGCTAGCAAGTTATTTTCATGTAATTGAACTGCCAAACCGCCTAAAGTTACGCGACTTTTTCCGCAATCTTCGATACTGACCTTTTCCAAAAACGCCAGGGGATCCTTGCGCCGAGAAGCGTTCCGAACAGCTTTTTTGATAGCCGATATGTACGCTAGGCTGTCTTTGACAGCCGCCTCGATTTCGCCTCGCAAAATGACTTCGCCATGCCCTTGAACGATATTTTCAAGGCTCATGCGGCCGATTTGTTTAATAGACTCAACGACTTGATCGACATTTCCATCGACAACATAAGGTATTGGCATAAAAGAGTCACCAGCAAATAAGACTCGATCTTCCTCAATTAATACAGATATACCATCGTTACTGTGCCCAAAAGCCGTCATAATCTTCAGGTTCTTTTTCCCAACTTTTAGAGTCATATGGCCATCATTAAATGTTATATGAGGCAAAACAATCTTAACTTGTTTTAAATCTGAATTTTTTCGCATAGCAGATTCAAGGGAAGGTACGCCATATTTAATTAAGTTATCACGACAACGCGCATGCGCGATAATCGTTGCGCCTGGGAAGAAACAATTCCCCCATGAATGATCGGCGTGATAGTGCGTGTTAATCACATACCGAACAGGTAATCCTAAATCATGTTCAATAAATTCACGCATACCCAATGTCTCATCGGGTAATGCTAATGTGTCGATAACAGCAGCCCATTGGGGTCCGGCTATTACACCTGCCGTTACTTGGGCATATATATCACTTTGGAACCAATAAATATTGTCAGTTACACGCTCACGATGCATGGATTTCCTCGTAGTTTAAATTTCCTATTAGATAGCACATGATTGGGCTTAAAGTCAAGTTGTTTATACATACAAGCAGGATATTTCCGCTAGAATAACTTGCTTCTACACTGTTGACATGATAAAATTTACCCAGTATGAAAGCCAATCTTCTTGTTATATCGCATGAAAGTAGCTTCGGGGAAATAATTCATCAAAGTCTGAGCGATACAGACTCTTTTCATATCCATTATGCAAAAGGAAAAGTAGATGCGGTTCTAACAGTTGAGAAAGAAAACTGTTCTCTCGCAATGCTGGATATGGAATTGGGAGAAAGCCCGTTAGTTGAAATCGGTCGTTCCTTGCGGAGCATGAACCCCGATATTAAGATAATTGTTTTGGCCGATGAGGATATCCCACCTGCTATGGATGCAATTCGCCCGTGGATTCTCCTCCGTAAGCCATTCCAGGTGCCAGAGCTTATTCAGATTCTTAAAACCGTGTCTAATAAGACTGAAAAAAAGGGTGACATATTGATGGGAGAGGATAAATTACGGACAGAGTTCTCAAACACAGCCTCTGTAAAGGAAAGCACACCCGTGCTTGATTTCCCTTGGCTGAAAGATGTGAACAAAGCAGCACAGCACCTTACCCGCCTGACGCTTGAATCTTCGGCACAGGCGGCTTTGATTACGCGTGATGGAAAATTATGGGCCTACGCAGGTCAACTTTCACAGAATGCTGCTAATGAATTAGCAAGTAACGTTTCTCGGCATTGGGATGGACAAAAAGGTAACGACTTGCTACGTTTTTTGCGTTTAGAAGCGACCAAAGCGGAACATATGCTTTACGCCACAAGCATGACACCCGATATTATTTTGGCCATGGTTTTTGATGCAGAAACTCCTTTTAGTACCATACGTAGTCAGGCAAACGATCTGGCACACTCATTGGCTATAGCAAATACTGGGCCGTTACCGAAAGAGGCCCCTACAGCGATTCCTGTGGAGAAGCAGGTTCAAAGTGAGTCCAAGGTGGCGTTCCGTGACGGCTCGGATGAAGAATTGGTCATTCCATCGATATCAACAATATTAAAAGAAATACCATCCCCAAATCCGCCCGAGTATATCAAAACAAAAGACCCCCAAGTAGACGCGGAGATATACAACCAAAGCGAGATGGACAGGTATATGAGCTCGTCTGTAGAGTCAACAAATCCTGCAATACCTTCATTAAAGAACCCTAATCGTATCTCAAGAAAGGTAAACCCTCCTGCAAGTCTTTCGCAAAACCTTGAGACAGCACAGGAGCCGGTTGAAGCGCAAAGCCCTTATATAGAAAGTAATGAGGAAATGGCTATGACCATCCCGTCCGCTTCACAAGCCAGGCATTCAGATACTCTTGAAGGGAAACCAATTCCTGTTGAATTAGGTCATACTCGTCCGAACACTGCCAATGATGTAGCGAGTGGGATGGTGTTTGAATCCAGCGAGGCAGGCATGACCCAATTAAATTTTGCATGCTTATTGGTGCCTCGCTTTATAAACCATTATTTAACTGGAGACTTGGCCGATCGGTTATCTAAATGGATGGAAAATATTTGTGTAGCCTTTGGCTGGCGCTTGGAATTCCTTGCTGTGCGTCCTGAGTATTTGCAATGGAATGTCACTGCAGAGCCTAACACTTCACCTGGATATTTAATGCGGATTATGGGGGAGCAAACTTCAGAAAAGATTTTTGCACAATTCCAAAGCTTAAAAAAGGAAAACCCCTCCGGAGATTTTTGGGCCCCGGGATATCTAATTATGGGTGGATTAAAGCCTCACCCCTCACAATTGGTCAAAGATTACATAAAACAAACTCGCCGTCGACAAGGGATATCCTAGTCACAGAGGCGATCTGAATAAGTGCAGTCGAAATGACCGCAGAGAGGTACCAATCTCTGCGGTCGAATTTTCTCCAGAAGTCATCACCAAAGTTTTATAAGAACTTGTTATGCCTGCGATCCTTTATCTTATCGATGGACATGCCCTAGCATATCGAATGTATTTTGCGCTCACTGGTGGAGGCAGCAACCATAGTTGGCAAAATTCCAAAGGGGAACCTACTGCGGGGACATATGGATTTGCTAGAGAGCTAATCCGAGTAATAGAACAAGAGAAACCCGAATACCTCGCAGTTGCGTTTGATACCGGCAAAACTTTCCGGCATGAAATTTTTAGCGAATACAAAGCAACGCGCGCGAAAATGCCAGAAGAGCTACGCACGCAAATTGAGCGTATTCGCGAAATGGTAGATATCTTTAATCTGCCCAGGCTGGAAATGGAGGGCTTTGAAGCTGATGATGTACTGGGTTCGGTCGCGAAACAAGCAACCGAGCAAGGATTGGGGGTCAAGATAATCACTGGCGACCGCGACCTATTGCAACTCGTCAATAAGCGCACTGCGGTTTACGTCGCTGGAGACGATAAGACCTACGTGACAGACCAGGATGTATCCAATAGCAAGTTTGGGGTTCCCCCCAATCAAGTGGTAGATTACAAAGCAATTGTTGGTGATAAATCAGATAACATTCCTGGAGTACCTGGCGTGGGGGAGAAAACTGCTTTACGTTTATTGAAAAAATACCATTCGTTGGATGAAATTTATTCCCATCTCGACGAGATCGAAACCCGTTGGCGCACCAAACTGGAAGCGGGCAAGGAATCAGCCTATATGAGCCGAGACTTGGCAACCATACGTCTCGATGTTTCGGTTACTCTGGACCTCGAGCATGCGCGTGCTGACCAATTCGATTCTGCAGCCTTGAGCGCCTTTTTCACAGAACTCGAATTCCGTACTTTGATCAAAAAATTGGCAGATATAACAGGCCAATCTTCTGCAAAAGCGTCTGATGGCCAAATGTCTTTGTTTGAGAACCAAGCCCCCATCATATCTGCTCCCAAACCGGGAGTAGATATCGATGTACAGATTGTGGATACACCCGCGAAATTAGAATCCCTAGTAGCTGATTTGAACAAAGCAAAAATAATTTCATTTGATACAGAAACAACTTCTACTAATAAGATGCAAGCTGATTTGGTTGGAATCTCATTTTCCCACAAAGAGGGGGAAGGCTATTACGTACCAATAGGACATGTGAACGATCAAAACCTAACGATTGAACAGGTAATCTCTGCCTTACGCGCTCCCATGACAAACCCAAAAATTGGCAAAATAGCACACAATGCCAAGTATGATTTCATTATCATGGCGCGTTGTGGCATCCAGGTCACGCCCTTGACATTTGATACTATGATCGCAGGGTTCATCGTTGATCCAAGTTCACGAAATTTGGGGTTGAAAAATATGTCCTTTGCCCGCCTGGGTGAAGAGATGACCAATATTGAAGAGTTGATTGGCAAAGGCAAAAAACAGATCAGCATGGCCGAGGTGAGTGTCCAAGATGCAGCTGCCTATGCGGTTGCGGATGCAGAGACGACTTTACGCTTGAAGGCATTGTTGCAAAAAGATATTGATCGGGTAAATGGGATGAATCTGATGGACGATATTGAGTTGCCCTTGATCACTGTGCTGGCAGAGATGGAAATGAGCGGCATCTTAATCGATCTTCCATTTTTTAAGAGAATGTCAGAGGAATTTCAGGGTAGGTTAAATAAAATAAAGGAGCAAGTTGTCCAATCCGTTGGTGTGGAATTTAATCTAAACTCTACACAGCAACTATCGGATGTGCTTTTCAACCGTCTACGGCTGGAGCCCCCCGACCGTAGCAAAAAAACTGCCAGTGGACATTATTCTACATCGGCTGCCGTGCTGGATACCTTGCGTGGTAAGCATGAAGTGGTTGATTGGGTGCTCGAACATCGAGAACTTTCTAAGCTGAAATCTACTTATCTAGATGCACTTCCCTTGGCGGTCAACCCAGAAACTGGCCGCGTACATACCTCTTATAGTCAGACAGGCGCGGTCACTGGGCGGCTTTCATCCTCAAACCCCAATCTGCAAAATATCCCCATTCGTACAGCCGAAGGACGGCGCATTCGGAACGGCTTCATTGCGGGAGAGGGTACCGTGCTGCTATCAGTAGACTATTCTCAGATTGAATTGCGCATCGTTGCGCACATGGCTGAAGATAATAATATGTTGACTGCCTTCCGCCAAGGACAAGATATTCATGCCACGACAGCCGCGGCGATTTATTCGATCCCCTTAGAAAGTGTTACCAAAGACCAGCGCCGCCATGCAAAAGCAATCAATTTTGGCCTAATCTACGGCATGTCGGCCTTTGGATTGACTCGCTCTACCGACTTTACGTTGGCTGAATCGCAAGATTTTGTCGAAGCCTATTTCGAACAATTTCCGGGAGTAAAACGTTACCTTGATAATGTTCGCAAGATTGCAGCGGAACAGGGATATGTAGAGACCTTGTTAGGTCGCCGCCGTTATTTCCCGATGCTAAAAAATCCATCCAATGTTAACTTGAAAAACCGTGAGGAACGTGAAGCCATTAATGCACCTATTCAAGGTACCGCGGCAGACATTATGAAGATTGCCATGTTGAAGATTCCCTCTGCTCTCGAAAACGCCGGATTGAGTGGTAAGATGTTGCTGCAAGTGCATGATGAACTTGTATTCGAATGTTCTCAGGGCGAGTTGAAAGCAACTGCACATATCGTTCGGGAGACCATGCAGATGGCGTATCCGCTCAGCATTCCACTACTCACGGAAGCACGTTGGGGTCCGAATTGGGGCGAAATGCAAGAGGTTGATGAGTAATGCAGAAACATTGAAAACGCACAGATCGATAGAAGTCAAAGGTAAAATTAAATCTATATGCCTGCAAGGGAAGACGTATACCAAAAATCAATGAATCAGGGGCACTCATTTGCCTGGGATCAGGAATGGAAAAAGGCCGCCGATTGCTACCGCAACGCATTAAAGGAATTCCCCGATCATCCCAAAGCTCTGAGCAGCCTGGGTTTAGCCTTAATTGAAACCCAGGAATTTGATGAAGCCTTGCCAGTCTATATGCAGGTCGCAAAAGTCTCGCCCAACGACCCAGCCCCATATGAGCGCATATCCCAATTGTCGGAACGGCTTGGTCATATAAAAGATGCCGAAAAGGCTGCTATGAAAGCGGCAGAATTGCATTTAACCAACCGCGATGTGGAAAAAGGGATTGAGAATTGGGTGCACGTAACCATGCTCAATCCTGAGCATACATTGGCCCATTCTCGTTTGGCGTTAACGCATGAGAAACTTGGTCATAAACAACAAGCTGTTATTGAATATTTGGCGGTAGCCAGCCTGCTCCAACGCGGGGGCAATATGGAGAAGGCTGCCGAATTGGTAAAAAAAGCCTTACAATTATCTTCGGGCAGCAAAGAGGCAAAACAAGCAGAGCGCTTATTGCGTGCTGGACAATTATTACCCAAACCAGTCCGCCCTAGAGGTGGGATCGGCGCCCTGGCCATGTCGCAAGTAAAGAAATTAAATCCAGATAAGGTTAAGCCAGCCTCTAGCATGGATCCGATTGCTGAGGCAAGCCAAAAGGCGCTTACTACTTTGGCAGAAGTCCTGTTCGAATACTCTGAAGAAAGTGCTGAAGTGCAAACGCGACGGGGCCTATCCGCAATCGTTAAAGGGACCGGACAATTGCTACTACAACAAGGAGAACAGACCAAAATTGTGCTACATCTCGGCCAGGCCATAGACGCACAGACTAAAAAGCAAAACGACCAAGCCGCTGATGAATTGAAATACGCGCTTAAGGCGGGCTTTGATCACCCAGCTCTGTACTTCAACCTTGGAATGTTGCGTGCCAAATCCGATCACAGTGAAAGCGCCCTACGCTATTTGGGGAATGCTGTAAAACACGTAAATTTCGCTCTTGGGTCCCGTTTGTTAATGGGGGAATTATTGGTTGGATTGGGACGCCTAGGGAAAGCTTCTGTAGAATACCTTGAAGCTCTAAAAAAGGCAGATTCAATGATTGTTTCGGATGAACATGCCGATGTAATCCGCGAACATTATGAACCACTGATTGAAGCCCAAATTACTGATCTAGACGAGGCCAACCAAGAACGCTTATGCAAAAATATTAAGGGGCTCTTGATGCGTGAAGATTGGCGCAATCATTTGAGCAAAATGCGTGAGCAGTTGCCCAAAACACAAGAGGGAGATGTTCCGACACCACTGGCGGAGGCCGTTATTAAAGCCCAAAGTAGCCAGGTTTTGGATGCAATGAATAAGGTCAATCAATTGGCACGTCAAGGACAGTTGCGTTCTGCTATGGATGAAGCCTTCCACGCATTACAAAACGCGCCTACATACCTCCCCCTGCATACCTTGATTGGTGACTTGCTTGTGAGTGAGGGAAATACTACCGAGGCAATTGCAAAATATACAGTGATTGCCAGTGCTTATGGGGTGCGAGGCGAATCAAGTCAATCTACCAAGATGTTGCGCAGGGTAATTGAACTATCTCCTATGGATCTGCGGGCGCGAACAAGTATGATCGACCATATGATTGCTCGTGGCGAGGTAGATGCTGCAATAAAGGAATATCTTGAGGTTGCTGATATCTATTATCGTCTTGCAGAGCTCGATATGGCTCGGAAAACCTTCACCAAGGCATTGAGTTTTGTACAGAAGTCTAATGCTGATCGAAGCTGGAACGTGACTATTTTGCAACGCATGGCCGATATCGATATGCAACGCCTGGATTGGAAACAGGCAATGCGTGTGTTTGAACAAATCCGCACCTTACGACCTGATGATGAAGGTGTGCGCAGAAATCTGGTCGCTTTAAATCTTCGCATGGGGAACCAATCCCAGGCAGTGATAGAGATGGAAAATTATCTTTCATACTTGAGCACGAATAGAAATAGTGAGCAAGGTATTTCTTTCCTTGAGGAGTTGATCAAGGAAAATAAAGACCAAATTATCTTACATCGTGCATTGATTGATCAATTTCAAGAAGCAGGAAAAACGGCAGAAGCAATCTTGGCCTTGGATGCCCTTGGCGAACTGCTGGTTGAAGAAGGAAAGAAATCTGAGGCTGCTGAAACCATACAGCAAATATTACTGATGAATCCTCCTAATGCGGACGATTACCGAAAACTTTTAAGCCAGTTACAAGCTTAACCAGCAATACCCGGCCGATAAATGGGGGCTAAGAAAGAATATCTCAGATACTTGTAAAATTCTATTTTAAAAAACTCAGTGCCTTGCTCTCAGTTCTTTTATCAATGGGTATAAATAATTAAACGAACCGTAGGAAGGTAGTTTTGGGTTTTTACAAGTATTTTAGATCAAACTAACATAAAATACACCAATTTCCTTCAGGTTTCATACATTCTCTGGATACAATGGAAGAGACTTAGTAACCTAAAAAGGAGAACAAAAATGACATTCTATATTCAACCTTTTCCATTTCGTAATAGATATCGTCACCTTGAGGCCCTGAATGGCGGCTCACGCGCTGACTACAACCTCAACATTAACATTCGTGAGGAAGAAGATACCTTTGTGTTGAACGCCTTGGTCCCCGGCCTGAAAGCTGATGACCTCAATGTTCAAGTGCTCGATAACGTAGTCCGTATCGATGGCGAGTTCGAAAACGACGAAGAAGAGTATTTGTTGCATGAATTGCCGCATGGAAGTTTCCACCGGACCCTACGTCTCTCAAGCGAGATTGAAGCCGAGAACGTTGAAGCCAAGATTACGGATGGTGTCTTGACATTACGCCTGCCCAAGGCCGAATCAGCCCGCTCCAAGACGATCAAGGTATCCACCAAGTAACCAATTAGGTACTCATTCACCAAAAATAAGGGCACAGCTTAGCTGTGCCCTTATTCGCGTTATAATCGGCCATATTTTACAATTGGAGAAACCTCGTGCAACGAACTCTCAACTTAACTATTTTCAATTTCGTCTTTATCATTTTGTTGACATCCTGTGGGGGTAGCTCGGTGGAGTTTACCCCTACACCCCTTCCTACGGATACGCCCATCCCCTCGCCGACCTTAACACCGACACCCGCGACTCCGCTGGCTATACTTGTGCTACCTTCAGATATGGATCAAGCAATCAACGAGTTGTATCAAACTACGGTCTATGATTTGGCACAACAGGCTGGGTTTCGCTTTCAAGTCCGTAACTCGCTCAGCGAAATTGACCTCGAACCTGATTTGCGCGTGGTAGTCGCTTTGGCGCCCGATCCAGGTCCCGGGATTGTTGCGCTTGCTTCGGCTGCGCCCCAAACCCAATTTTTGGCGATCAACATCCCGGATTTATCGGCAGGCGCTAACATTAGCGTTTTGGCAGACACTGTTCAAAACGACATCATCGCTTTCATGGCCGGATACATTGGCGCGATGATCACCGATGATTACCGCATCGGAATGATTTATCCTGATCAAAACCAAGGGGCGCTCAGCGCACTGAATGCCTATACAAATGGCAAAGCTTATTTTTGTGGCATTTGTCAGCCTTTTTACTATTTGACTTACGGATTTCCTCAAGCAATTTCAATCCCTGTAACCGAACCAATTGAAAACTATAGCGTGTATTCAAACTATCTTATTCAAGACCGTGAAGTGGAATTTATATATCTGTATTCTGACATTACATCGCTAGAATTGCAAGCATATGTTGGCAATTCTGGCGCTGTTCAGGTAGGGAGTGCGCCGCAAGGAAGTGTTCCATTATATTGGGCCGCCAGCTTGAGTCCAGATACCATTGGAGCGATACAAGCAGCCTGGCCGACCCTGGTCGCTGGGCAGGGCGGACAGGTTATCCAATCTCCGTTGGTGTTACAGGATGTCGACCCATCCCTGTTTGGTCCCGGCAAGCAAGCCCAGGCGGAGCAAGTTCTGAGAGACTTGTTAGCTGGGCGTATTGCTCCGCATAGCGTCCCATAACTAAAAATGATTGCTCCCACAGAAATCTGTGGGATTTTTTATTTTCAACTGAGTATCAAGGCTTTCTTTTGTGTAATCATTTCCCCTTTATGGGTGTCACAAAGCTATAATTTGAGTTATAAATAATATTGTCGATACAATTGAGATAGTAAGTTATGATTTTTGTGTCAAAATAAGCAGACAATGGTAAATCAAGGCAACATTCCGATTAGCCGTACAAAAGTTGTGATGCCAAGACGACGTGCAGAATTACTGACACGTCAACGCCTGTTGAATATGGTGAATGAGTTCTTGGATAAGAAACTGGTCTTGGTTTCTGCGCCGGCTGGATACGGAAAAACATCCTTGTTGATAGATCTGGGCTATCAGAGTGAGCTGCCCTTCTGTTGGCTGTCACTTGACGAGCTGGATCAAGACCCCCAAAGATTCATAACGTATTTCGTTGAAGCAATTTCTGAACGATTCCCAGGTTTTGGAGATCAGGCCAAAACCGTCCTCAATGAGCTGACCTCCATTTATGAGGGTTTAGAACGCTTGATGATCCCGCTTGTCAACGAAATCTATAATCAGATACCTCAGCATTTTGTGCTGGTCTTGGACGATTATCACCTGGTAAGTGATGTCCCCATCATCCAAAACTTTATCGGTCGTTTCATCCAATTGGTAGATGATAATTGCCACCTGATTGTTTCTTCACGGGCGCTTACTCAATTGCCGGATCTGCCTTTGATGGTAGCCAGGGACATGGTCGGCGGGCTTGATTTAGATTCCCTGGCCTTCCGTGCCGACGAAATTCAGGCGCTCTTCGCACAAAATTATAATAAAAATATTTCTGATGAAAAAGCTCAGGAATTGGTCGATGCGACTGAGGGATGGATTACCGGCTTACAGCTTTCCAGCCTGGATTCCGATCCAGCTATGGGCGACAAGCTCAAAGTCGCGCGGGCTGCGGGTGTTGATCTTTTTGATTATTTGGGACAGCAAGTACTCGATCAACAGCCGGAGGAAATCCGTTTTTTCTTGTTACGAAGTTCTCTGCTTGAAGAGTTCGATGCTTCCCTGTGTGAAGATGTTTTAGGCAAGTTATATCCGGATCGTAAAGAATGGAACAGCTGGATTAATACAGTTATCGAAAACAATCTATTTGCATTACCAGTCGGAGTTGAAAGCGGCTCGGTACGATATCATCATCTGTTTCGCGATTTTCTCCAGGATCGCATGTCTCAAGAGCATCCTAAAGAAATCTCCCCAATCCTTAGTAAGCTCGCAGTGGTTTATGAAACATACAACGATTGGGAAAAAGCCTACCACGTGCAAAAAGAACTGGAGGATGTTGATGCACTGGCCAGTTTGATCGAACGGGCAGCACCAAATTTAATCTTTCGTGCGCTTATTACACTGGAGACCTGGGTTAATAATTTACCAGCAGCTGTGCGAAAATCTAGACCCGGGATACTTTCGATTCGCGGAATTATAGAGTATATGAAGGGGAATTTGCAGGATGGCTTGGATTTGCTCAATCAAGCCGAAGCCAACTTTCGAAAAAGAAATGACCCCTTAGGCCTGACGCGAACATTGGCACGCAGGGCCAGTGCCCATCGTTTCCTTGGAAATTACCCAGCTGCACTTCACGATGCTGATGAAGTGATCGGTCTGGCTGATTCCAATCTTGATCTGCAGAAACCATTTGCCAAGGCCTTGCGAGAAAAAGGGCTTAGTTTATACCATCAGGGGCAGGCCCTTCGAGCGGTCAAAGTCTTGGAACAGGCGCTTGAGATTTATGTTGATTTGGATGACATCTCTATGATCCCGATGCTGATAATGGAGACCGGCATAGTTTATTCTGCTCTTGGGAAAGAAAAGCAAACCGTGCGTCTTTTTGAACAAGCCTTACAAATTTGGAAGCAGGAGGGAAATCTAACCTGGCAGGCCAACGTGTTGAACAATATGGGCGTGCTGCACCATCTGAATGGCGAGTACGACAAAGCCGTTCTTACCCTGGAGGAGGGTTTGCTGTGCGCCAATCAAAGTGGCTATTATGTAAGAATAAAAGCTGTTCTAATGATCAGCCTGGCAGACGTATATGCGGATGTAGAAGATTACAGCTTGGCAGAAAGATATTATCAACAGGGCTACGCCATCGCTGAAGAGATTGGGGATCATCTCATGCTAAATTACCTGAGCCTGGCTTGGGCCAGCCTGTATATCAAACAGCTAGATTTAATCCAAGCAAATCGCTCTCTCGATGAGGCCGGGAAGTTAATTTTGTCTCAAGTTTCACAATATGAAAAGGGTTTATATAATCTTCTTCGAGGCCAGCTGCTTTTGCATGAGGTACAAGCCCTGCAAGCTAGCAGAGTTTTGGAACAGGCCCAAACCTGTTTCGAAACCGATGGGCATAAGCTGGAAATTGTAAAAAGTCAGATCTTGCTGGCTGCAGCCTATTATCAGAATAATAAGAAAATCGAGGCTCGAAAGCAATTCAAGAAAGCGCTCAACAGTGGGATACAGCATAGAACACCTATCATCTTGCTGATACGAAATGCCAGGAACGTGTTCCAAGGTATACAAAATGATTCCGAAGTTGGCCAGGCTGTACGAGACCTGCTCATAAGGGCCGACCAAATTGATAAAGAGATCCCTGAAATCCGTCGGCGCATCCACCGCATAGCACAAACTACAGAAGCGTCGGATGCAAAGCTTCATATCAGGGCGTTTGGGCGCGCACAGGTCAGCATTGGCGAGAAACCCTTGACGATGTCTGATTGGCAAACCCAATCCGTGCGCGAATTATTTTTCTATTTTAAGACCATAAACAAACCAATGACAAAAGAACAAATTGGAGATGTGTTCTGGCCAGAGCTTGAAGAGCCTTCAAAGTTGAAGCTGCGCTTTAAAAACGATATCTATCGTTTGCGCCGAGCCATTCGAAACGATGTCATCGTTTTCAGGGATGAGCTCTACAGCTTTAATTCTGCTTTGGATTATGAATACGATGTGGATGCCTTCGAGAGTTATCTATTTCAGGCTGATTTGACCCAAGAACCCAAAATGCAAATTGACCTATTACAAAAAGCAGTTGCGCAAGTGAAGGGCCAATTCTTGGAAGATATCTCTGCAACCTGGGTTTTGCCGGAACGCGAGCGCATCAATCAGATCTTTCTTACCACTGTGATGAGACTTGTAGAGTTGCTAAAGGATAGGAACCAGATCGACGATGTCTTAGTGGTATGTGAACGGGCAATTGAGCATGAGCCTTCATTTGAACCAGCCTACCTACAGGCCATGCAGATCCACCTGCAAGTCAACGATCGCGTCAGCGCTGTGCGCTTGTACAAAACCTATGCTTCAATGATGAAAAATGAACTTGATTTGCCGCCCTCCCCCGAAATGGAAGCGCTCTATAAAAATTTGACCCTTTAAGACAGCCCCTGCTTTTTTAACAAATCAATCAGCTTTACCCAGCTGGTTGATTTTAATTTAATCTTTTGAAGCCTGTTTTGCAGCCTGGATAAGCCTATGGTAAAGACAAGAAGTTCTCCTTTCTTAGACTAAGCATCTTATCTGTATATAAAGGAGAAGTTCATAATGAATACCCAGTTTATCCTTGTTGCCATTGGACTGATATTTTTCTTCATTGTTTGGCGATATGCAGTCAATATCGGCGGCAACATACTAATTTTCTTGGTAGGGACCAAGTTCAACCTCAGGCATGTGCAACTGATCTTAGTTGTATTTGCTGTAGTGATATTGGTAGTTGGGTTTGGGGCACTAACATGAAGAAGCGTAGTTCGTATTTAAACAAGGAAATGGACACGAAGCCGCGTGAGTTAGCCTATCTGTTGGCGATGAAGATACACCTCCAATTAAATGATCGAGATAGTGCTGTTCGCTTGTACAAAGCGTATTCATCGATGAATGAAGGGGAACAGACTCCATCACCTTCGGTAAAAATGGAGAGGCTTGGCAAAAGCTTGATCCGCTAACATAAGTCAATTTACCCCTCAAATAATCAGCTCCACGGAGCTGATTATTTTATTTTAATCTTTTGAAGCCTGTTTTGCAGCCTGGGTCAGGCTATCTTAGTGACAAGGAAATTGATAAAAGAAGCTCAAAGGAGAAGAACACATGAATAACAAAAACGTACAAATGATACTTATGATCGTTACTCTGGTAATCTTGGTGCTCGGCGTGGGTGCCCCAATGGTTCCAGGCGGCTAGAGCAACACATATAGATAAATTTATTTATCTTACTTATTTACTAGCATAAAGCAAAAAAAGTCCAATAATCAGCTCCACAGAGCTGATTATTGGTTTAATTGAGGCCTGTATTGAAGCCTATTTTAAAGCCTGGGGTAGTGTATCTTTAGGACAAGAAGTTAAATACAACATAATTTAAGGAGAAAAGTATGATAGCTCAATTTAACTTGTTCGTTATTAAGTTCAACCGTCAGAACGTCCGGTTGATGCTAACCATCCTAACCATGGTAATCATAGTCCTCGGCATAGGCACCCCAATGGTTGGCGGCGGATAATTTAAATGAATAATAATTAGTGATCCTGCTTTGGGCTCTTGGGATTGGCCTGATCACTGGACTTGGATGGGCCAAATGGAAAGCACGTCCATACCGACCCCCAAAATTTAAGCACACCTGGCTCGCATTTGTAGCTATTTTGCCGCAGTTGATCGCGCTTAATCTGGAGCTTTTAGGACTTAGCGCACCAGATAAAACCGTAGCAATTGCACTGGTCACCTCACAGGCATTGTTATTTCTGTTCGTATGGCTTAATCGCCATGTGCCTGGAATGACTATGTTGTTAATTGGCTTGATCTTAAACATGGCCGTAATGGTCACCAACCGCGGGTTTATGCCAATAAACCCAACAACGGCTGAAAGTCTGATCGGTTCAGAAAAATTGTCAGCATACGAGCTTGGAAATCGCATAGGTGCCAAAGACATCCTGCTGGCCCCCGATGCAACAAACTTAGAATTTTTGGCAGATCGATTTCTATCACCACAAGGATTTCCCTATCAGGTAGCTTACAGCCTCGGAGATGTTTTTATCGCGCTTGGCGCGTTTTGGATACTAGCATATCAAAATACTAATACCAAACATTAATCCATAGGAGAATATTATGGCCACACCACAAATAAACCAAAAATCTGATTTGCAATATCGAATTTCAGATACCTCAAGGAGCCAAGAAGGAGTAAATAAATTATTTGAGGCTGCAGTGATCAATCAGCAATTTCGTAAATTGTTATTAGAATATCCGGAACAAGCCCTGCAACAAGGATACAAGGGGCAGTCTATTGATCTTTCTCCTGAAGAACGGGCACTGATCAGCTCTATAGGAGCAAAATCTTTATCTGAGCTAGCACAGCAGGTGACCAAAGTTCTTAATTAATTAGGTGCGTTAAGCGTCACAGATCCACAAAAAATTAACCTGATCAGCATCAAAGTGACGCTTTGAGCGGAGGCACGAGGTTAAGAGAGTTCATTGTGCCCCAATTCACAAATTAGTAGAGCAATGCTTCAAGCTGTTTTTACTGCTTTGCCAACCCAAATCATCGAATTTGACGAGGATGGAATTATCATCGATAACAACAGTGATATTCCATCACTAGTATCCCTTATCGACAATTCCCCAGATTCCCGCCTCAAGCAGCATGTACACGAATTTTTCCCAGACCGGCTTGCATTAGAAATTGATGAAAACATAAGTACCCTTAATAAAACACGCCAACCGTCTTCCATCAATTACCCAATACAGCTTGAAGACGGAGAACATTGGTTTGAAGCTCGTTTTATTCTGACGAGTGAAAAACACATTATCATCATCATACAAGATATAACCAGATACAAATCGAGCGAAGCCAAGAGTCAAACACAACTTAATCAGCTTTCGGCCCTAAGGGCGATAGATCGGTCAATTACTTCAAGTGTAGATTTGAACCTAACATTGTCTATGCTGGTGACCCAGTTGGTTGATCATCTGAATATTGATGCAGCTGCTATCTTGCTGTGGAATGCTGAGTCTGAACGATTGGAATATGCAACTGGGCTTGGGTTTCGCACAAAAGCGTTGAAACATACAATACTCAGGCTTGGTGAAGGGTATGCGGGGATAGCAGCCAAGGAACGGAGAATTGTACATAAAAATAATCTAACTACTGAAACTTCAGATTTTCTACGCTCACCCTCATTTGACAAGGAAAAATTTTCATCCTATTATGGGCTTCCATTAATTGCTAAAGGTAAAATCTTAGGAGTTTTGGAAGTTTTCAACCGTTCACCGAGAACCTCTGATGCAGATTGGTTGGGATTTATGGAAATGTTAAGCAGTCAGGCTGCGATAGCAATTGATAATGCCTCCCTTTTCGGGCACGTGCAACGCTCTAACTCAGAAATTACTTCAGCATACGATGCAACTATCAATGGCTGGTCACGCGCGCTGGATATGCGTGACAAAGAAACAGAAGGCCACACCAAACGTGTCATTAAAAGGACCTTACAATTAGCCCACAAACTGGGAATACCTAAATCAGACTTAATTCATATCCGCCGGGGTGCAGCCCTACACGATATTGGCAAAATGGGTATCCCTGATCGGATTTTGCATAAACCCGGGCCGCTTACAGAAGTCGAGTGGGAAATTATGCGTCAACATCCTCAATCTGCATATGATTTATTATCACCGATTGAGTATCTGCGCCCAGCCTTAGATATCCCCTATTACCATCACGAAAGGTGGGATGGAAGTGGATATCCATTTGGTTTAAAGGCAGACGAGATCCCAATTGCGGCACGGCTTTTTGCAGTGATTGATGTATATGATGCGCTTACTTCAGATCGGCCCTATCGTTCGGCCTGGTCAGATCAGGCTGCTATATATTACATCGATGAACAAGCGGGAATATTATTTGACCTTAAAATCACCAACACTTTTCTGAATATAATTTAAACTTACCTGTGTTCTACGGATGAGCCTTCAGATCCTGTCATACCGCAAAGGTCCAAGTATATCGAGCCGTTAGTTTATGAAGTGAGTTACCACGGAGCATTCAAGATAAAGATAATACAAACAAGAGCGCAAGCCAGGATACAAAAAATAGCAACAACTCCAGAGACAATGATGCCAGTCATGGTCTCATTGCTAACCCTGGCTTGCTC
>JASJYH010000057.1 GCA_030123675.1 Anaerolineae bacterium | reverse complement strand
TGCCCTAGTTTTCCCATTTCTTCTGCCTGACGATAGAGAGTCTGGCTTTTTTCCAACTCATCTTCTACCCGTTTACGCTCAGTGATGTCCTGGACAATCCCCGCGACACGATAGATCTGGCCACCCTCATCATAGACCGGGTAGCCGCGACTCCGAACCCAGCGCACAGATCCATCCGTGTGTATCACTCGGTATTTCTCATCATAGCGGCCTCCCTGCTGCCACATTCGTGCCCATGACTCCAGAACACGCGTACGATCATCAGTGTGTATACTTTCGTTCCATTGCCCGGGATCTTTGTAAAGGCCCTGCACAGATCGGCCCGAGAGCTTCTCGAGAGCTGGGCTGGCATATAAGATATCTCCGGTTGTAACGTCAGATATCGTAAATATATCCTCAATCGAATCTGCAATTTGCTTGAAGCGCGCCTCGCTCTCTCGCAATTCTTCTCGAACGCGGTACTCCGCGGTCACATCTCGGAAGACTAATACCACACCGGTGATCGTACCCTCGTCATCATGGATCGGTGCTGCCGAGTCGGCGATTTGGTATTCTGGACCGTCCTTAGAGATAAGCATCGTGTCGTTGGAGAGACCGACGATCTGGCCGCTCTCGAGCACTTTGCCCACCGGATCTGCAACTTTTTTAATTGTCTTCGAATTGACGATCTTAAAGACTTTGGTGAGGGATTTGCCCTGTGCCTCGGCAAGCTTCCAGCCGGTCAGCTTTTCGGCGACCGGGTTCATTTGGACGATATCCCCTTGGGTGTCTGTGGATATGACCGCATCGCCTATTGAATTTAATGTGGCGCGCAGGTTCGTCTCGCTCGTACGTAAGGCATCCTCCACTTGTTTCCGCTCGGTGATGTCCTGGACTGTCCCGATACCACTGATGAGCTTTCCTTGATCATTCACCACACGCTCATTTACTGAATGAAGGTGGCGTATGGCACCTGAGTGGGTGATTAATCTGAATTCAATATCATGTCCTTTCTGTTGTTCTAAAGATTTCCGATAGGACTGCTTGAACCGTTCCCGGTCTTCGGGAGGTATTAAGCTCAATATAGCTTTATTTTTTGAGAAATATTTCAGCGCTTCGTCCACTGTCATCTCATAAATCCGCGCGAACTGTTCCGAGCAGGAAACCATCCTGTTATTTTGATAGTCCCATTCCCAGTGACCTATTTTTCCCATGTGCTCCGCCTGACGAAAGAGGGCCTGGCTTTTTAACAGGGCTTCTTCTGCCAGTTTACGCTCAGTGATGTCCTGGACAATCCCCGCAATGCGATAGATCTGGCCACTCTCGTCGCTGATCGCGTATTGTCGAGACCGGACCCAACTCATGGAGCCATCCGGGCGTATGACACGGTATTCCATTTCATAACTATCTCCCATCTTCTTCATTCGCTTCATGGCTTCTTGCAGAGGCTGGAGATCCTCGGGGGAAATTCCTTCGTCCCAGACTCCGACGTTTTCGTAGAGTTCTTGCACAGATCGTCCCCAGATCTTCTCGAAGGCCGGGTTGGCGTACAAGATAGACCAGTTCTTTGCGTCAGATATGACAAACACATCCTCACTCGCCTCGGCAATTTGCTCGAAACGGGCCTCGCTTTCCCGTAGGGCTTCATCCTTTAATTTCTGTGTAGTGATGTCCATCTCAACGCCCTTATATTCGACTATATTATTATTCTCATCATAAAATACCTCACCAACAGATCTAATCCAGTGGAGGCTTCCGTCTGGCCAAATAATCCGATAATCATGTCCGAATAATCCATTTTTGCTAGACGTTTTAGAAACATCATAGGAAACACGTTCGAGATCAGAAGGATGAACAATAGAACGCCAATCAGCATGTTTCACTTTGCCATCACCCTTTGGAAGACCAAAAATATGATACGCTTCCTCCGACCAAATTTCATATTCATCTCCCACCCTCCATTCCCATGTACACGCTTTTGCGGCTCGTAATGCTAATGATTGCTGTTGTTTCGCATGTCTAATTAGAGCCTGGCTTTTCTCCAGTTCTATTTCTGCAAAATATCTTTGGGTGATATCTTCCGCCGAACAGACCACGAAATCGACCTTGCCGTTGCTGTCCAGTCTGGGAGATTTAACGATGGAGATCAAACGCTGCTCGCCGGAAGCATCAGTAATCCAAATCTGGCTCTTGTCGGTCTTGCCTGTTTTGAAGACCTCTTTGTTGTTTGCATGCCATAGTTCAACGACCTCATTAGGAAAAATATCGTACATATTTTTGAAAGCCATGTCTTTTATTCTGAGGCCGGTAAACTTGGAATGGACTTTATTGACTACACCGTAGGTGTGATCGTCCGTGAGATACCAGACCTGCATCGGTATATTATCCAGTAGGAGCCGTTCTTTATCCCTACTTTCGAGTATTTGTTGCTCCATCTGTAACTGCATGGTAATGTCGACGTAAGATGCGACACACCAATTCTTATTCTCAAGATCTAGCAAGGATGCACTTACCATTAGGTTTTTAAATTCCCCTGAGCTCGTCCTAAATTCCATCGGATAATCTGAGACTATGCCCACTTTTTCCAGGGTCTTAATTGGAAAACTTAACCCGTTTGATATTTCCATTAGATCAATAGAATATAGATTTGATTCAACCAATTCCTCTCGGGTATTGCCGGTGATTTCCATAAAGCTTTCGTTGATGTCTACGCCTCGTCCGCTATCTAGATCAAATATTTGCATAGCTACGGGGTGGGCATGAAACGCTTTGGAAAAAATCTCAGCGCTATCTAGTAGTGCTTTTTCCACCTGTCTGGGTCCACTTTCTGCCTGTTCACATTCGGAAACACGAACACGCATTTCTTCCAATTCAGTAATGAGTTGGGCTTTGGTTTTATTTTTATCTTTCATTTTGTCTCTCCAATACCAATACCGTGAATGGCCATGGGATTTTGATGGGGAGTTATCTGTTCAAGAAGTCAATCGAAATTTAGGGATGGAATTTTTTCGATACATTATACATACACTATATAGTTTAATGGAATCCTTGTTTATTAAGATTTCAATACAATGATATTAAAATATAACCAAACGAAATAAAGACAATTCACACGTTAATGATTTTCATTGAACTATACAAAATTGCGAATGGGGGTAATCCCTACCTTAGGTGGGGGAAAAACACTAACCAAATTTAAGATAAGAAGGAATTTGTGAGGTTTACCTGTTGTAAGTATCTGAATATGACACTTATAAAGATATTTTTTTGGCCCCGTAATTTTCACGCGTATATCACCCAGATGGAATATGGTTCAAATACACGATCGTAAATTAACTATAAAGATTATAAAATCAGGTTCTGGTTGTGACTGCCCGAGTGGGATATTTTCAGACAGCTGAAATTCTGCCGGAAGGAGTAGGCAACATCCCTTTCGAAAAAATAAGCATGTACTTCTTGGCACAGTTTTGGATCCACAGTCAAATTAGGAAAGGTACAAGATGAATCGCATACCTAGAGATCGAACGAAAGCAAATCCGGACCACTACAACTAACCAGTAATATGCCCCTGCTGAGACCTTCACTGTTGTAAGTTAGTTCCGGACTAAGCGCTTCAAAAGTAGTATTCTCTGGAATCGAGAGTAAATTATAAGGAACTTTACTTACCCAAATCTTATCATTAACATCCACGAAAGGTGGTTAACAATCGGTGGGCCGAATTTCGCATATTGGCGCATATTGTGGTTTGATCGCTACTTCACGATCAACACGCGGGTCATATGCGCGATAAACCGTTGCCATCCCGCCTCGACCCAGTTCGCCTCTGATTTCTTAGGGCCGATTTTCATTGTTGTCATAACCTAAGTATACTCATTCAAAAACAATACCCCAAGGAGAAAAATTCAGGTACGTTAAACAAGTTTTGTTAATCTATTTAATAATAACAAAGACGTGCAATTCTCGTGGACCGTGTACCCCGATGGTCAGGCTCATCTCGATGTCGGTTGTACGCGAGGGACCACTGACGACAACAACAGCTGGAGCACTGGCAACTTCTGATAGTTGCAGAGCGTCTTCCAGCGATAACAGTATGTCTGAGGCGCGTAACACAGCAATATGGATATCTGGGAGCAAGGAGGCAGTTAGTGGTCTCCCTTCTCCTCCAGGGATGACCAAGCTGCCCGTTTCAGCAATTCCGGCCAGCGCGCCAGTGATTCCTGCCTTGATACTGGGGTCCGCATCATACTGGACTTGGAGTCCTGCTTCCGTTATAGGACCACCTTTATCTAGTCCTGGAATATGTTTCCACATTTGGACGCGGTCGATATTTAGTTTTCTCAATAATGTGGTGATTTCTCCAGCCACCTGAGACTGAGTGCATTTAACAACCACTCCGTTTATCGTTATTAGTTCTGCCGTGAAGCGTTCCACCAAATCGATGGGCGCAGAAGAAGGTTTTTCTCTTGGAGCAGATTTTGGTTGGTTTGGGTGCGCGACCTGAACCCTTTTTTCAACAGTCTCCAAAGTGGCCCATCTATCTCGGAAGGGTTTGGTGGCTGGGCTTGGCAGGTCCTTGCTGTAGCCCCAGCCAGTGAAACTAGGCAAGCGTAGCCAGCCTCCAGAGGAAACGAAAGACGCTCCCAGACCGGCCAGTCGTTGGGAAAAGGCGAACAGGCTCGAGCTTGTCGCGATGCGGGTATACATCCGCAGACCAAATTTCATGAGAGCTGGAAGCGCATTCCCTTGATCTTTATTGCCACCCCGTTCGGGCCGGGCGCGCACACGGATCAACAGCTTGGGCAGATCTATATTTACCGGGCAGGCATCTTTACAGGCCCCGCACAATGTTGAAGCTTGCGCCAATTGAGCATAGTTATTACCTAACAACCCTGGCGAAACGATAGAACCGATCGGGCCTGGATAAGGTGCAATTTTCCCATCTTTTCCAAGGTAGCCATGACCGCCGATCTCGCGGAAAATAGGGCAAGCGTTCAGGCATGCTCCGCAGCGGATGCAATAAAGCGATTCTTGCAGCGGAGTGTTGAGCAGACGCGAGCGTCCGTTATCAACCAGAATCAGATGTTTCTGCTGCAGGCCCCTTCCGGGTAACCCTGCAAAAGCATCCGGGGTATGAATTAGCTGTGTGTATACACTGATTTTTTGGGCCGTGGCAGACCGAGACAGCAGGGATAACATCAGTGCTAGATCATCGAGGTTGCGGACGAGCCGCTCAATTCCCATGAAGGCGACATGCACAGGAGGCAAGCTAGTCACCATCCGCCCGTTACCCTCATTGGTGACCAGGTTAAGCGTGCCAGTTTCAGCCACACCAAAGTTAACTCCGCTGACGCCTACATCAGCGGTCAAGAAGATATCCCGCAGTGTTTTACGGGCAGCGAGCGTCAGGGTTGGAACATCTTCGGTGTAAGGGATGCCAAGTTTTTCTTGAAATAGTTGACCCACTTGGGCGCGGCCCAGATGTACGGCAGGCGTGATGATGTGGCTTGGTCGTTCTCCGCGTAATTGAATGATAAATTCGCCCAAATCTGTTTCAACAACCCGGTGCCCAGCAGCCTCGAGGGCATGGTTGAAACCGATCTCTTCGGTCACCATCGATTTGGATTTGGCGATTAATTTGGACGATTGGCTGCTTATAGTGTCTCCCTTTGATGAATCGGTCGCGATAACCTCCAGGAAAATATTTATTGCTTCTGTCGCATCATGTGCACGATGCACGCTGATCCCGTTTTCTGTCACTTTAGCAACGAATTTATCGAGGTATTCATACAAATTATCAATGACTTCTGCACGGACCGCATGTGCACGTTGCCTCCGCTCTTGCCCGTCTGGAAGGGATTCAAAGGCTTTGGCCAGACCTTGCACGCGGAGTTCGGCGTTTTTGTCCAATGCGGTTTGTAATGATTTATCTGAAATTGAGGAGCGAATTTTTTCGTGGAAGGTTGTCATGTGTTATTAAGAATCTCTGCTATGTGCACCACGCGCTGTTTTATCCTTCGTCGATGCAGACCTCCAGCAATGTGCATGATGCAGCCGGCATCTGTGATTACCAAGCTGGGCGCTTTCGTTTTCTCAAGGTTGCCAATCTTGCGTTGCAAGAGTTCTCCGGAGAGCTCTGGGTGTGTGATCGAAAAAATGCCTCCGAAACCGCAGCAATCGCTGGCTTCGGGCAGCTCTACTAGTTTGGTACCCTTTACTTGGGCGAGTAAGGCGCGCGGCTGGCGCTCAATTTCTAATCCGCGCGAAAGATGGCAGGAAGGGTGATATGTTAGCATGCCTTCCCAGGTTGCGCCGACATTGGTCACCTCCAATACATCTACTAAGTATTCTGTGAATTCATAAGTGCGCTTGGCGAGCGCTTGGGCTCGCTTGAGCCAATCCGGGTCTTTGGCAAAAAGATCGGGATAATTGTGGCGGAGCATATGCGTACACGAGCCGGAGGGTGTGACTATATAACAATCTTCCGAAGGTTTTGAAACCTTTGGAAGATTCTCTTCAAATGTTTCGATCATATACTCCGCGACCCTACGGGCATCGGTAGGCAGCCCGGAGTTAAACTGGGGCTGTCCGCAGCAGGTTTGTGCCATAGGAAATTCCACATTCACACCCAAACGCCGGAGAATGCTGACAATGGCTTCTGCAGTCTCGGGATAGAACGTATCTACTATGCAGGTAGCAAAAAATTGAACGGTTGGCATGGCCCCCATTGTATAGCAAATCTGTCCTGGTGTCAGGCGGTAATTATCGGTGGTATGGTCGTGCCCTTACTTTTCAATTAGAATAGCCACATCGTCAATATATGGAATGCTTGCCTTTTCTGCAATGAAACGATGAAATATGATTGGCGAGTTCAATTTGCTTAAGGAGATTTGGTATGGTTGATATATTATTTTTTGGAGAGCCATGGGTAGGGGCGTTATTTATTTTTGTGATGCGAGTATTGAATCAGACCCTAGATACACTGCGGCTACTTTATGTGATGCGTGGTAAAAAAACGCTAGTCTGGATTTTTGGGTTTATGGTATCGGTGATCTGGTTATTTTTACTGACAACGGTTATTTCGAACCTGGACGGGCCAATTTATATCCTAGCGTATACGGCCGGCTTTGCAACCGGTGGGGTAGTCGGTTTGTGGGCTGAAGAACGTTTGGCGGTTGGATTCACTCTTATTCAGATCATCAGCCCTCGACGGGGTTCGGTCATGGCTGAAAGATTACGCGGAGAGGGTTTTGGAGTAACAGAGATTCCGGCGCGAGGTAAGGATGGCATGGTTACCATGTTAAGTCTTAGCGTGCGCCGTAAAGAAGTAGTGACCGTAGAGAAAATTGTCAACGAAATTGATGAAAACGCCTTTGTCACAACCGAAGATATCCGCCCAATTCGGCGAGGGTTCTGGCGTAGATGAATATTATAGAAATTCCTGAGATTGATGTGACCGTACTAGCCGGCAAATTGGAATCGGATGAGTTATTTGTGTTGCTTGATGTGCGTGAAATCGAGGAGTTGGAGCAAGCGAAAATATCGGACAGTAGGATTGTTGGCGTGCCAATGAGCCGTATGTCACGGTTGGGAATAGACGCTTTTCCAAAGGAAGTCCAGAAAAAGGATACAGAAATCCTGACGATTTGCCATCATGGTGTCCGTAGTCTACAAGTTGCCGAATGGATGCGCGCCCAGGGCTGGACGAATGTGGTCAGTGTTCGTGGCGGCATAGATGATTATGCCAATCGGGTAGATGCTTCAGTAGGGAAATATTAAAAAAGCCAAAATAATTTCTTCGCTCTGGTTATTGGGGAATATATGAAAATACTAATCACCTGACAGTTTCAAAACTAGAACGCAGACAAACGCTGATATTCCCTGATAAACTGTGATCCGAGAGAAAGAAAACAGAATAATCTTGCGATTCTGCGTGAATCAGCGTCCAAAATTACAAGTGTCAGGTAGCTAGACGAAAATATATAACCTCTATTTATGACTCCACAGCATAAAGGCTTCTTCACCACAAAGCACGCAAAGAAACACAAAGTTTTTTGTTTTTTATGCTAAAAAAATTAGAATCTTGTAAAAAAATGATCGTTTTCTCACAATAATCATATGAAAACTTGTCTTTCGGAGCAAAAACTCGTATTTTTCACACGTATTCTAAATGTTTTCTTCGTAAACATTATGCTCATTGTGGTAAGGTAGTTTTTGCAGTGGACTCTATTTATTAAATACGATTTTTCCATTTTTGTAGAACAGCTCTCCATCCACTAGGATTTCGCTGTCAGTTCGCAAGTCGCATATCATGTCCCAATGGACGGCGCTTTTGTTTTTCGAGCCGGTTTCAGGGTAGCCAGCGCCGAGCGCCATGTGAAATGAGCCCCCAATCTTTTCATCGAAGAGGATCTGGCCGGTAAATTGATCAATTTCAAAATTTGTGCCAATCGCAAATTCACCGATATAACGAGAACCCGCATCCGAATCGAGCATTTTCAGCAGGAAATCCAGGTTTTTTGTGGCCTGAGCGTTGGTTACTTTCCCATCAGTAAAAGTTAACTCGGCACCTTCAACGGCGACACCATTGTATATAGCAGGATATGTATATTTCACCCAACCATTCAATGTGTCTTCCACTGGACCAGTGAAGATTTCGCCATCAGGCATGTTAAACGTACCTGAAGAGTTCATGAAATTGCGTCCCTTTACCGAGAGTTTTAACTCTACATTTGGACCCCGTATTTCGATTTGATCCTTGCCTGCCATGAATTCAACAGCCCCCTGCTGGTCTTTTTCCACCTTTTTCCAAAATGCAACGGGATTTTTTTCATTCGCATGTACTGCCCGGAAAACGAAATCTTCATATTGACTAAAGCTCATTTCTGCATCTTGTGCATATCCATTGGTTGGGTAAAGCGTTGTGACCCATTTGAAGACCCCTTTGGCACCACGTCGCATTTGCGTTTGGGTAATTATGCCGGTTGATTTAGCGCGTCGTTGTATTTTGGAGCTGTCAATATTGGTTTGCGAGCGAGTATTTGTGGCTGAATGTATTCGGACTCGGCCTTCGAATTCTTCATAGGCCAGCTTCTGAAAGACAGGCACATAATCGAGTTGGCTGTCATTGCCGTGCATCAACAACAAATCTTCATGTCCGGGGTAGAACATATCTGGTAGTTGAAGCAGTGCCTGGGGATGCCCTCCTTTTTCCAGGATTTGAATGTAGAGTTCTCGTACCAATGGCTCTGCTGCTGTAGTCGCTTCAATTAATATACGATCACCTGATTCCACTCTTGTGCAGCGTTCAACAAGAATTTTGGCGAAATTTGACACGCGCATATCAGCCAAAAGATGTCTCCTTCGTTCGAAATTGTGTAAGGGAATTATAGCATCCCAAAAGAAAGGACACCTTTTCTTGCGGTATACTCCACTTGACCATCAAAATACCCAATGAGCGACAAAAAGTAATTATGAAACAACTGCTCCAAAACATGCGCGATGGCATTGCCAGCGTTGAAGAAGTCCCTGTCCCATCCCCGCGGGACGGTATGGCGCTCATCAAAACGGAAACAAGTTTGGTGTCCGCTGGAACCGAACGGATGGTGGCAGAGTTTGCTGAGAAGAGCCTGGTCGGCAAGGCTCATTCGCGTCCCGACCTAGTCCGTCAAGTGCTAGATAAAGCCCGCCGCGAAGGCTTTATTTCCACCATCCAGGCAGCTATGAATCGGCTTGATCAACCTATGGCGCTGGGCTATTCCTCCGCAGGAACAATCATCGAATTGGGCCCTGATATGGCCGGGTTCCAGGTTGGCCAGCGTGTGGCCTGTGCGGGCGGCGGCTATGCCGTGCATGCTGAATACGCCGTGGTGCCACGCAGCTTGATCACTCCCTTGCCTGATGATGTTGATTTTGAATCGGCTGCATTTACAACCCTAGGGGCAATCGCTTTGCATGGATTTCGACTGGCTGAAGCCCAAATCGGAGAGAGCGTGGCTGTGATCGGTCTGGGATTGGTAGGACTATTAACCGCTCAAATCGCAGTCGCTGCAGGCTGCCGCGTGATGGGGGTTGATTTAGACCCCAATCGGATTTCTCTCGCCTCATCACTGGGACTGCAAGCCTGCTCCCGTGAAACCGCCGTAGACTTGGCTTTGTCTGTTACCGTCAACCGGGGCTTTGATGCGGTCATCCTGTGTGCAGACGCGGCCTCGAATGATCCGGTTGAGCTGGCGGGTGAGATCGCCCGGGATCGTGGGCGCGTGGTGGCTACTGGTGCAGTTGGACTGAAATTCCCACGCAAGATTTATTATGAAAAAGAGCTGTCCTTCATCAATTCGCGTTCCTACGGGCCTGGTCGTTACGACAGCGCTTATGAAGAAAAGGGCCAGGATTACCCCTTGGCCTACATCCGCTGGACGGAGGGCCGCAACTTCGAATCGATTGTGGATTTGTTAGAGAGTGGAAAACTGAAAGTTTTGCCCCTCATTTCACATCGCTTTCCAATTGATGAGGCGACAAAAGCATACGATGTAATTAAGGGCAAGAATGATGAGCCATTTTTGGGTGTTATTTTGCAATATCCCGAGACATCAGAATCTCCTTCTACAGTTATTCGATATAAAAAGACAGCAGCCAAAAGTGAGCCTTTCGTAAGGTTAGGCGTCCTTGGCGCGGGACTCTTTGCTAATGCAACCCTACTGCCAGCCATTAAAAAGGTTAAGGATATTGATTTGGTTGGGATTGCCTCTGCAGGCGGGTTGCATGCCCAGCAAGCTGCCAAAAAGCATGGTTTTGATTACGCAGCTTCAAGTAATGAAGAAATCCTGAAAGACCCGAATATCAATACGGTTGCAATCCTTACACGAAACGGGTCGCATGCGGAATTGGTGGTCAAGGCCCTTAAAGCAGGAAAAAATGTATTTGTTGAAAAACCACTGGCAATCAATAACGATCAACTTACGGCCATAACTAAAGCACTGACTGTTGATGGGTGTCCGCTATTGACCGTAGGCTTCAACCGCCGCTACGCACCCCTAGCGAAGCAATTGGTTAATTTCTTGCAGGATCGGACTGAAGCTATCTATGCCCATTATCGTATCAATGCTGGTTACATTCCCCGCGAGCATTGGACTCAAGACCCTGAACAGGGCGGCGGACGAATTATCGGTGAGGGCTGCCATTTCGTGGATTTCATCACTTTTCTGGTGGGTGCTGCCCCGATCAGCGTAAATGCAGTCGCATTGCCCGACTATGGTAGGTATAAAGAAGACAACCTATCGATGACATTTACCTTCCCGGACGGCTCGATTGGGGTAGTGGATTACCTCGCCAATGGAGACAAATCCTTCCCGAAAGAAAGAGTTGAAGTGTTCTGGGGAGGCAAAATCGCCATATTAGATGACTATCGAAGGCTGGAAGTGGTGCATGCCGGCAGGCGTAAAAAGCTAAGTAGGAAGCAAGATAAGGGCTGGAAGGATGAATGGGTAGCATTTTCAAATGCCATTCGTGAAGGTGGAGAGCCGCCGATCCCTTATGAACAATTGATCGGAGTGACTAAGGCTACTTTTGCGGCGCTGAATGCAATTCGGGCTGGTGGTAAAGAAATCATATAATATGATGTATAATTATAGTGCAAAGAATTAGTGCAAAGAATTAGTGCAAAGAATTAGTGCAAAGAATTAGTGCAAAAGGATTGACCTATGGGCGTTATTAAAGAACGAATGAACCTTTATCTAACCAAACCTGTGATGGATGATCTGCGGCGCCTCATTCCCGCTCGTGAGCGTACCCGCTTTGTGGAGGAAATTTTGGCACGTGAGTTACGGCGCCGAAAGCTCAAAGCAGCATTGAAAGCCTCCGCGGGAGCTTGGAAGGCCGAGGATCATCCCGATTTGATGACCTTTGAAGATGTAAATCGCTGGATTGAAGAGGGCCGCAAAGGCTTTACCCGAGACTTCTCCAAGGAGTGGGGAGAGGATGAATGATTACTTGTTCGACAGTGGAATCCTAATTCTGCATTTGCGGAATCAACCAGGATACCTGGAGTTAACAGATCGTCTGGCAGATGAAGCAGTTGTGTATATCTCAGTAATCTCACGCTTTGAGATTGTGCGCGGGATGCGTAATCGGGAAAAAGTTTCCACTTTTGTGCTTCTGAATTCTCTGGAAAGCCTTGCTGTAACTAATGAAATTGCAGACCATGCCGGGGAAATGGTTCGTTCGTGGAAGGTTCGCGGAAGGATGCTTGATGACGCTGATGCCCTCATCGCATCCACCGCCATTATCCATGAACTGAGCCTCGTGACTACCAATCCCAAACACTTCTCCATGCCTGATTTGACAGTCTTGCAAGCGGACGCAGGGGGAAAGCTCACCCCGTATGAGGCGCGTTGACGAAGGCAGTCTTTACAGCGGTGAAGTCATTTAAAAATAGCAAAAGATAAATAATTGAGAAATGGGCCGAAATCTCCAAATCACACTCAAAATCCTGCGTCAAGTTGGATTTGTCCAGTTGGCGTTATATACTTTGTACAAGTTGGGATTGAAAACGGGGTACTATAAGATAGTAGATAGTAGAAAAGCAGAGAGCAGTCAACCACTCTCCAACAATCTGTTGCCTCTGATTGACCGCGCCCACCTCCAAGGTATTCTCGGCCAAGCCGGTCAGCTCAACTTGCTCTCGGAAGCGGACGAGATCGTCGCAGGCAAAATTCGCCTGTTTGGTGGTGAGCCAATCAAGCTTAAGCTTTCCTTCGATGAACCGCTCCAGCATTGGGCGGATTACGAAACCAAACCGGCCCTACTTTCTACTCTCATTTCACCAATCTCCGATATTAAATTCATTTGGGAACCCGCCCGTTTTGGCTGGGCTTATACCCTAGGTCGAGCGTATCAACTGACACAGACCGAATCGTACGCCGAATCCTTCTGGAATTATTTCGAAGAATTTACAAATACCAACCCCGCTTTCCACGGGCCGCACTGGATGAATGGTCAGGAAGTTGCGATTCGAATGCTGGCATTTGTCTGGGCCAGTCATGTATTTGAATCGGCAGCAGCTTCCAGCCCAGAACGACGCGCGCAATTGGCTACATCTGTGGCGACGCATGCAGCCCGCATCCCGCCTACACTGATCTATGCTCGTGCCCAGAACAACAATCACCTGATTACCGAGGCTGCCGCGCTTTACACAGTTGGTCGCGCGTTAGGAAATTCCAAGTGGCAATATCTCGGATGGCGATGGCTGAATTGGGCCTTCCAGCACCAAATTTCGGATACCGGTGAATACATCCAGCACAGCAGCAACTATCACCGTTTGATGTTGCAAACAGCTTTGTGGGTAAATACGATCAAGGATGAGGATTGGCCGCCCTTGACTTTGAAATCTTTGAAGCTGGCGACGAACTGGTTGATCTCGATCCTTGATCCCGCCTCCGGTCGGACCCCGAACCTGGGCGCCAATGATGGGGCTTTGATCTTGCCCTTGAGCGGGAGCCCGTTTAACGACTTCCGTCCAACGGCTCAGGCTGCGGCGCGAGCTTTTCTTGGATCTATGATTCCAGCAGGCGTATGGGACGAACTTTCACTCTGGTTGGGGCAAGGCTTGCATGAAAATACGGATAAATCCAAGATAGAGCTCAGTAGTCAACTACGTGGACGTGACTCTTGGGCTTACCTAAGGGCTTCGACCTTTGGTTCGCGCCTTGGACATATGGATCAACTCCATCTTGATTTGTGGTGGCGCGGGATTAATGTTGCCCAGGATGCGGGTACATATTTGTATAACGCTGATCCGCCCTGGGACAACTCCCTCGTTACCAGCCGTGTGCACAACACCATTATGGTAGATGACCAAGAACAAATGACTCGCGGTGGCCGCTTCATAACGCTGGACTGGTTCCCGGCTTACTCTAAGGCCGTAACAACGGATCCTGATGAAAAAATAGTAGGACAATTGATTGGATATCATACTGGCTACCGCGGTGTGCGCCATGAACGAAAGGTGTCTTTCTACGCTGATGAGCGTTGGGTAGTAGAAGATAAGCTGTATTCAAAAAAGTCACACACATACCGGTTGCACTGGCTGCTACCAGATTTGGAGTGGGATGTAGAGAATAGTGAAAAGAGGCTAGTGATCAGTCTTAGATCTCTGCATGGTAGGGTTGTTCTTGTTTTGCAAGCCGAGCCACAACTCCCTAATCTCAATTCACTACTCTCTTTGGTGCGCGCAGGGGAATTGATTTTTGGTCACCGCGATGTACAACCGTTTGAAGGTTGGGTTTCTCCGACATACGGGCATAAAGTCCCTGCTCTTTCGCTGGTGGTTGAGATTCAAAATGTTTCAAATACAACATTAATTAGCGAATTCATATTCCCGTCATAGGCCAATAGTTTAGAAGTTTAGCCATTCTTTTATTCGCTTCTGCCATTGGTAAAAATTAAAATTCTCAGGTTTGTGTTGAATTGCTTGCTGACTGACTAATTTCGTATATAGCTGTTCAAACTTATCAATAGTAATTTGAATGTTGTGTCCTTCTGTCAGCAGGTGGCTTGCCTGTCCCATCGCTTTGGCTTTTACTGGTTGTTGGAGCAATATAACCATTGCCTGGCTGAGCACCTGAATATCGTCTGGCTCGGCCAAATAGCCATTCACGCCCTCATGCACGATCTCAGGAATGCATGTTGCACGTACGGCTGTAATCGGTAATCCACTTGCGGCAGCTTCGAGCAATACAATTCCCTGTGTCTCGATTTCGGATGCGGTCACAAACAGGTTTGCCAGCCGGTAGATTTCAGGTAAGCCTTCCTGAATCGAGACGTAGCCAGGGAAGTGACATCGTTTTGCAATCCCCAATGATTTGCACAGTTTCAACAAGGCAGGTTTTTGACGGCCATCTCCAACCACGAGTAGATGTGCATCCGTCTTTTGCATGGCAAGTGCGGCGGCCTTAATTACTTGGTCAACTCTTTTGTCGGTATCCAAACGTCCGATGTGCAGTATGACGGGAACGTTCGGGGGGAGATTCAGCTTTGTGCGCGCGACAGTTTCCTCGTCAGAGGAAAGACGCGGATGGAACGTTTGTAGATCAATCCCATAGCTAATTGTTCGCGATTTGATACCTGTCATATCGGCTATGATTTTGGTAATAGTCTGGGTGGGTGTGATTAGGGTTGAGAATTTCTGTAACAACCAGCGTGCATACCCCCACAGGAGGGATTCAGCTATATGGCGGATACCGAGAATCTCGGGTAGGTAGGCACTCACAAACCAGGGCAATTGATGGATTGATAATGTGGCCGCGATGTTCTTTTGGTGGGCATATTCGAGACCGAGCAACCCCATTTGCATTGGGTCGTGAGTATGGATGATATCAGGCTGAAACTCGCGTAGGGAACTAAGAATGGAGCGGCGCGGGTAGAATAGGAAGCGTTGACCAACCCGTAGGGGATTGTGGATAGAGTGCAAGCGGATAACGGTTAGATTATTTTCAAGGGTAATATAACTTTTATCTCGCTCGCTCGCAGCAATGACTAGAACTTTGTGCCCTCGTGCAGCCATATCTTTTGCCAGATGTCCAACGGCAAAAGAGGCACCGCTCACCATTGGAGGATAGGATTGAGTGATGTGGGCGATTCGCATGTTAACTCCTTATGGTTTTTATTAACTAGTGAATATATTTGGTTCATCAATATTCGAGATAATTTGTGAATTTCTTTTAAGCTTGTTCCTGAAGCTTTCGGCATCCAAGGTCTCCCAAAACGTAAGAAACAGGAACCTGATACCTGCCAGCAACCCTTACTAATAGTGCCGTTAAGTACCCTGCGCATATCTATGATGTTCTCATGCTGAACGTAGATTCCAAGTGGAGTGATAGGAACACCTGTTGCCAGGGACATTCGCACAGCACCTGATTTTGCTTTTAGTTTTTCGTACTCAGGATTAAGCTTGCCTTCTGGGTAAAGTACTATTATTTGACCTTTTAGAAGCGCCGCGCAAGCGTACTCAAACGATATTTTTCCTTTTGCGGAAACTTCTATTTGGCCTGCATTGTTGAGTAACCAACCAATGATAGGTATGGAGAACAGATTGCTGCGCATCAGGAAACGAGGTGTTTCATCTAAGGTTGTTACTAGGTTGAATGAATCTGTGGCATTCGGATGGTTGGCTGCAATGATCTTTGGGCCCTTGGGTAGGGGATAAATTCCGCTGATGTTGCACTTCAGTGAAAATAAGCGCAAGTACCCATTTGCATACAGCTTGATAAGATTCTCGCATATTTGCATGGCATGTCTCCTTCCTGATATGAAAATTGATAAATCGTCAATTATGTTTTAGGTTTAAAACTCTTTGGATCGAATTGGTCCTTTTATGTTTGAAAATTGCCCATCCAAGGAATAAAACAAGCATGCCAGCTATAGCAACTAGCCAAAATTGCACAGGTGGGTGCATACCGTAGACACCTATTAATGTGACAAAAACGGCAGTGAAAATTCTTCCCAATAAGTTTGCAACAAAGAAGCGACGAGGTGAAATAGTGCTGAGTCCAGCTACATAGCACATCAGATCACTTGGAAATATAGGGAGTACAAAGGAGAAGAAGTAAAAAAGGATGCCCTGATTGCGGGCGGCTCCATCCCAACGGTTTATTATTTTAGGAGGTGCAATCCGAAATATTAATGACCGCCCAAAATGGCGGGCAACTAGGAAAGCAATCTGACTGCCCAAAATGGTGCTGGTTATCGTCACGAACAATCCCAATGTTCCATAAACATATCCGGCTGTCACCATTAGCACGTGACCGGGAATGATCGCAACAAATACCTGTGCTATCAACAAGATGAATAGAATAACGGGGCCAAATTTACCGTATCCTTCTAAGTAAGTAGATACTGCTTCTTGATCCTGTATAGTTTGCAATAATTCTGAGAGCGGTTGTCGGTATATCCAAGCGGTGGCAAGAATGATAATTGCCAGACCAATCTTTATTAATTTATCTTTGTGTAAAGATACTTGTATATTCATAAGACCTCCAAAAATTAGTAGATTCTTCTTATAGCCAAGGGGTGGCTAGATTACAGGTGTGGGTTAGAAATTTCCTTGCTTTTGAACGACGGGGGTAGGTTTCCGTCGTTTGT
>JASJYH010000056.1 GCA_030123675.1 Anaerolineae bacterium | reverse complement strand
GTTGATCTTCGGCGGCGAAGACTTTGCCGCCAGCATCGGAGCAACGCGCACGGCTGAGGCGCTCGAACTGCTATACGCAAGACAAGCAGTGGTAGTGGCCTGTGCTGCTCACGATCTACAGGCAATTGACATCGTCACGATCGACTTCAAAGACCTGGAGAAAGTCCGGCGCGAAGCGGAAATAGGCGCCGGCTTTGGGTATAGCGGCAAACAAGTCATCCATCCGAATCAAGTCGCGCCCGTGCAAGCGGCTTTCACGCCCGACGACGAATCTATCGCATCCGCCAAACGTTTGGTAGCGGCTTTCGAGACCCATCAAAAAGAAGGCAAGGGCGCCTTCGCCCTCGACGGCCAAATGATCGATATGCCGTTGTTGAAAAATGCAGAAAAGGTGCTGGCACGCGCCAAAGCAGCCGGGAAAGTGTAGACACATTTCATTGAAACTTGGTTATAGGGGTCCAAACCGAATCTTCCTAAATCTCTAATGCAACTCTAATGGGGGAATTCTTGACAAACTAATTCTCCTTGCATATAGTTAAGCGCGCTTAACTAAAAAGCGGCTACCTTATGGATACAACTCTTAACTTTACCCAATCTTTACGCTCATTGACGGATACAATCACCCACCGTTCGATGCGGGATTGGTCACGCTATATGAAAGCTAGTGGGTTGTCCATGCCGCAGTTTTTCATGCTTATGCACGTTCGCCATCGCGAGCATTGCGCTATCTCTGATCTGAGCCAGCACTTGGAGATCACCAACGCAGCTTCCAGCCAACTGGTAGACAAACTAGTCCAGGCTAAGCTATTGGTCCGGGCCGAAGACCCCAACGACGGGCGCGCCAAACAGATCAGCCTTTCGGTTGCGGGCGAGGAACTGGTTAGAAAAGGAATCTCTGAACATTCCCGCTGGGTGGATGAGATTGCGCAGGCCTTGTCTAAAGAAGAAAGAACGAAAGTCGCGGAAGCTTTGAGTTTATTAAATGAAGCGAGCAAGAGAGTAGAAATTAGAGAGTAGTCTTACTGTTCCCTATTCACTGTTCTCTACTCCCTAATTATCTATTTTTCTATTCTCTAATACCCTAAGGAGACCTTCTTGCAAGCAAGCCTTACAAAACGAATGATCCGCAGACGCGAGGGGCGCCCCAAATCTAGCGGCGGTATGGGACGCGCGGTCCGTTACCTGACCGGCTACGGGCGTGAAGCGTTGCTGCCTTATATTTTTTTGATCATCGCAACCCTCTCACAACTGGCTATCCCGCGTATGATCCGCAATGTGATCGATGCGGTCACCAGTGGTTTTATTGCTGACCAAATATTGGCCGGCCTTGAAAAAATCCCGGCTGGCACAATCTCCACGAGCCTGCCGCAGCTGTTGGAAGTGCTGGCGTATCCCGCTGATTGGAGCGCCGAGCAGCTGGCAGTCCAGTTGGAGGCGAATATAGCCGCTGCGCCGGTGGCACTGATTACGGCGCTGGTCGCGATCGTTATCTTTGCAATTTTGCGTGGCGTCTTCGCGTTCTTGCAAGCCTACTGGGCCGAGAAAAATTCGCAGTCCGTGGCTTATGATTTACGAAACGACCTATATGCCAAAATCCAGCGGCTGTCCTTCTCATATCACGATAAGAATCAGACCGGCCAATTAATGATCCGGGCCACAGATGATGTCGAGAAAGTGCGCTTGTTCATCGGCCAGGGATTATTACAGATGGTGGCTGCTGTCATTCTCTTGAGCGGAACAGTGATCATATTGTTCACATCCAATGCAGCCTTAGCCTGGATAGCGATGCCCCTATTACCTGTAGCCGGACTTATGTTCGCGTTTTTCGCAACTTTGGCGCGCCCGATGTTCAAAAAAGTACAGGAAAAAATTTCATACCTCAACACAATTTTGCAGGAAAATCTGGCTGGAATCAAAGTCATTAAAGCCTTTACCCGTGAAAACCAACAACAAGTTAAATTTCGGGCTGCCGCCAACGACACCATGGACCAATCAATTGCGCTGGCGCGTTTGTTCACTTTCATGTTCCCCTTGATCTTTATGATCGCCAACATAGGTCAGGCCGTAATTCTGTATATGGGTGGCCAACAGATCATTACGGGCGCGCTCTCGCTGGGTGCCTGGCAAGAATTTTCGCTTTATTTGATGTATCTTTTCTTTCCCGTTGCGATGCTGGGAATGATCGTTACCCAGTATGGACAGGCTTCCGCTTCAGCAGAGCGCATCTTTGAAATTCTGGATACTGCTAACGAAATTGTAGATAAGCCAGATGCCATCGATCTGCCCCAGTTAAGCGGTGGCATTAAATTTGAAAATGTAACTTTCCGTTATTTTGGCGGCGGAGAGGCGGTGCTCAAAAATGTGACCTTCGAAGTGGCTCCGGGGGAACGGATTGCGTTGCTGGGTGCGACCGGTTCCGGAAAGAGCACCATCATCAATCTGCTGCCGCGCTTCTACGACCCCAGTGAGGGACGCATCACCTTCGACAACCACGACCTGCGGGATGTCAAAATAGGGTCTTTGCGTTCCCAAATCGGGATCGTGTTACAGGAAACCACGCTCTTCAGCGGCAGCATTCGCGAGAACATTGCCTTTGGAAAGCCTGAAGCCAACCAAGAAGAAATCATACTCGCAGCCAAAGCTGCCCAAGCGCATGTCTTTATTACCTCATTCACAAACGGGTACGACACACATGTCGGGGAACGCGGAGAGACCTTATCGGGTGGCCAAAAGCAACGAATCGCCATAGCGCGAGCCCTGTTGCTCAACCCGCGCATTCTGATCCTGGACGACTCAACCTCCAGCGTGGACCTGGCCACCGAAGCTGAGATCCAAAAAGGGCTCGATAAACTGATGGAAGGGCGGACCTCCTTCGTCATCGCGCAGCGGATCAGCACGGTCATGACGGCTGATAAGATATTGGTGCTCGATCAAGGCCAAGTGGTCGCCATTGGCAAACATGCAGATTTAATGGAAAAGGAACCGATTTACGCAGAAATCTACCACTCGCAAATAATGACTTATGAGACGGAGCGCGCTATGGAGGTGGAAGCATGATGCCCGATAGCCGTATGCGCACCCTGCTCGAAAAAGAAACCCTGAAGCCCCGCAATCTGTGGGAAACCCTTTCTCGCCTGGGTGCATACTTCGGCCGCTTCTGGCACATGATGGTTATAGCTATTGGGTTCGTCACAATTGCTACTTGGACTCAGGTAACCACACCCGATTTATTTGGGCAAGCCACAGATTGCTTCCTCGTGCCACTTGGTGTCAACAGTGGTTTTGTTTCGTCCCCAGTTGCTGAGACTCAAACCAGTCAATCAGAATCAAACTGTTGGCTTGGGACCAGTGACCCAAATACGCTGAGCCTGACTCACAAAATCATCAATAGCGCCTTTACGATAAACGACTTCCCGGCCCCTGAATCAGATCTTTTGACTAGTGAAGAGCGCAACCAGGGTCTACTTCGGTTGGTAATCATTATGGGTGTCCTATATTTGATCAATGCAATAATGATGGGGCTGACTTTTTACTTCATGACCTGGAGCGGTCAGCATGTGCTGCGCGAGCTGCGCGTAGAGGTCTTCGAGCACTTGCACAAACTGTCGCTTGGGTTTTACACTGAAAACGAAACCGGCGACATGATGAGTCGCATCACCAACGACACGACTGCCATTGAGCAGGCTGTCTCGTTCGCGTTGGTACAAGTATTTAGCAGCATCTTGTTGTTGGTCTGGATAACTTACAATATGTTGGTCACCAGCCTGGCTTTCGCCTTACTCGCCCTGGCCGTGGCCCCGCTGATGTTCCTGGCAACCATTTACTTTTCAAATCAGGCCCGGGTAGCCTTTCGTAAGGCACGCGAGGAGATCGGATCGGTCAATACCGAGTTGCAGGAAACTATCTCCGCTGTACGCGAGGTGCAGGCTTTCAACCGCGCGGACGAAAATATTAACCATTTCAAATTGGTTAATGCCGCCAACCGGGATGCAAACGTTCGAGCAGTGGCTTTCACATCTGCGCTTGGGCCGACGCTGGAAGCTATGTCATATATAGCGCTGGCTATCGTCGCCGGTACCGGCGGCTGGTATCTGCTGCAAGGACAGCCGCTTTTGGGCACGGTCGTCTCGCTTGGGTTGGTGGTGACCTTCCTGGCCTACGTGCAAAATTTCAATCGGCCCATCCAGCAGATCTCTGTCATGTGGACCAATATCCAGAACGCAATCGCGGGCGCGGAACGCATCTTTGCCATTATGGATGAGGTGCCGGCGGTGCAGTCAAAACCGGACGCTCGGGATTTGCCAGAAATCGTCGGCAAAGTAGAATTCGAGCACGTCTCGTCCGCCTACAAGCTGGATGAACCTGTGCTTAAGGATGTATCCTTCCGCGTCGAACCCGGTCAGACGATTGCTATCGTTGGCCCAACCGGTGCCGGGAAAACTACCATTGTTAACCTGTTGCCACGCTTCTGGGATGTGACGGATGGCTCGGTCAAAATTGACGACATTGATGTGCGGGATGTGACCCCCGAATCGCTACGCAGTCAGATTGGGATCGTATTACAGGATACTTTCCTGTTCAGCGCCTCCGTTATGGATAACATCCGGTTTGGGCGCCCAGACGCAACTGACAAGGAAGTGAAAGCCGCAGCAAAGCTGGCTTATGCAGATTCCTTTATCGACCGAATGCCCGAAAAATATGAGACGGTGTTGGGCGAGCGCGGCTCCGGCCTGAGCCAGGGTCAGCGCCAATTGCTGTCCATTGCGCGGGCAGCCTTGTCCGATCCGAAAATCCTGATCCTAGACGAAGCAACCTCCTCGGTCGATACCCGCACCGAACGGCTGATCCAAAAGGCCTTTGACGAAATGCTTGAGGGCCGAACGGCCTTTGTCATCGCCCACCGTTTGTCCACTATCGTCAACGCAGATGTCATCTTGGTACTGGATCAGGGCAAAATCATTGAACGCGGGCGGCACAACCAACTGCTGGCCAAAAAAGGATTTTATTACGACTTGTACATGAGCCAATTTCAAAAGCAAGAAAAGGGGCACCAGAAAGCATAATTCAGTGGTCGGTTATCAATAACGAGAAATGGGTGACAGGATTTTGACCTATCACTCATTTTTATTTGAATGTAATTCTGTTTAGATAGCCTGTGAAAGATACTTTTCAGCCGCCTGAAGAAATTTAATTGCCCACTCAATCATTTCTTCGGCCTGTGCTTTGCTGACGGCATCCCGAATACTGTAATCCCCAACATTTCGCCTATCCTGCGCATCAATTAGGTATGAATGGAATTTCACATTGAGAATTCCAGGCTTGGCAAACTCTTTGCCAAAATTGGCGATAACCGCTGAATGGCTGGAAAAGGACAGGTCGCGCGCCAACAAGAGGGCCTCAGCGATGTAGAACATGGCATAGTATGCTCGTGAAGCCGCAAAATCTACGTCGCCATCTTCGAGCAAACGGTGGGCCGCCTTCCTGCTGCGATTGGCTTTTACAAGTAACGTCCCAACTTCGGGATTCATACGGCGATTCCTTCGCGACGTACGTTCATGAGGAAAGCAGACTGCTTTAGTTCAAACTCCTCGCGAGATGCAAAAGCCCTAGAAATTACTATATCTTCTTCCAAAGATAGTGATGCTACCAGGTCGCTGGAAAGATCGAGCATTTCCCCATAATTGAAATCTTTCTTAAGAACGACCAGTACGTCAAGATCTGAATCAGAACCTGCATCTCCACGCGCCTGGGAACCATACAGGATCACACTATCCAGTCTATCCCCATAGATACGGGCGAGTCCTAGTTTGAGTTCTTTCAAAATTTTTGAAAGACGAGCAGTCATAATTATCTCCTAATTTTATCTTACCGTTATTCATTGTATTTTGCAATATAATCAAAATACAATTCATTGTCCACTTCCTATGAAAATTGTCTGTCCTCGCATTTATTCCCTACAAAACACATTCTGCGAGTAATATTAGAGCAGGAGACAGCATGTCTGAAAATCAACCTGACCTCGAACAGTTTCTGGAAGCTTATCCCAGATACGCGACCACCGAAATACTAGACCAACTGCGCGCCACGGACTATGCCCGGCTCGACGAAGCTGAGCATGTTTATCTTGATTACACTGGCGGCGGGATTTACGCTGAGTCGCAGATCCGGGCGCATCAGAAACTGCTCACTGAAAACACATTTGGAAATCCGCACTCATCCAATCCGACTTCTGTAAAATCCACCGAATTGGTGGAGCACGCGCGCGAATATGTGCTCAAATTCTTCAACGCCGACCCCGAAGAATATCTGTGCATCTTTACTCCCAACGCCAGCGGTGCCCTCAAATTGGTGGGCGAGTCGTATCCATTTTCGGGCGGGCATTATCTATTAACCTTCGACAATCACAACTCTGTCAATGGGATTCGAGAGTTCGCCAGCGCCAGAGGCGCAGAAGTAACTTATATACCGGTTGCACTGCCCGACATGCGCGTGGTCGAATCACAATTGGACGAATACCTGTCTCGGGCCAAGGAAGGGCAGCATAACCTGTTTGCGTATCCCGCCCAATCAAACTATTCGAGTGTCAAGCACCCCTTGGATTGGATCGAACGGGCACATGCAGCCGGCTGGGACGTGCTGCTCGACGCAGCTGCTTACGTGCCGACCAGCAAGTTGGACCTCTCTGCAGTGCAGCCTGACTTCGTACCCATTTCTTTCTACAAGATTTTTGGTTATCCAACCGGCCTGGGCGCTTTGATCGCTCGCAAAGAGGCCCTGGCAAAATTACAGCGTCCCTGGTTTGCAGGCGGGACGATCACTGTTGCATCCGTGATGGGAGACAAATATTACTTGGCTGACGGATCGGCTGCTTTTGAAGACGGTACCCTTGATTATCTTAATATCCCTGCCATCGAGATCGGACTCAAGCACATCGAATCGATTGGCTACGATGTCATCCAGGAACGAGTGGGTTGCCTGACTGGCTGGCTGCTAGATAACTTGAATATGATGACGCACAGCACGGGCGAATCGCTGGTTCGCATTTACGGCCCAACGGATACTAAAGATCGCGGCGGGGCTGTGACATTCAACTGCTACAACAAAGCTGGCGTGCCAATTGAGCATAGCGCTATCGAAGAGGCTGCCAACCAAGTCAACATCTCATTACGGACAGGTTGCTTTTGCAACCCCGGCGCTGGCGAGATCTCGTTGGAGCTCTCGAGCATGGAGTTGGCTGCTTGCTTTGCGCAACCCGAACACGAAAGCCGCCTATCCTTGGATGATTTCCGCGTGTGCATAGACGGCAAATCTACCGGCGCGGTCCGTGTTTCAGTAGGACCGTTCACGAACTTTAATGATGTGCAGGCGTTTTTGGGTTTTATGAGAGGCATGTTGAAATAGTATGAGCGGCACAAAACGAACTAACATCAAACCCGGGCTACAAGTTCGGATTGTTTTGAAGAGTGACCAAAGAACTGGCAAACTAACTGATGGAATTGTCAAAGACATCCTGACAAAATCAGCCACGCATCCGCACGGGATCAAAGTCCGTTTGCAAAGCGGGCAAGTTGGGCGCGTGAAAGAAATTGTAAGCTGATGAATTTACTCCGCAAGAATCGCATTTTCATTTCGTTAGCAATTCTCGCGTTTGCTCCAGTGGCTTGCCGCCCCATCTTTGCCATCGGCTGGACAGAATTAATCATTCTGCTGGTTCTTATCCTTTTTTTGTTGGGGCCGGTCTTGCTAAGGATTTATCGCACGCTTGAAAAGTTCCGCAAAATTAATGCTTCTAAGGAAAACGAAGATGATTTAATGAAATGAAGAACCACATCTAAGCCCGCCTTCGAAATTCATGAATATAGAAATAAACCCTCGGTTGCTGAAATCGGGGTTTTTTTTATGGGATGGGAATGTACCTTGGAATCACCCTGGAAACTAAACCAGGAGTATCCGTTAGGCTTGTCGCGGAAGGCGTACCTGTTTGCGTGCTTGTCTGCGTGGAGCTGGGTAGTCCGGCGTGCTAATGTGAGTCGCTGTCAGGACGGGGCTGGCAGTGACCGTTGGGGTAGCGATAGCAAAAACTGTGGTCCGTAGCAGATTGAAGGTCAGGACAGAGGCGAAGGCAAAAATCAGCAAGGGTATAAATCCCCCTCCCAATTATCGACGGAGCCAGGTCTTAAATTTTGATTTCGTATCCCTTAAATCTTGAGGGGCACTAACAAGTACGGTGGTGATATTGTCATGCCCGCCGCGCTGGTTGGCTGTTTCTACCAATTTTTCTGCAGCAGCTTTAAGACTTGAATTCGAGCTGATAATCTTGCCGATCTCGTCATTCCAAACCAGATCGGTTAGACCATCACTGCAAATCAAAAATGTGTCTCCGGGCAGAATTTGCATACCCTGATTGTCCTCTGCCTGAGAGTCAGATTGGTTGTCGTCCAGGCGCATGCGGAAATCAACCTCGGGCAGTTCGTCCGAACCCAGGTGCCGACGGATGATATGCATATTTGGGTGGCCTTCCACCTGTTCCGGTGTGATGATGTTTTTCTCGATAGCTTCCTGAATCCAGGTATGGTCGGTGGTAAGTTGCTGGATGCGATCATCGCGAAGAAGATAGATGCGTGTATCACCTATTGTGGCAATATAAAGCTTATCTCCAACCACCCAAATGCAGGCACAAGTAGCGCCCATTCCTTCATGCTCGTCTGAAGAAGAGGCGTGGTCGGCTATGGCCTCACTGGCTTCATGAATAGCACTTTCAAGGGTTTTTCTGGGATGACGCCCATCACTCTTCGCGAATACCTGTGTAATATGGTTTACTGCCAATTCAGAAGCCACTTCGCCTGCACGATGCCCGCCTATTCCATCCGCAACGACCGCGAGCAAACACGGTGTTTTATCATTTTCGCTCAACTGAAATGAGGTTATAGCATATCGATCTTCGTTATTCTTCTCGGTCATGCCCGCATGTGTGAGGGCAACGGTATTCAAATGCGCACGATCTGTGCGTATCATTCAGACGGGACCTCAAACGTAATCGTCGGCTCAATCTCAGCGGGCGGTTTTTTCAATTCAAAACGGTACATTAATTTCCCGAAGTGTATCATGTCGCCATGCTTGAGAATTCGCCCTTCTTTGGGGATTGGGTCGTAATTAACCCAAGTTCCGGCCACTGTATCGTTATCCACCAGCAGATAATCGTTCCCATCCATCCGGTGGAGACGGGCATGCAAGGCCGCAATCGAAGGGTGATCTAAGATATTTTTAACTTGTGTGGGATCGGTTCCAAGGATTGTTTCTTTCTCAACCAATGGAATGGGATGACTGATTAATGGCTCACCCTCTGATCCAATTTCCATAAGATAAGCGGGGGCATCCTGTAATTTCCCTGGCCGCATCCATGGCAAACGTCTGGCCTGGTTCCCTTTTGTAGGAGCCTCTGCCTGTGGAATGGCTACCGGTTGTGTTACCGGGTCATTTCTGCGCTTACGCGCCTCCTGTCGCTCGCCGCGGGGCTTGGGGCGCAGCCGGGCGGAATACAAAATGTAAGCTAACGTCCCTCCGGCCAACATGATCGCCCCAAAAGCTACCCAGGTGCGATATTTTGTCAGAAAAGCCTGTGCCCCAGTAGGAGGCTGTATTACTGTTACGGTGATCGGGAAAACCATACTGGCCTTACTAAGGCCCAGGGAATCTACGGCTTCAACCACCAACTCATGTACCCCATTTTCGTTGAGTTGGCTCAAATCCCAAATAAATTGGTCAAACGGTTCTGTATCATTTTGTGCCACAGGAATTCCATTAATATAAAGTGTCGTGCGTGTTAATGGGCGCGGATGATTGTCTGGAAATTCGATGATTATTTCTAACTCTTGTTGTAATGGCAACAACATTTCAGCATTGAAGGGATCATCTGGCGGCGCTTGGCGGACAATTTGGCCTGGTGGCACAACCAGGATTGGGTTCGGCGGCTGTACATCCAGGCTAAAGGAATAGTTGTTAGAAGTTATTTTCCCAGAGGCTGTTTGCACATCAACAGCAAGTAAATGTTCTCCGCTGGTTGTTTGCATGGAATCGTAGCTTAGTGAATATAGATGCCGCAACGGTGCAAAATATGATTCAAGGTCAGGGAAGGGCTCTTTGCCAGAATAAGCAAAATAACTGCCGCCGGTTTGCAAAGCCAATGCCTTGAACGCTATTGCGCTAGGGCTATTAAAGTAAAGGTCAGCATCTATTAACCAGACGAAAATGCGTACTTTCGAATCCAGGGCCTGTTCTGCGACCGCACTTAATGTCAGGTCGATGTTAGGTTCTTCGGTATGGGGCGTTATGAGTAATATGGCGCGCTTCATACCAGGCAATGGCGTTGTCTCATTAACTGTGTTCAACGCAATCACCAAAGATTGCACGTTTGGTGTTGTGGATTGAAAATCAGGCTTGAAGGAGGTTATTGAAACTGCAAAATCGTCCGGCTCGGCGTGCGTGATAAGCGGACCAGCGATTGTAATCAGGCTTAAATCATCCGGGTTGTCTAATGAGCGTGCACGCGCCCAACCCGCTACCACTTCCGATACCCGCTCAAAGCGTTCGATCCCTTCTGCATCACGAACAGCAAGGGCAGGGCCGGGATTGACCGCCACAACAATCTGTGCCGGCGGCGTTGAAACAGTCAGTCCTGTAACCGGGTGGGGAATACCATCCTCCAGGATAGTCAAATCTTCAGGTTGCAATCCGGTGACGGGCTGTCCCTGCGCGTCAAACACATCCAATAGGGCTACCACGGTTGGGAAGCCCTGGGCATCGACCAAAGAAAGTTCGGCTTTTCCCTCACTTTGCGCACGGACAGCCGTGCTTAGCCCTACAAATATGGTCAGGCCCAGCAATGCTAGTAGAATTTTACGCATCTGGGTTTGCGATAATGGGCGTCTCCGAGATTTCCAAAACTTGTGTCAAGCGCAAGTACGTCAATGTCCTTGTGATCTGCCAGGCCCATGTTAGCACTTCCCCAAAATCAAAATTCATGTCCTGCTCCGTTTATTCCCATTCGATGGTGGCTGGCGGCTTGCTGGTAATATCATACACGACCCGATTGATTCCGTCTACTTCGTTGACTATCCGGTTTGAGACCTTTGCCAGTAGGTCGTGCGGTAGCCGTGTCCAGTCGGCGGTCATGAAATCCTCGGTGGATACAGCCCGGATTGCCACCGCTTCTTGATAGGTACGCTGATCGCCCATAACGCCTACAGAACGGATGGGCAGCAAAACAGCGAAGGCCTGGGACGTTTTTGCAGCTTTGCCCAAAAAGCCCGCAACGGATAATTCCTCTATTAAGATGGCATCCGCTGCTCGTAAACGGGACACGCGTTCAACTGTGACCTCGCCCAGGCAACGCACGGTCAGGCCTGGCCCTGGAAACGGCTGCCGCCAAACCATCGACTCTGGTAACCCCAGCGCTTCTCCGACCCCCCGCACCTCGTCCTTGAACAGATAGCGTAGTGGTTCGACCAACTCAAAATCCATATCCTCGGGCAACCCGCCCACGTTGTGATGGGTCTTGATCTTATCGGCCTTGTTCCGATCCGGCGCGGACGACTCGACCACATCCGGATAGATGGTGCCCTGCATCAAAAACTTTGGTTTCCCAACCTGCTTGGCCTGAGCTTCAAAAATGCGGATGAACTTCTCACCCACGATCTTTCTCTTCCGCTCAGGGTCCGTTACGCCTTTGAGTGCAGAAAGGAACTCATCGGCTGCATTGATCACCACCAATTCCGCACCCATCTGCTTTCGAAAGGTTGCTACGACTTGCTCGCTCTCGCCCTTACGCAGCAGTCCGTTATCTACGAAGACAGCTACCAATTGCTCGCCGATGGCCCGGTGCACCAGGGCTGCCGCCACAGAAGAATCCACGCCACCGCTGACAGCTGCTAAGACACGCTCGTCTCCTACTTGTGCCCGAATGCGCGTCAGGCTCTCTTCAATAATAGATTTAGGCGTCCAATCAGGCTGAACACCACAAATCTCAACCACAAAATGTTTGAGCAGTTGTGACCCATTTTGTGTATGTTGTACTTCCGGGTGAAATTGCACTCCAAAATATTTTCGTTCTAAATCCCCCATTGCCGCAAAGGAACTGTTGTCTGTTTTTGCCAGCGCTATAAAGCCTTCCGGCAAACGCGTTATGCGATCTGCATGCGACATCCAGACTTTTGAGAGCTCATCCAGCATGGTGCCGGGCAACAATGGTTGGATCTCGGCATATCCATACTCACGCTCAGAGGAGGGGTCAACTTGTCCGCCTAGGGCTACAGTTAGGGCCTGCATACCATAACAGATACCTAAAATTGGTTTTCCGGAAGCAAGCACGAATTCCGGGATGAACGGGGCATCCGTCTCATAGGCCGAATTAGGCCCACCAGAAAGTATGTAGCCTTGGGGCTTGAGCGCCATGATTTGCTCAGCAGGTGTGTCCCAAGGAAACAGCTCGCAATAGACTTGCGCTTCACGAACTCGGCGGGCGATTAGTTGTGCAAATTGAGAGCCAAAGTCAAGAATGGCAATGTTTTTAGTCATAAGTTCATAAAATTCAGATATTCTCGAGAATTAGGGGAGACTTAATCTGGTTGCTAAGACGCCGATAGGTTGGGCCCTACTAAGTACCCACCTGTTAGCGCAATTAATTAATCATTATTCCGCAAAGGTGAAGGTATCATTCTCCATAGAAGCTATGCGCGCAAGCGACTCTATTGGCACCTCCAGCGAATTGAGTACATCCCGACCACCCTCAAAAGTTTTTTCTATCAGTGTTCCGATGCCCACGATCGTTGAGCCCGCGGTTTCGGCTAGCCGCACCAAGCCAAGGATGGTGTTACCACTGGCTAGAAAATCATCTATGATAAGAACTTTCTCGCCATCAGACAAATATTCGGGCGAGACGATCAATTCTACGGTACGTCCTTTGGTATGCGATGGCGCTAGCGTTAGCAGCACTTGATCGGGCATTGTGATCGGTTTGTGCTTACGGGCATAGACGACGGGCAAACCAAGATGCAGTGCAGTGGCCACGGCCGGAGCAATACCAGAAATTTCGGCTGTCAGCACTTTGGTCGCACCGACCGAAGCGAAGCGATTGGCAAATTCTTTGCCGCAAGAATCCATCAGGGCCGGGTCCACTTGATGGTTGATAAAACCATCAACTTTGAGAATTCCATTTCCCAGGTTCTTTCCCTCAGATAAAATTCGATCCTTTAATTCCTTCATATCCACCTCCGCTAAAGATAACCTGTCATTTCGACGGATTGTACAACAGTGTTTCAGAACTTGCTAGGGCCAACCCCACGCTGGTACATTTAACAGGCCAGAAGGGAGATTGTGATAGAATCTGCACCCGTGAGTGAAATTACCAACCTGATTCTGGCATCGAAATCTCCCCGAAGACAGCAGTTGCTTTCGTTAGGGGGCTGGTCCTTCAATGTGACCGAAGCGGATGTAGACGAGAACAAACACTTTGGTGAAGCGCCAGAAGATTATGTCTTGCGGTTGGCAAAAACAAAAGCCCGAAAATCGGCTGAAGACGCGCAAACTAATAGCGTGATCATCGCAGCAGATACGGCGGTTGTGGATCAGGGCAAAATTTTAGGAAAACCGGCAGATCAGGAAGATGCTACCCGCATGCTGAAAGGCCTACGCGGACATACGCACCGAGTCTACACTGGGTTGGTTCTGTTGCGTGTAAACGACAGTTGCTTACTGACTGATCTAACTGTTATTGATGTAGGTATGCGAGAGACCAGTGATACGGAAATCGAGACCTATGTTCACTCAGGCGACCCACTCGATAAGGCTGGCGCCTATGGCATTCAAGATCAGGAATTTCACCCGGTAGATACCCTTGTTAATTGTATCACCAGTGTGATGGGCTTGCCCCTTTGCCGACTGGCCTATTTATTAGGACAATTTGAAATATATTCAGAATCAGGGGTTCATTGCGAAACCGAAAATCAAAATGAGTGTCCTGTCTCCAGCGTTATTCTACGCGGAGCGCTTGCAAGTTAATAAAGATACGCTATGAAAACCATTCGTTGGTTGGAAATACTATTATTTTTTATAATTCTCTCAGGTTGTAGCGCAATTACAGAATTAGGGCCTAAACCTTTGGCTACCAATTCGGTAGAAATAATTAGCCCCCCAGATGTGAAAAAAACTATGCGAACCTATCTGGAAGCCTTTGCGGCAGATGATTACGGGAGCATGTACGAGATGATTAGCCAGGCCAACCGCGATTCCATCTCAGGCGAAGATTTTGCTGATCTGCACAACAACGCACGCAACACCATGAGCGCGGGAAGTTTGGATTACGAAATCCTGTCAGCCCAGGTCAGTAATCCGTATACTGCGCAAGTCTCTTTCCGTATTGATTACCACACCGCGTTGGTCGGAGAGATTTCGCGTGATATGCTTGTCCATCTCAACCTGAAGGATGATACGTGGAAATTGGAATGGGATCAAGGCTTGATATTGCCTGAGTTGGCCGGGGGAGGCAAAAGGCTGGCAATGGATTATAAAATTCCTGCACGTGGAGACATCTATGATGTAAACGGGGAAGTTATTGTTAACCAATCAAATGCGGTCGCCTTAGGGATCATCCCCGGGCAGATGAACGACAAATCCAGCGGCACGCTGATTAACGAGTTATCAAAACTATGCATCATTAACCCGGATGATATTCGTGATGAAGTTGCCTCTGCCGGCCTTGATTGGTACATCCCCATATGTGAAGGTTCTGTAGACGAAGCCGAACGCATATTAGCGCTCAACCCCGGCGGTTTGGTAGTGACACCCTACGAAGCCAGGTTCTATCACCAGAGCTTGGCTTCGCAAATAGTTGGCTACACTCAGTTTATCTCGGAAGAAAATTTTGATGAATACCGCCGTGACGGTTATCGTGGAGATGAGCGCGTAGGCTCTGCTGGGATTGAAAAATGGGCTGAAGAGTATCTGGCCGGGAAACATGGCGGCTCACTCTTGGTCATTGACGAAAATAGCGGACAAATCGTCTCGCGCCTAGGTAGCAGCGACCCGCAACCTGCTGCCTCTATTTATTTGACCATCGACAGCAACATGCAATTTTATGCGCAACAGGCGCTGACGGGGTTTCGTGGGGCGATCGTGGTTCTTGAACGCGATTCCGGACGTGTGATGGCGATGGCGGCCTCGCCTGGGTATGATGCCAATCTGTTCGAACCAAACAATTTCAACAACAGTCTGCTGGAAAATTTGCTCAATGATGGTGACCAGCCACTTGTTAACCGCGCTGCGCAAGGCCAGTATCCGCTCGGTTCGGTGTTTAAGGTGATCACCTTTTCAGCGGCATTAGAAAGCGGTCTGTTCCTACCCGAAACAACCTATGACTGTCAGTATGAGTGGACGGGTTTGAACGACAAGATCCGGTATGACTGGACGTGGCAGAAATGTCAGGATGCCGTCCGGGCAGGTGAGTTTTGTAATACCAGTTCGACCACACCCTCCGGCCTGTTAACATTACCAGAAGGCTTAATGCGCTCATGCAACCCCTGGTTCTGGCAAATTGGCCTAGACCTATACAATTTTGACCGTGGTAGTGACATCGCCAACATGGCGCGCGCATTTGGCCTTGGTGTTCCTACTGGTATAGAACAGATAGCTGAAGCAACCGGTCAGATCACCAACCCGGCCGGTTTGGTGCAGGCTGTCAACACCGCTATAGGACAAGGGGACGTCTTGGTAACCCCGCTTCAAACCGCGGTGATGTTTGCCGCCATAGGCAATGGGGGCACAGTATATCGGCCACAACTGGTCGAGAGAATTCAACCGATTGAAGGCGACCCAACTACCGTATTTAAGCCTGAAGCACGCGCTACCCTACCCATCCGCGCTGAAAACTTGGAGATACTGCAAAAAGCTCTGGTCAGCGTTGTCGAAAATACGCTTGGCACGGCCAATTTCCGGCTCCGTGGAATGAACATCCCAGCTGCCGGGAAAACGGGCACAGCTGAATCTGGCTCAGCTGGAGGCGATCCGCATGCCTGGTTTGCAGGCTACACCGATTGTGCCGATAAAGGAGATGAACTGCCAGGTTGCAGCGAAAAGCCCGATATCGCCGTGGCAGTGATTGTAGAAAATATCGGTGATGGCTCGGAATATGCAGGGCCAATGTTCAGACGCATGCTTCAAGTGCATTATCTAGGCAGCCCGCAGAGCCTGTTCTGGTGGGAAAAATCCTTTGGGGTGCCCAAAACACCGACCCCGATTGGCGGAATACCCACAAGAACCAAGAAGCCAGACAACGATTAAGAGATGAGACTATGACAGAAAGCACGATTCCTGGCTTAATCATACGGGCCCAATCTGGTTTCTTAACCGTTGAGACTGAGCAAGGAGCGGTTGTTTGCCAGCTTCGCGGTCGCTTAAAACGCGGTCCGCGCACAGGCGACTTGACTGCGATTGGGGACCGGGTTCAGATCACGGTGTTAGCGGATGGCTCTGGGATGATTGAGCAGATCGAAGAACGGAAGCAGGCCATCATCCGACTTGACCCGCGGCCGCAGGGCGAGTACCGGCAGATATTGCTAGCCAATGCCGATCAAGCGGTCTTCGTCTTCGCCTGCAAACGCCCCGATCCACGCTTGAAAATGCTGGACCGTTTCCTGGTAATCGCTGAAAAACAGGGCATTCCATCCGTGATCGTAGCCAATAAAGTAGATTTGGTCGGAAGCAAAAAAGCAAAGGAAATTTTTGGCCTGTATGCAGACATTGGCTACCCAATCATTTACACCTCAGCCACAGATAAAAAGGGCGTTGATAAACTACAATCCACGCTGATTGGAAAAATTAGCGCACTGGCAGGACCCAGCGGCGCAGGCAAATCAAGCCTGTTGAATGCCATCCAACCTGGTCTGGGGCTAGAAGTGGACGAGGTCAGTGAAGCCTTGAATAAAGGGGTGCACACAACGGTTGTGCGCCAAATGTTTCCTTTAGCGGGCGGTGGCTATGTAGCCGATACACCCGGCTGGAAATCGCTGGCTTTATGGGACACTGAGCCGGAGGAAATCGACGGCTATTTTCCAGAACTTCGTGAGCGTGTAGCAGATTGTCAGTTTAACGATTGCAGTCACATTCACGAACCGGGTTGCAGCGTGCTGGCTGCCGTTGAGCGCGGGGAAGTACATCCAGAGCGGTATGCCTCGTACTTACGCTTACGCGCCGGGCAAAAATAAATCAAAATATCCATTATTCCACATTCCGCACCCGGAAGAAGCGGGTATCGGGAAAATTGGGAAAGCTTGGACGAATTACATCAGGGCAAATGTTACTTTCAGATAGGCAAATAAGCCTGTCGGAGAAACGAAAAATACTGGACGAGTTTACGTGTGC
>JASJYH010000055.1 GCA_030123675.1 Anaerolineae bacterium | reverse complement strand
AAAAACCTGCCCCTAAGAAAAAGAAGGCCCCAAAATAAATCGAATCTCAGGGGGTTCTTTTTATCCAAATGAGATATCAAACCCTTTCTATCCAAACCCAACGCGAAGCCCCCAACAACGCCCGCACCCAGGTATTCGCGTTCCTCGTTCGTGGGGGCTACCTCACACGTGATAATCAGCCAACCAAACTTGGGAAACACACTTTAGCACACCTGGAGAATCTAGCAGCAGATTTAGGAGATTCTCTTTTCTCAAAAAGTAGCATTCCAGTAATCGGCGACAAGAAGGATACCTTTTTTTCATTAGATACAGAGACACATGAGCTCATCCATTGCCCAACTTGTGGGTATACAGCCCGCAGCGAGGCAGCCCTTTTCGCCAAGGATCCATCATCAAAAGAAGAGCCGCTTCCCATAGAAAAAGTCGCAACTCCGGAATGCAGCACTATAGAAGAGTTGGCCAATTTTCTAAACATATCGAAAGAAAAAACCGCCAAAGCACCTCTCTACACTCGTCAATCTGACGGCAAACTCCTTTTCGCTGTTATACGCAGTGATATGCAAATCAGCGAAGCCAAGTTGCAAGCGCAGGTTGGAGAGCTAAAACCAGCCGTCCTTGACGAAATTGAAGCAGCCGGCGCAGTGCCAGGCTATGCTGCCCCAATTGATTTGATAGATGTATTCATCATCGTTGATGATTTGATAACTGATTCTCCAAACCTGGTGGCCGGGGCAAATGAATTTGGATATCATCTGAAAAACGTTAATTACGGGCGTGATTACACAGCTGATATTGCCGCAGATCTGGTTCAGGCCGCAGTTGGAAGTGCGTGTTCATTTTGTGGCAATTCACTATCCACAACCTCAGCCGATTTACTTGATTCAAAGGAGGGGTACCACTTCGATAAAATTTTGCATACCCTGGTCGAAACTCACCACGATGAGAATGGACTGACAATTCCACATCCTGCCACTCCATTTGACGTATATCTGATACAAAGACCGTAGCGGCTGAACTGTACGAGTCTTTGATAAATGCCAGCATATCTGTGCTTTTCGATGATCGTGACACACGCGCCGGGGTCAAATTTAAAGATGCAGACTTGATTGGATGTTCTGTCAGGGTAGTAGTAGGAGAGCGAGGCCTAATAAATGAAATGGTAGAATTGAAAGCTCGTACAGCAAAAGATAAAAATCTTGTTCCACTCGATAAGAGTGTTGAGGAAATTCAAAATCTTCTAATGGTTTTGTAGGGGCCTAATGTTACTTGGACCTAACTGAATAACATATGATGAAAATTCCAATGTCTTCTCCTGACCTGACAGAAGCAGATCGTCAGGCAGTGATGGAGGTCATCAACACGCCCATTTTGAGCATGGGCCAACATATCCTGGACTTCGAGCAGACCTTCTGTGACCGGATCGGTCGTAAGCATGCACTAGGGGTAAACTCAGGTACCGCGGGTTTGCACCTGTGCGTCCGGGCTGCCGGAATCGGACCGGGGGACTTAGTCATCACCACGCCTTTTTCGTTTGTGGCCTCATCGAATGTGCTGCTCTTCGAAAATGCAGTACCTGTATTCGTCGATATTGATCCACGTACTGGCAACATCGATCCAAAGTTGGTAGCGGAGGCTGCCAAGAGTATTAAGAAATTTTTGCCCAGAAAAGGGGCAACTGACCAGTCAACTCTTAAAGCCATCCTTCCAGTTGATGTATTTGGCCAACCCGCTGACATGGATGCTATTAATGCAGTGGCAGTGAAACACGGCCTGACCGTGATCGAGGATTCTTGCGAGGCGCTGGGGGCTGAGTATAAAGGCCGCCCGGCCGGCACTCTTGGGGATTATGGGGTCTTTGCCTTCTACCCAAACAAGCAGATCACTACCGGTGAGGGCGGGATGATCGTCACCGATGACAAAGAGGCTGCAACTTATATGCGCACCTTGCGAAACCAGGGCCGCACAGTCGGCGATGTCTGGTTACAGCATACCCACCTGGGCTACAACTATCGCCTGGATGAAATGTCGGCGGCCTTGGGGGTGGCCCAAATGGGCAGGCTGGATGAATTGCTATTGAAACGGCAGCAAGTAGCAGACTGGTATGAAGCGCTTTTAACCAAAATCCCAGGCCTTGAGACACCAATCATAGAGCCAGATACCACGCGCATGTCGTGGTTCGTCTATGTTGTCCGACTCGACCAAAATATCGACAGAAATACATTGGTAAAACAGCTCAAAGATAAAGGCGTACCTGTCCGGCCGTATTTCTTGCCAATCCATTTGCAGCCTTATATGATCGAGCGCTTTGGTTATCGCGAAAGCGATTTTCCCGTAACCGAAGACCTGGGCAGGCGTGGATTGGCGCTGCCATTTTCCGGTGTTATGCGGCAAGACCAGGTGGATTACGTCTGTCAGTCAATCAGGGAGATCCTGAGTGCAGCGTGAACGATAGTAGTTATTATCCGCCTGCCAAACGGAGGGGATTGCTAATTCACATCCTTATCGTGGTTGCGTTAAGCGGGCTTTCTGCCTGGGGATTTTTGAATCTATTCCGTGCCGATGTTGGCCCAAATTTTGTTATTTTCTTACTGGATGGATTGCTGGCGCTGGTCCCCATACCTTTATTTGTGTATCGCGCTTACGCATTGTCTCGCGCAGAGTACATTCTCGACCGAGACAGCCTGGAAATACGCTGGGGACTACGCGATGAAGATATCCCACTGACTGACATAGAATGGATGCGCCCAGCCAGCGATCTGACGACGCCCCTAAGATTGCCATGGTTACCCATACCGGGTGCCGTGCTGGGGCTACGCCGCCACCCTGACCTGGGCGTGGTCGAGTTCATCGCAGCGGACGCGCGTAACTTGCTACTTGTGGCAACTGCCAAACGAGTTTATGCAATCTCACCATCTAATGCTGCTAAATTCGCGCAAACCTTTGCCCGTATCATTGAGATGGGCAGCCTGACGCCCGCTGAACCGAAATCAATTTACCCATCATTTATTTTCACGCGTGCTTGGGATAATTCTGCCGTACGATTTATGTGGTTGGTCGGCTTATTCTTAAATATCGGAATTGTAGTCTGGGTAGGACTGATTATCCCTTCACTAAGCCAAATCTCTCTAGGATTTACTCCCTCTGGTATACCCCTGCCCCCTTCTCCGCCGGCACAGTTGATACTGCTACCAATCGTAAGCGCATTTTTTTTTCTGACCGGGATTTTCTCCGGATTGTATTTCTATCGTTGGCGAACCCATCGGATTTTGGCGATACTCATTTGGGGTTCAAGTTCGCTAACCAGTTTATTGTTTTTGCTGGCAGTCTTGTTAATCATTTCCAGCCCTGTTTAATGGAGGGAAACAAAGCCAAGTCTTTCGCTTGCCAAAGCCCTTCTGGTACTTGATAAATGCAACTCAGTGTAGCAATTTTACTCGCCAGCCTAATCGCCTATCTAGCCTTCCGCGTCCGTAGTTTGGATCGCAGTGGGGCGTATGCGGCGTTCTTAATTGGGACAATGATTTTTGGCCTAGGCGGCTGGCGGTGGGCATTTCTCTTACTCGCATTTTTCATCAGCTCTAGTGCCTTGAGCCGCGCCTTTGATGCTCACAAGCGCGAAGCCAGTGAGAAATACGCCAAAGGAAATCAGCGTGATGCCGGTCAGGTGATGGGTAATGGAGCTATCCCGGCCCTGTTTGCAGGGCTGCATGTCTTATACCCCGGAGAGACTTGGCCGTGGCTGGGATTCGCGGCTGCGCTTGCAGCTGTCAATGCCGATACCTGGGCCACGGAGTTGGGCGTGCTCAATCGGACTTCGCCCAGGTTGATCACAAACTTGCGTGTACTCGTCGAAAAAGGGACATCGGGTGGGGTATCAATGTTGGGTACCCTGGCATCACTTGCAGGCGCAATGGTTATCGGTTTCTTGGCAGAGCTACTTTTCTCAATTGGTATAACTTGGCTCATATTCTTACCCGTAACAGTCGCAGGCTTTCTTGGTGCGCTATTTGACTCGTTCCTAGGCGCGACCGTACAAGGGATTTATTATTGCCCCTCTTGCAAGAAAGAGACAGAGCGCCATCCCACACATGATTGCGGCACACAGACAACCCGAATTCGTGGATGGATTTGGCTGAACAATGATTGGGTCAATTTCGCTTGTGGGGCATTTGGGGTGGGAATAATATTTACTTTCTGGTTTGTTCGTTTAATTTTAAATGTGACCTAATCGGTAGGTTTTCACTACACATCCGATTCTTAATGAGACTTCTCTTTCCAAAAAATAAAATCTTTGAGATTGGAGCCGCCCAGAAATTCACGGGCGATAGAATTCTCAGGAATAAGGTCGATATCTAATGGCAAGAACCATTCCAGAAATGCCAGCAGGCGCTTAGATTCGATGTGCTCAGGAATACCATGTGGAACTTGTCTTAGAAGCGGCTCGGCCAATTGTTTCAGGCCTGCAAGTTCAAAAGCTAGCGCTGAATTGAACATCACATCTGCGTTCTCCTGATAGGGGAAAATATTACGCTTCTCGCCCCGTGTGACAGATTCCCAGCGTGAAATGGTGTCCTGTGCGCTGTAACCACGTTCGCGAGCGTCTCTCACAATGCGACGGATAAGACGCGTGTCTGTAGTAGATACCCGGTTGTGTCGGTCTAGATTGAGTTGTGTCAGGGCGGAAACATAGATACGAAAGACACGTTCTGACAACGCCTCAGGAATCAAGCGGGGGTTAAGGCCGTGAATGCCTTCCAAAATTATGATCTGGCCCTGCTGTAATTTGATAGTCTCTCCGGGCTCACTCAATCCCGTATTGAAATTGTAGTGTGGCATATGCACAGTTTTTCCGGCCACCAATTGCTGCAAATGCTCTGCAAGTAAATGCAGATCGAGTGCTTCGACGGCTTCAAAATTAAACTGTCCGTTTTCATCCTTGGGTGTTTTATCGCGATCAACAAAATAATTATCGAGTTCAAGTGGGAAAGGGGAAATACCACGCGCCAGCAATTGCACGGTGAGACGCCGCGAGAATGTGGTTTTGCCTGAAGAGGACGGCCCAGCAACTAACACAAGCGATAGCTTTTCGTATCTGTCAGCGATCTGACGGGCGATATCTGAGATATGTTGCTCATGCAGCGCCTCAGATACCAAAATGAGCTCCTGTCCACGGCCAGAATGAATTGCATCATTTAGCGCGCCTACGTTGCTAATGCCCAATCGTACAAGCCAATCTCCGTATTGGCGGAAAGTTTTTAATAATTTCGGATACGTAGCAGGCGGCTGTAATTCTGTTGGGGCGTGTCTTTGCGGAAATCGCAGTGTGAATCCACCGTCCGTTTCGTGCAGATTAAACCAGCGCAAGTACCCTGTAGACGGCACCATATAGCCATGGTGGTAGTCCATGCTTTCCCCCAGACGGTAGAGTGTCAGATAATCTTTTTGTCGGTGTGAGAGCAGTTTGATCTTATCCTCAAGCCCAAATTTGCGAAAGTATTCGATGGCTTCTGCGATAGGGATTTCCTGACGTTCAAAAGGGATATCTGCGTCGATCAACTCCTGCATGCGCGCTTTTAACGCCTCAATCTCGGATTTGGTAAGTGCCTGCCTTTCGAAAACCTGACCGTAATACCCCCCGAATGAGACCGAGTGGTCGATCGTCAATTTGCCTTTCGAATGCAGACTACGATAAGCCATTTCGAGTAAAAAGGTCAGTGAGCGGCGATAAATGCGTGCACCATCCGCCTCAGACATGGTTACAGGTTTGATTATTGATTCGATGTTGATAGGGTAATTTAACTCTCTTAATTCCCCATTGACCACCGCAGCAACTATTGGAGCCTCGAAGCTTTCAGAAACCGTCTCCAAGAAATCACTGACCATGACGCCGCGTGGCCCAGATAGAACACGCCCGTCAGGGAGATGGACATCCACATCTGGGCGGGGTTGTGTTTGTTTAATTTTCGAGGCCTTGCTCATAAATTCCTTTTAATGGGGCAGGTATCATATCACTATATCGGTAGCGTTACCCGAGGGCCCCTGAGGTATGAATTCGTTATAACTTGGCCAACAATTTCTCAGGCTGGCGGGAATATTCTCCTAAGGGAATTTTCCCATTAGTCATTCCCATTAAAATATCCGTCAATAATTTATTTACAGGAGTCGGCACTCTGGCTTTCTTACCCGCCCGAACGACAGCCCCATGCAAATAGTCCACCTCGCTTTTTCCTCGTCCAGCGTGTAGGTCAATATGGAAAGAAGGCATCTTTCCACCACGGCCACTCCCGGCAGCCCGGCCTAAGAAAGGTTTAGATAACCATAAGGGTAACTTCGTTGCAAATCCTCAAGCTCGTACAGGTGTACCCGGGAGATCTACTACTTCAGTATTTTGAGCTTTCATTACCGCCAAACACTCGCGCAGAATAGATATTTCTAATTTATATAGGCCTCTGTGAGAATAGATATCTGAAGCGTTCATATCCAAAATTGCAGAAACAGGGTTTGCAAGCAGATTTGTCAACATCTTGGACCATTTCATGCTTATTGGGTCGGAAAATGGCTGGGCATTGAGAAAAGAATTGTTGAAAACAAGTATCAGCCGCTCAGAAAGTGGATGCGAAGAACCTATTCCAACTCCGCGCAGCTTTTCGAGCACAATATCACCCGCGCTGTGCCGCCCGATAGCTGTTGTAACTGTGCCAAAGATTACTTTATTTCTTCCTAAGACTTTTACGATAGCAGGCTCATTATCCACACCGTTTGAGAGGCATAATATAGGTGGCATTCTATCCACAAAAGGCTGGATACCTTCCAAAGCTCCGGCAGTGTCAAAGGATTTCAAGGCATAAATTGCAACATCAAATGGTCCGTACCTGAGTGCATCCTCCAAAGAAGATGCGATGACAAACGACGCCGGATCGATCAAAAATGCATCTTTTTCTTTGCGACGTGTATCTAGCGAGAGCCCGAGCCTCAAACCACGTTCGTGCAATTTTTCCGCGACTTTCTCTTGCTCTATAAAAACAACATTTTGCTGGTTCAGAATTAAACTTCCGCCGATATAGGTTCCTATTGCGCCTGCACCAAAAATCAAAACTTTAAGTTGAGAAATATCGTCTTGCGAGATTGCCATAAAGCCGCCTACTTTGGGCCCTTTCCGTTCCAATGTGAATGGTCATTGATCACGTTGATTTGCCATTGATGTAAATTTGGGCGATAGGTCAAGTGTGCAAAACCTGTGTTTTTGAACCGAAAGCGCGGACCGCTGAAACTGGCGTGTGGTGTGATCCCAACAACAGCATACATGACTTGATTAAGCAATCCGCCATGCGAGACCACCAGATATTTCCCTGCTGAGCGCCTAAGCAGGCTTTGTAATGCCTGGCCGGCCCGCAAATAAAGCACCCAATCTCCTTCGCCTCCGCCTTCTACAAATGCCGAATATGGTGTCGCAAATTCACGATCGGCAAGGTGTCGTTTCACTTCTTCAGCGGTCATACCAGCCGCTACACCAATGTCGCGTTCCTGCCAAACCGGATCGGTTTCAACTGCGACATCTAAAGCGTCGCCGAGGATTTCAGCAGTTTCTTTCGCCCGTATTAGTGGGCTAGAAAGTATAGATTTAAAGCCTTGCCCTTCCGCTAGCCATCGGTGGGCTAGTGATCGGGCTTGCTCCCGTCCTTTATCTGTTAGCGGGAAATCGGCCTGACCCTGCCAGCGAGATTCTGCGTTGCCAACGGACTCACCATGCCGCAAGAAGAATATCTCAAATATTTCTGATTTAGTCATATTTGTTGTCTGCATTACGTTTGACGAGATATATCGGACGTCTTTTGACTTCCTGGAAAATATAACCCACGTAAACACCGATAAAGCCTAATAAGATCATCAATATTCCCCCTACAATTAAGATGACAAACATGAGTGAGCTCCAACCTGGGGCGAGGTTTGATGTGCTCCCGGTCACCCAAAATGAAAGAACATAGATCATTTCAATTAATGCGAGACACAATAAAAGCCCACCCATGCTCATACCAATATATAACGGCATCAAGGAGAATGAAAAAATTGCATCCATTGCCAGCCGGAACATTTTGGAAAAAGAATATTTTGAGGTACCCCGCATCCGTTTCGCAGGCTGATAGGGCAAGATGACCGTTGAAAATCCGATCCATGAGACCATACCTCGCAAAAAGCGATGATACTCAGGCATGGATTTTATCGCATCTACGGCTTGACGAGACATAGCCCGAAAATCAGCCGCGCCAGGCAATATACTCGTTCCGCTAATAGAGTTGATCAAACGGTAGAACAACCTCGAAGTCCATTTTTTGAACGAAGCAGGTTGAGATTCGTCCATTCGTTGAGTTTGTACGATGTCATATCCCTGGGTTATTAAAGCTAACAATTCCGGGATCATATGCGGGGGGTGCTGACCATCGCCATCCATAGTAATGACAATGTCTCCCTGTGTCACATCCATGCCTGCTGTTAATGCAGCCTGGTGGCCAAAGTTACGGCTTAGTTCGAGTACATTTATACGAGTATCCTCCAATGCTTTCAGCGAATCTAACGTACCATCATCCGAACCATCATCTACATAATAAAACGTAAAATTGTAGGGCATGCTGTCAATGATGGTGCAAATATGGGCATGTGTCTCTGCGATGACATCGACTTCGTTGAATACCGGAATAACCAGATCAACAGTTAGTTTTTGGATTTTGGGGCTCATCAGGAATGGATTTTACCATTTGAAATTGTGGAAACCAGCAAAAATACACTTGATTCCACAATTTTTACCGGACCGTAATTTTAAGTTATTCCTCATCCGCCAGTTGAAGCAAATAATCACCGTAACTATTGTGAACCAGAATTTTGCCCAAGGCGCGCAATTGTTCTTTTGAAATAAAGCCTACTCGATATGCTACTTCCTCAGGACAACCGATCATTAATCCTTGGCGCTCTTCCACGGTTTGGACAAAATTGGCTGCTTGGAGCAAATTTTCGTGGGTGCCGGCATCCAGCCAAGCCACTCCACGGCCCAAAGGCTGAACCTGCAATTCACCGCGATCGAGGTAAATACAATTTATTTCGGTAATTTCCAGTTCTCCGCGCGAGGAGGGTTTTAAGTTAGCCGCCATTTCAATGACCTGGTTGTCGTAGAAATATAATCCTGGTACGACGTAACGTGAACGGGGTTTTTCAGGTTTCTCTTCTATAGAGATTGCCCGGTATTGATCATCGAATTCGACAACACCATATCCCCTAGGGTCTTTAACTGGGTATGCAAAAATTTGTGCGCCTTTACGCAATTGAAATGCATCACGCAAATAATCCCATAGGCCTGTACCATAAAAAATGTTGTCACCTAAAATCAAACTGACCGGTTGCTCACCAATAAAATCGCGACCCAGGATAAATGCTTCCGCCAATCCATTTGGCTGATCCTGTTCTAAATATGAAAATGAGGTACCCCATTGTTCTCCAGAACCTAGCAAACGGCGAAATCCTGGCAAATCTTCAGGCGTACTGATCACTAATATATCTCGAATTCCCGCCAACATTAACATCGAGAGAGGGTAATAAATCATCGGTTTATCGTACACAGGCAATAATTGCTTGCTGACACCTAGTGTCAGTGGGTAGAGGCGTGTGCCTTTGCCGCCGGCCATTATTATTCCCTTCAATTTTCACCTCTCTTGAAATAATTTTTATCTATCCATGCTTGAAAATCCCTATCTTTTGAAATCTTTGCCGCCCAATCCATATTGGCGAGATACCATTCAACTGTCTTCTTCAAGCCGCTGTCAAGGTCGTGCTTTGGTTGCCATCCCAACTCTGTACCTATCTTTTTTGTGTCCATGGCATAGCGTCTGTCGTGGCCAAGCCGGTCGGTCACATGGGTGATGAGCAAGCTATATTTATCGGTAGCAGGTTTGAGCTCGTCAAGAAGCGAACAGATTTTGTTAACCAAGTCAATATTATATGGTTGGTTTCCACCGCCAACATTGTATGTTTCGCCTAATTTCCCTTTATGTAACACAAGATGAATAGCCTCACAATGATCCTCCACGTACAGCCAGTCACGAATCTGCTTACCGTCGCCGTAGACCGGTAGCGGCTTGCCTTGCAACGCGTTCAAAATGATCAATGGAATCAGCTTCTCAGGAAACTGGTATGGGCCATAGTTGTTGGAACAATTCGTAATCGTTACAGGAAGATCATAGGTGTGAAAATAGGCCCGGACGAGATGATCGGAGGAGGCCTTAGATGCCGAGTAAGGCGAGCGTGGATCGTAAGCGGTGGTTTCTTGGAAGGCAGGCTCCTCAGGAGATAACGATCCGTAGACTTCGTCTGTCGATACGTGATGAAATAATTTTCCGCTTCTCTCTTGCCCCCAAGCCTGCTTCGCTGCTTCAAGCAATGTGAAGGTCCCAACAACGTTTGTCTGGATGAACGGCGCCGGTCCGATTATCGAACGGTCTACGTGCGATTCTGCTGCAAAGTGGATAATCGTATCAATGCTGTACTCCCTCATTATTTGACTAACTTGTTTTATATCACAAATGTCGCCTTTTAAAAAGATATGCCGTGATGAATCAGCCATACTTTTCAAATTCTCTGTGCTGCCGGCATAGGTAAGTGCATCTAGATTGATGAGCCTGGTTTGCGGCTCAACCTTGTGTAAATAGTGCACAAAGTTGGCTCCGATAAAACCAGCACCACCAGTTATGAGCACATTTTTCATTGGTTCAATTTCCTAGGCCAAAAGGACAATAGCCCAATTCATTCTTCATCTTATTAATTTGCGCTGGTGTGATATTGGTCGATGCGCCTTTCTCCACCCGTTGCCAGATAGCGCAAAGGGCGGGGGCTAGCAATGGGACCTGGTCTGCTGTTTTGCGGGTCAGGTCACGCGCCTCTTCCCAACGGCCTGTGCGGGCATACGCTTCTACAAAGGGTAGATATTCAGAGAGATTATCAGGATAGTAAGGAATCCCAAATACCTGATCACCAATTTCAGCTACCTTTACCCAATCATCTTCCTGCCTGGCCAAATCAGCTTTTTCAAAATAATAACACCAAGTGTGTGTTGGCTCAGAGCCAAAAATTGGAGGCAAAACGACATCAATTGTTGGGTTTGGATTAATTTGATTCAAATTCGAAATTTGAATGGCTTTCGCAGCGGTTCTGGGAAGCACAGGCACACCAGACTTCAACCATTGTTCAGCAATCTCTCCTGAAGCAGGCGCTAATGGCAGATCGCGATCAAACACCGGATGCAGTACCCGAAAACATCCTGGCGGAGAAAAGTGCACGGCGACAATCTGATCGCTGGTACTTTCAAACGTCGCAGCAAGATAATCCTGCTGAATCGGCAAACCCGGTTTTATAGCCTGCAATTCATTTCCTAAACGCACCGAGAGATGATAATAGACATACTGGATATCTGTAGAATGGTTATCAGGCGCGTAGATCAAATTCAATGGAAACGTCAACGAATTATCGCTGGAATACATAAGCGGCGTATCACTGGAGAGCAAAATGCTGTTGGGTTGCAGCTCTGGAATGCGCCAAATCATTTGCCAAAAATATGATTTTTGCAATCTCCAATCTTCACGCCATAGATAGCCATTGTTAAATTGCACTCCAACTGCTAAGGCGATCAATCCACTAGCGATTAATATCTTGAGTGTTGAATGAGGCAATAGTTCCAAGATTGCAATAAGGATTAAGGCTGACCCCAACGCAAAAGGTAACGTAAAACGGCTATTAGGAAAGGTCAGGCGAATGGGTAGCTCAGTAATTAAGAAAGGCAGTCCAGCCAAAAATAAAGATAGAAGACCCAGTCCAAAAAAACGGGCTGAGAACCTCCAATCAGTCTCTTGAGATTTAATAAACTGATTTGCAATTTTATACAAGCCAATGCCCGTTAACACTAGGACTAGTATATAAATCACTGTCAAGCGAGAACCATATTCGTCAAAATTTGGTACCTGAAATATTTGTGACCAAGCTTGTAAAAAGGCAACCTGCCACTGGTCCCAAATACTTTTGGGCAGGGTTGCAAGCCACCCAATAGGGGCAGACTCTAGATCAGAGACCAGTTTGAGTTGATATAAATAAAAACCCAAAATAAAATAGCGCCAATACAAATATCCTAGTAGAGTCAGGAAAAAGGGCCCATAGGTTTGGGTAGCCCGTTTCAGTCGTGATCTCCAGTTAGGGAATTGCTCACGAAGTCCGTACCATAGCAGCAATGGCCGAAGTAATTCCAAACCTACGAAATATTCTGTAGAAAAAAGGTTGAATGCAGACAAACAAACCCCAAGCACACCTGCCCACCAAAGCCGCCGCGGATCGCTTGCAAATTTGAGCATTAACCCTATCGATATAAATAAAAGAGTTTGTGCCAGAAAAAAATGACCATAGGTAATAGATATGGCTTGTTGATTAAAGCCAGGGTATATCAAGAATAAAATAGAAATGATAAATATTTGCTGCTTGTATTTAGGCCAAATTATTCTAAGCATCCAAAGCAAAGATACTGCGCTCAGCCACCGGAAGAAAATGGAAAACAATTGCCACGCCCACGGGTTTGTTCCAAAAATGGAAGTCGTCACAGAATACACGTAAGCCAGGAACGGACGATTGGTTGCGAAATAATCGAAAAGGCCGGGTTTACCCAGTGTACGGATTAACCATACAAACCCCCAATCGTCCCAGTGAAAGCCTTGCTGATAAGCGAATATTCCGTATGAGAAAAAGGTAATCACAAACAGGGCAATTGGAGCCGCCCAGCGGGATAATCGCTTTTCTATCCCCAAGTTCGTCCAAAATCTATCTAGCATTATTAGGTTTTAAATTCAAGGATCGCCTCAAGCGCCTGTTCTTGCTCTGGCGCACTAAGTCCATTGTGGAATGGCAATCGCACCAATCGGTCGCTGATATCTTCTGTAACAGGGCAATCACCTGGTTTGCCACCAAAGTGTTTTCCCATATCAGACAGGTGCAAAGGCAGATAGTGGAACATACTATAGATTCTAAGTTCTCGAAGATACTTAATGAATTTCTGGCGTAATTCTAGGTTAGGAAGGAGGATATAAAACATATGGTATGAATGATCGCTGTGGGCGGGAATTGTCGGCAGCGCAACACTCATCATCTTCGCCCAATCTGTTAGAGCGGTAAAATATGTCTCCCACAGGGTTTTACGATGAGATTGAATCTGGTCTCGTTGTTCGAGTTGGCCATATAGAAAAGCTGCTAATATATCGGAAGGCAAATAGGATGAGCCTATGTCAACCCAGGTGTATTTATCCACCTGACCACGGAAGAAACGCGAGCGGTCCGTCCCTTTTTCACGGATGATTTCGGCACGCTCAATTAATTCAGCATTATTGATCAATAAAGCGCCACCCTCTCCACTTGTGAAATTTTTGGTCTCATGAAAGGATTGAGTGGCCATCACACCGAATGTCCCAAGGTGTTGGCCTTTATATTTTCCAAACAGGCCATGGGCATTGTCTTCCACAAGGGGAATATTGCGCTGGTTGGCAATCTGCATGATGGCGTCCATCTCACAGCCCACACCGGCATAATGCACAGGGACAATTACTTTGGTTTGGGGAGTAATGGCCGCGTCTAGTTTGGATTCATCTAAGTTAAGGGTATCAGGCCGAATATCAACAAAGACCGGACGGGCGCCTCGCAGAACAAAAGCATTGATAGTAGAAACGAATGTAAATGATGGGACAATAACTTCATCCCCATCCTGAATATCCAGCAAAATAGCTGCCATTTCCAAAGCATGTGTACATGAGGTGGTTAGCAACGCTTTAGGTACAGGAAGTTCTCGTTCTAAAAAGGAATGAACTTTTTTTGTGAAAGGCCCATCTCCAGAAATATGACCATTGGCAACCGCTTCAGCCATATACTCCAATTCTCGCCCAAACGGCTCTGGCCGGTTAAAGTCGACCCGGATTTCACTCAAGCAAGTGTCTCCCTGATGAGCTTGCAAACCTGATCGGCTTTTTCCAAATCGAAGTGGCGATCATTGAAGAGGTTGATGATTTCATTGGCTAATGACTCAGCTTGTGTACATTCGCCAGGAGCCATGATACCAGCAAGGGAGGCGTAATGCGAGCTGGCAAATAATCCTGCTGCAAAAATAGCATTTAGTATTTTGTCTTTATTTTTCAGACGAATATTGAAGCGCCAGGATTGAAACTCCGATGAAAGCTGAATTTCGGCTGGAAGATGATCTGCATAAAATGAATTTAAAGAATTGCGTTGTTTGTTCGAGTGTATTAACCCATCTGAAATTTGCTGGCGGTAATCATACCATGTAGGAAAATCGGCTTGGGTTTGCAACCAATCACTTTCGTTATAAATGTAGGGCGTGCGATTTTTTATCGCTTGTTTATAGCCCTGCTCAAGTTCTATGTAAGCGCTAGGAGTATGTGGTAAATCCACTGGATGATATTGAACATTATCATTTATAAAAGCATATCCACCAGAATTTAAATCCACCACTTTGGCATAACCAGTGCTATATAAAACTACATCTGCAATTATGACTGGGTTCGGTTCGAGATCTGGATTGCACAAACAACGATCATCGATTAGCAGCAAGTCTGGGAATTTAGATTTAACACTTTGAAGAAATTCGTCGGGCGTGGATGGCACTCCATACGTATGAGCATATAGTATGCCCCCGTACGCGGCTCGCTTCAAGCGACCTTCGACTTGCTTCAGATCCATCTGCAGTGTCCCGCCTGAAATATCTACGAACTCAAATGAGACCTCGGCTTTAAAAAAAGTAATCGGGACGATTGGGCATATGTTAGCTGGTAGGAGCCAGGGATCGTGATTGGCCTGATTAATTAATATATTATAGAGAATTGCAGATGCTCGTGGCGCCTGAACAATTTCCATCGCAAACTTTAGACTTCCTTGCGAACAATGATAGTGAAGTCATAGAGGTCGTAATCGTGAAGCAAGGCTACATTTCTGGAAAAGTTTTGTTTACAGAAATCAAAATAAACCAATGGGTCACCAAAGAACAGATCAGGCCGTTCTGTCTTGCGTTCAGCATCAGAATATTTCGTCAACATATTAAAAGAAAAACCCTTGCTGCAAAGCACATTCATTTTGCGCAGGGATTGAAGGGTGAATTCAATCCATTCATTATCAGATGTATCCAATTTGATATTAAATATTGCGCTAGCCAGTAAATAATCTGCTATAGGAACTTCTTTTTCATCATTTGTAAAATGTGCATTTTGAAATTTATTATGTGTTTCACGCCCAGCGATTACCATTTTTTCAATCAGATCAATGCCGAAATATTCAAAATCCCAACCCTTTTGATGGAGGAAATCAAACATTGCACCATAACCGCTGCCATAATCTATCACTGAAAATGATTGATCAGGATCGATCACCTTTACCAGTTGCTCAAACCGGATTTCCTGGGATTTTAGACCATTGTAATCCACCCCTTTGGGTATAGGTCCATGGGTATCTAGTTTTTTTGAAAAGTACTTAATCAAATCCTTTTGTGTTTTCTCAATGCCCACTTGGATACCTTTTTTGATTCACAAAATATGGAAGCACATCATCTCCGACCATAAAAAGTAAATCTAAAATTGTTACAAACGGATCATATGGTGGATGTAATTGTGGATATTCAGGATAATCGTATTCCATGAATTCTAATGTGATACCGGCATCGTCAAATTTTTCTTGTTGGATATAGTCACGCGCGGATGGGCCGCTGATGTACTTTTGGGCTCCTACATGCTGTAATATCTGGATTAGGCGATCTGTTTTCTGTCCCTCAATGTTTTTGATTTCAGAGGAACGTATAAATTTTGTACCTGTAATCCCCAGTTTTCCTGCCAACTCAACCGTCGTATCAATTATGAAATCGGCAAGGAACTCGTCTCTGCGATTATAAACGGCTTCAAGCCACGGCCGAAATGATCGAATAAAAGGTGTTTTGGCGTAGGCATAAGTTAAGGTGTTAAGATGTTTTTTAGCCCAGGGTTTGCTCCAGTCGATTCGGACATCCTTGATCGGAATTCCATTTGTCACGCCTTTGCTGTGTACAGGGATGGTTATCCATTGTTTGCCTTGAGCAGTTTTAATTTGATTTCGGTTGCGCCAGCCATGCTTGTCATACTGTATATCGTCATAGAAGATAAATAAATTCGCCTGGCGTATCTGATCAAAATAGCCACGCCAGGGGATATAAGATGGTTGCAGAATTACTACATTCATTTTTCAACGATTCGAGCAATCGTATACGTAGGGCGTCCCCCTGTTCTCTCAAATACCCGCGCCAAATACTCCCCCATTATTCCAAGAGCAAATAATTGCACTCCACTAAATATTGTAATAGTGGAGGCCAAAAATGGGAAACCATCGATTGAACCCAGAGTGAAGAATATCGTTAATACATAAATCAGTACTCCCACGCCAAAAAGAGTAAACAAGAAACCAAGGATACTGGCAATCCGCAAAGGAATCGTTGTATAGCTTGTCAGAACCAGTAATGAGACTTTAATTAGCTTTAACAAGTTGTAGTTCGATTTTCCTACAGCACGCGGCGATTCATCTACTAATACAGATGTAAAGCGGGAGGCACCCCAGGAAAGCAACACATCTACAAGAACATCAGGACTTTTGAAATCCTTGAACGAATTACGAATGTCAGTTCGAAAGGCTTTAAACGCCCCAATATCCCTTACTGTTTTGACACCCATCACAAAGGCAATCGCTCGTTTGAATATCACCGATGCCAAATTTTTCCACCAAGTGTGTTGCCGTTTTCGAGCAACTCCATAAACTACATCAAACCCTTCGTTCAACTTTTCTATTAATTTAGGGATTTCCCGGGGTGGGTTTTGCAGATCATCATCCATTACCACAACAACTTCATAGCGAGCTTCTCGAATTCCGCACAAGGTAGCGTTATGCTGTCCATAATTTCTCATCAAATCAATCCCGCGCACCCAGGCATAAGTCTTTATTAGCTTCGAAATAACCTCCCAACTTGAGTCGGTGCTGCAATCATTAATCAAGATTAATTCAAAATCAGGAGTAATTTTGGGCAACACCTGCCTTAATTCATCGACCAGCAAAGGGAGTGTATCAGAGCTGTTATAGACTGGAACCACAACGGAGATTTTCATTTTTTCACCAAAACAGACAGATTATATCATTCCAAAATAGTATCACTCTCTGGAACTTTATCCATCTACATATTTTGCACACATTCTGTTGACATTCACTTTACAAGTTTCTTCTACTATTGGTGTAAGTTCAAATCAGGACCTAAAATAGTAATAAGGAGAAAATATGAAAATCAACAATAAATATAGCTGGATTATCGGGGCACTGGTAATTGCGCTCCTCGCAGTTGGTGTCTCCAACGCCACAACGGCTTATGCACATGAAGGCAGGCCTGGTGGTGGAAAAGGTGGCGGACGCAGTCTGAGTGGTGAAGCCTT
>JASJYH010000054.1:262-17795 GCA_030123675.1 Anaerolineae bacterium | reverse complement strand
AAACTTATTGTTGCTCATACAGATATTCTCCTTGTATATAGGGATGATAATACCATTAAGGGCTGCAGGCCAATGGCTGCAGGTGGCTACACTTTTTCCCGATTGAATTGGGTCTCATACAAATGCGCGTATAAGCCTTTCAACGCGAGTAACTCTTCGTGGGTGCCGCGTTCGACGATCAGGCGTCAGTACCCGTCCTCAAGTAATGCTATAATTTCGGTAAAGTAAGCATGCCAAATAAACAATTCATCATTCCCGAGAGAAGAAAATCGCCGTGTTTTGCAAACGCTGGAGCGTGGTAGAGTTTTCACTGTTCGGCTCTGTTCGGCTCTGTTCTGCGCAGTGACTTTGGCCCCGATAGCGATGTGGATGTGCTGGTCACTTTTGCGCCAGATGCTCATATCAGCTTGTTTGATATGGCCCAGATGCAAATTGAACTGGTGGCTCTCTTTGGACACCCTGTGGATCTTGTTGAAAAGGCCGGGCTTCGCAACCCATATCGGGTGCACAAGATCCTTAGCATTGCACAAGTAGTATATGCCGCCTGATGAACGGGATTAGTTTCATTAAGGATTGTCATGCTGAGCGTAGCGAAGAATCACCACGGCCATTTAGGAGACCCTTCAGTCGCAACGAAGCTCCTTCAGGGTGACAATTAATAAGAGGGTTTCTTGATCTACGAACAAATATTATTCAAACAGACCCACAAACACATCCCCGTCTAGTACTAAAAGGGTGGCGCTGAATGCGTAAGCGCAAGACATTGAACTCTCCCCCATAACCTGGGGCCCGTACCAAGGCACACATAATCCAATCAACGGGTGGGTACCTTCCTGATGCCACGCTCCAGGATCAGGCCTCGGCCCTCCGTCCTTCCTTAAACTTGGGGCTATGCTTTTTCCCGATTGAATTGGGTCTCATACAAATGGGCGTATAAGCCTTTCAACGCCAGCAACTCTTCGTGGGTGCCGCGTTCGACGATTGCGCCGCGGTCCATCACTAAGGTTAAATCGGCTGCAAGGATTGTGCTCAGCCGGTGGGCAATGACGATGCTGGTGCGCCCGGCCATGACCCGCTTGAGCGCCTCTTGGATCAGGCTCTCGGATTCACTATCCAGGTGACTGGTGGCTTCGTCCAGCACCAGGATCCGCGGGTCTTTCAAGATGACGCGTGCCAGAGCAATCCGTTGTTTCTCGCCGCCGCTCAGACGATAACCGCGTTCGCCGGCTATCGTGTCGTAGCCCTCGGGCAGTTCGGTGATGAAATCGTGGATGTTGGCTGCGCGTGCTGCCGCTTCGATTTCAGCCTGCGTGGCATCTGGTTTGGCATAGGTTAAATTGGTACGGATGGTATCGTGGAACAGGTATGTCTCCTGGGTCACCATCCCGATCTGGGCCGCCAATGAATCGAGGGTCACATCCCGTAGATTGTGTCCGTCAATCCGGATGACACCTTTGGTCGGGTCGTACAGACGTGGGATCAGATAGGTCATGGTGGTTTTACCGGCGCCCGAGGGACCCACCAGGGCCACCAATTGTCCAGCGGAGACTTTAAACGAAATCGACTCAAGGGCCACCTCGCGTGCTTGGGTAAGGGTAGCAGGCCCAATCGAGTCGGACTCGTCGACTAACCGCTCAGGATGGCGCCTGTGGTCTGTATCATCGTGCCCGTTCTTTTTCCCATCCTTGGGCTGATTGCCTGAAAGTACTGCCGTCACATTATCCATTTTGCCATAGCGCTTAACCTCGCTGAGCAATTTGGTTTCGTCAATGTTGTAGTTGAAAGTGACGTTATCAAATTCCAAGTCACCGCTTACTTCGTGCAGGACAATGGCATCCTCTTTTTCAATAATGTCGGTTGGTAAGTCGATCACCTCGAAAACGCGTTCGAACGAAACTAAGCTGGTACTGAACTCGACCGGCGCGCCTGCCAGGCCCTGCAGCGCGCTGTAAAGTATCCCGAGATACGACCCAAAAGCCACAATGGTGCCGATGGTAAAGGCATCTTCGATTACGAAGTACCCACCTAGCCCATAAACCAGGGCCGTGCCAACCGCACTGACCAGCCCGATAATGATGAAAAAAGTTGAACCGACTACCGCCCGGCGGATGCCGATATCGCTCACAGCTTTCGCACGCTGCCGAAAGCGATTTACTTCTTCAGGCGCACGCCCAAATAGCTTGACCAATAGCGCGCCGCCGATATTGAGTGTCTCGTTCATGTGGGCGTTCATGGCAGCATTAAGGTCCATGGCCTCACGCGCGATAACGCGCAGCACGGCACCCAGCTTGCGGGCTGCCAGGATGAAGAGCGGCATGATCAACACGCTGACAAGTGTCAGCCGCCACTCGAGCGTCAACATGACGGCCAGGATAGCGGCCGTCTGTATCGTGTTGGTAACAATCCCAACGATGGTATTGCTGATCGCGTTCTGCGCGCCGACGACATCATTGTTGAGGCGCGACATCAGCTCACCGATCTTGGTATTGGTAAAGAAGCGTAAGCTCATGCGCTGCAGGCGGTCGAAGAGTGTTACGCGCAGATCGTAGATGACGCCCTCTCCGACGGTTGAATTGAAGCGCCGCTGAGCTACGTTGATAGCGCCAGTTAGTAGCGGAACAAGCAGCAAGCCCAACGCCAGCAGTACCAGTCGATTGATATCTTTGGCGGGTAATACGTTATCGATCATCTCCCGGAAGATCAGCGGCGAGACCAATGCTAGGCCAGATGTGAGCAGGATCGTAGCCAACATACCCCCAATCTCGCGCCGGTAGGGCTGCGCATAAACGAATATGCGCCGTAATAGTTCACGGGTTACTTTCTGGGGTTTTTGGTCGCCAGAATGAACATAGGTGTACCAACCATGAGCTTGCATGGGGGTTCTCCTTTAACAAAAAACTTGGATATACCACATAAGGCTTAGTTGCCTGAAATTTTAAGAAAATATTTATCCGCAACTTCTGAGGTAATTGCCTGTTATTGCCTTGGTCCTAATTTTGCCCCTAATACTCCAATATGGCAACCGTAGGAATGGGGAGGTTGACGAAAGTCTTATAGAAAGCAGGCATAGTTGATTGCCATAGCCAAAACGAATATAACGGTCAACTTGCAGCTTAACTGGCTCCGTTCTTCTTTTTATCGCTTGATGCCTTATAATATTTTTATCATTGTAATAATTATTTAGAGTGAGGAGCGCTTATGGCAGACTATGACTACGATATGGTTGTGATCGGTTCCGGTCCATCCGGTCAACGTGCGGCTATTCAGGCGGCTAAAGCGGGTAAGCATGCGGCAATTCTGGAACGCCGGGCGGATGTGGGCGGCGTAGCGATCAATACCGGCACAATTCCCAGCAAGACATTGCGTGAAGCAATCATGTACTTATCCGGCTATAGATTGCGTGATATGTACGGTGCTTCGTATTCCGTCAAGAAGAACATCACCATCGAAGACCTGCTTTTCCGTACAAATTATGTGATGCACAACGAAAACGACGTCATTCGTCACCAGCTCATTCGTAATCAGGTGGAACTGATACCTGCTGAGGCTTCTTTTATAGACGCGCATACCCTGCAGCTTGTTTCCGCAGACGGAAAGGATCGCCGCCAAGTGACAGCAGAGACCATTATTATTGCAACCGGCACCTACCCAACTCGAGATAAAAGTATCCCGGAAGACAATTCGCAAATCTTCTTCAGCGACGACATCCTGTACCTCGAGCGTTTGCCGCGCACATTGACAGTGGTCGGTGCAGGTGTGATCGGACTTGAATACGCCAGCATGTTCGCCACCTTAGGCATACGAGTAACGCTGATCGACAAGCGCAAGCGCTTACTGCCCTTTGTCGATAACGAGATAATAGATATGCTGATCTACCAATTGCGACAGGACCGAGCCACCCTGCGCATGGGTGAGGAAGTCAGCAGCCTTGAGCCAGTGGACGATGAGAAAGGCGCACGGGTACGTATCCATCTCGCCAGTGGTAAAAAGGTCACCACAGAAATGGCGTTGTACAGCATTGGACGAACAGGGGCTACCGAGCGTCTCAATCTATCCGCTGCAGGCCTTAGGGCCAATAAGCGTGGCCGCTTGAAAGTCACAGAAAACTATCAGACCGAAGTTCCGCATATTTACGCAGTTGGAGATGTGATTGGCTTCCCCAGCCTGGCCTCCACCTCTATGGAGCAGGGTAGGCTGGCGGCCTGTCACGCGTTGGGAATCGAAGCGAAGAGTGTACCCGAATTGTTTCCTTTCGGAATTTATGCGATCCCTGAAATTTCAATGGTAGGCCCCACTGAACAAGAACTGACTGAGCAAGGCATTCCTTACGAAGTTGGCAGGGCTAATTATAAGGAAATTGCGCGTGGCCAGATCATCGGTGACAGAACCGGGCTGCTCAAATTGCTCTTCCACCTTGACACACATGAATTATTGGGTGTTCATATCATAGGCGAGGGTGCCAGCGAGTTGGTTCATATTGGCCAAGCAGTTATGTCCTTTGGAGGCAAGGTAGATTACTTTATCAATAATGTCTTCAACTATCCGACACTGGCAGAGTTGTATAAGACCGCCGCGTTCGATGGCATCAATCGCTTGGGCTAAATTATCGAGTTTGATCCTCAATATTTTGGATTTGTACGCCTATGCCTCCCCAACTCCGTTACCCAATGCCCGGATACGTCAAGGAGCCACTCGAATCCTGTGGATTAATGGAGGCCTACAATACCCGACCGCCGTACCAGCAGAATGACTAAATTGGCTGGATCACTCGTGCCAAACGACATGAGCCTTTGGAAAAACGACTCAACCAAATGCTGGAAAAACTCAATAAGGGGAATTTTTTATATGAAGCTGAAATGGTGTTCAATACACGCCCCGTTTTTTCCAGAATAGATTATGTGAATTAATCAAGCAATTTCCGCAAATCCGCCAAAGCAATCAGTGGTTCATTAAAGAGGATGCCTTGCATGCCAACTGCTTCACATCCTTCAATATTCTCTATAAAATCATCCACAAAGACCGCTTCATGTGGACTCACTCCTGCCTGCTGCAATGCAATCTGGTAAATCCTAGCTTCAGGCTTCATGACACCCACCTCTGCCGAGATGACCATATTGTCAAATACGTCATCAAACATCTGCTTGAAAATGGATTCGCGTAAATCATTCCAGGCGTTTGAGATCAGACCTATCTTGTATTTTGGGCGTAGCGTGCGAATGTATTCAATCAGTTCGCGATCTACGATATCGCCAGCAAAAAATTCGTCACGTATAGATTGTATTTCAGACCTTGGACGCCTCAGGCGTTTTACAACCTCAGCCCAGTGTTCATCAGCGCTGATTTCACCGTGGGATGCTTTAAGGCTGCTTGGGCTATTAAATACAATTTTCTCTAGAACTTCGTATTCCAAACTAAGGCGCTCCGCCAAATGTTGACGGGGCGCCTGATATTCGGTTCGGACGATCACGCCGCCGAAGTCGAAAAACACACCCCGAATGGTCATTTCGGCTTGGCTTTAGCGGTCTTCTTTTTGGCCTTAGGTGCATGCTTAGCTTTTGATTTTGTGGCAGTGGATTTCTTCGCAGTCGACGCTTTTGTCTTTGCGGTCTTCTTTTTGGCAGCAGATGCTGCAGGCTTTTTGGTTGCTGCCTTACTCTTCGGGGCCGCTTTGGCTGGTGAGTCTACCTGCCCTAGATCTTGCTCTGCTTTTTTCGCATCACTGACCATTTTCTTGACGATTTGCTGCCAATTAGGGTTGGCAAGCTCCAGTTTTTTTCGTTCTACGCGGTTTGCACGCCGGCATTTCGGACAATAAAAATCGGTATGGGTTAAGTTTTCAGATTCCATAGTTTGTAAGCCGATCAACATGACTTCACGGCTCATTCCGAACATAGTCTGACAATACATGCAACGCAGGTTCATAGCGTTCTCCTTCTTTTAGATGCCACCTTGAGTTGAGCGTGTATGCTCAGCATGACCTCTTCAAATTCATAAGTTTTCTAAAGATTGTACACTGATTTCCACCTCGGGTCGAATTTCCTTATCGTACGTGTCAATCTGGATACGAACATGCATACCTGCCTTTTCATACATCGCAGCGCTCCCGTCAGGGTATCTGCATCCACACCCAGATTGGCTTTGCGATGTCCATGTCTGTATAATTCACCAAAAGCCTGCTGCAGAAAAGCCAAGCCATGGACGGCGTACGCCCAAACTGCTACCATATCCAATCTCAGGACCCTCATAAGCATGCTGTCTAGGTTGAAGCAACTCGTCTGTTAAATCAGAAGTTTGATCCAAGATCAAATCCGCCCCGCAACGTTTCAGCTCGCGCTCTTCGCCAAATCCACATAGCACACCTACCGTTTGTGCGCCGGCTGCTCTCCCGGCATGTATGTCCACGGTTGTATCGCAGACCATCAGGCAATTTTCGGGATCAACATTCATCTTCTCGGCAGCATATAGAACAGGATCAGGGTATGGCTTGGTATGTTCAGCGCTAATAGCCGTAACGATTTCTTGAAAATAATGTGTCAAATCGAATTGTTCGAGAAATGCTCGAGTGGATTTATCATCACGAGCGCTAACAACCGCCATAGGATATTTTCTATTTAAGCACTCTAGCATTTCGTTAACGCCTGGAACCATCATAATTTTTTTCATTGTACGTGGATGTTTACGAGAGACCCACTCCCAAAGCTTTAGCAGTCCTTCATCCAAACCGAGCATGTCTGGCAGGCCTAGCAGGGCGTTTCCGGGGGATTCAATCCACATCACAAATCGGCGGGCAGTGTGATTGGGATCACGAAAGAGAGAACTGGGCAAAAGTTTGGCAACCTTTTGCGTGTAGATATTATCTGTGTCGCTCAATGTGCCATCAACGTCAAAACACAAGGCATGGATTCTTTTTAAATCAAGGGCCATTAACGTATTGTAAACCAATCGGAATGTTTCAAGAATGGCCCCCATGCTATACTTTTATGCTATCTATATTCGATAAGTTGTTGACTAGAAATATCGCAAAAAGAATGTATTTATGGCCCTAAATCCATCACAGGGAAAGCACATCCTCGAGGAAGACCGAACTCGCGGTTTGCTCGAACTGCTTTATCATGTCAGTCGTGAGTTTGCCACTGCACTAGACCTACGGACTGTCTTGCAACGTGTGTTGTACGAATCAATCCAGAATGTTGGTGGAGTGCGTGGTAGCATTGTGGTGCTCGACGATGCTGGAAAAGCGGTAGATTCGACCATCGTATTTGGGAAAAGTTTTCGCGAAGACACAACTCAGCAATTAAAGGATACTGTTGAGCGTGGGTTGGCTGGCTGGGTCGTCCGAAACCGTAAACCAGCCTTGTTAGCAGATACCAGTAGGGATGATCGTTGGTTAAAACGGGCTGGTTTTAAAGATAAAAAAAGCGACTCCAAATCTGCTTTATGCGTGCCACTGTTGGTTCAAGAAAAACTGGTTGGTGTGTTGACCTTAGTACACTCTGAACCCAACAGTTTTGGAGCAGATCACCTTGAATTGATGCAAGCCATAGCCGATCAGGCCGGGATTGCTGTATTAAACGCCCGTCTTTACACTGAAAGTCAGCACCAGGCACGGGTAATGAGTGCCTTGGTTGAAAGCGCGACAGCCATCAATAAATCATTACGATTGGATGAGGTTCTGCAACGAATATTGAATCAAACTATCCATGCCTTACAAGTGGAAACTGTGGCCTTAGGATTGATAGACTCAGCTAGTGGTGAGTTGGTATTCCGGGCAGCAACAGGTCACAAATCCGAGAATATTCTCAACCGACATATTCCAGCTGGTAAGGGTCTGGCCTGGAAGGTAATTGATGAACAGCGAGGTGTGGTGATATCCAACGTCAGCCAAGATAAACGTTTCAAAACGGCAGACAAATTTGAGGGCATTGAGACGCGTGACATCGCTTTGACGCCCATCCAAACCTCTGGAAAAGCCATCGGTGTACTGGAGGCCATAAACCCTATTTCTGATGAGTTCGACTCCGAAGCCCTGTTGGTACTGTCTGGGTTAGGCTCCATCGCAGGTACCACCATTCAAAATGCGCAATTGTTTGAGAAATTAGAAACTGCGCATCAACATTATCGCGAATTATTTGAAGATAGCATTGATCCGATATTGCTGACCGATTGGGGCGGTACCGTTATTGAAGCCAATAGAAAGGCATTAGATTTAATCGGATATGATGCTGAACAACTACGCAAAATACACATTGAGAAGGTCCATGATATAAACTGGGAAGAGACAGGCCCAGATTTTAATAACTTGAAACCGTATCAGACCTGCACTTATGAATCGAACTTGCACACTGCCGCCGGGTACGCTACCCCAGTGGAAGTAAATGTGCGACCAATAAAATTCGAAGATGCTGATGTCTTGCAATGGATTATGCACAACATACGTGCCCGCAAGGCGCTTGACAACCTACGCAATGATTTGACAGCCATGGTCTATCATGACTTACGATCACCCTTGGCTAACGTTACCTCCAGTTTGGCTATTCTTCGTGGATTGGTAGACGCTGAACATAATGAGACGGTAGAATCAATATTAAAGATTGCATCAAATTCAACCTCGCGTATTGTACGTCTAATTAACTCATTGCTGGACATAAACCGCTTGGAGTTGGGACAAAATATTTCTGACCAAAAAGAAGTAAATATTGTAGATCTGGCGAATGAAGCCATTCGTGAGTTGACCCCAACCGTGGAAAGTCGCAATCAAAAACTCTTGACTAAATATCCAAAGAAAGCGGCTCTTATTTGGGTTGATGAGGATATGATTCTGCGAGTTTTGATCAATTTGGTTGAAAACGCAGCAAAATTTGCGCCTTCGGAAAGCCAAATTACTATAGCAATAAAAACAAAAAAAGAATGGGTAGAATTGTCTGTGCATGACATAGGCCATGGGATTTCGCCAAAGGATTATGATCGGGTTTTTGATAAATTCACCCAGCTGCGGGGTGCGAACAAGCCCGGTGGACTGGGAATCGGATTGGCTTTTTGTCGGTTAGCCATAGAAGCTAATCATGGTCAAATCTGGGTTGAGAGTGAAAAAGACAAGGGAACGACCTTCTTCTTAAAATTACCCGTAGCTACAAAGGAACAAATCGCAGAAGCCAAAGGGGAGTAGTGTAAAATTAAGCTCGAAGATAGGAGTAACCATTAATGGATTCTATAAGCAAGAACGTGTTTATTGACACGCAATATACTGGCGTAACTTTAGGCGTCATCAGCCATTCTCAGGGATTGATTCACATCGATGCCCCTCCTTCTCCGGAAGATGGACGCTCTTGGCGAGCTTCGTTAATGGGCCTAGGTGGTGGCCCTGACCGTATTCTGGTAACTTTGGATTCTCATCCTGATCGGACTATAGGATTACGCGTCATGGAATGCAGTATCATCGCACATGAAGAGACTACCAATATAATCCGAAATCGGCCAAATATTTTCAAGGCCCAAAGCCACGAAACTGGCGCCAACTGGGAAACCATTTCGGGAGGACTAACCGGGATCCGTTGGGTAAAGCCTGAAACCACCTTCACACATTCAATATCCTTACAGTGGGACGATACTCTAGTCCAGATTGAAAGTCATCCTGGGCCAAATCCAGGCGCGATATGGGTGGTGCTGCCAAATGAAAAGATTGTCTTTGTAGGTGATGCCGTGCTAAAAAACAAGCCCCCTTTCCTAGCCAAAGCAGACCTGACTGCCTGGCTTGAAACCCTAAATACGTTGCAAAGTAAACCTTATCGAGATTATAAGGTGATTGGTGGACGCGATGGATCAATTACTACTGGAGTAATCGAGCACCAGCTTGAATTCATAAAAGATGCACAAAAAAGGATGGACAAAATTTCAAAAAGAAAGCAAAAGCCTGGGGTTGTAGAAACCCTCGTCCAACCGCTGCTTTCTCAATTCAAAATCCCTGCAATTCGGCGAAAACTATATACGCAGCGATTAACCTATGGCTTGCATCATTATTATGCCTATCATTACTATCCAGGACACAAAAACTAAAAATTCCGCTTGCAAAATTCATTCGATCCCGTTTATGCATTGACGCGGGAGGATGTCATCGAGTCAACACACTATGGTGCGATTGTTGCTGTTGATTCATATGGCAACACGCTACTATCTCATGGCAACTCGCAAAGGGTCGCCTTTTTGCGCTCTAGCTCCAAACCCTTTCAGGTTTTGCCATTCGTTAAGGCTGATGGGGTTGAAATATTTGGATTGACTGCCAAAGAACTGGCTTTGGCTTTTGTTCCGCATGAAGGCTCCGACGAACACGTTCGCGTGGTGAGATCAATGCTGGTCAAGATGGATGTAGAAGTGGCAGACCTGCATTGTGGAATTCACATGCCAGGGGCTGCGTCCGCTTATAAACGATTAATTCAAGACAACGCGCTACCTAGCCCTAATCGTAACAACTGTTCTGGCAAGCATCCTGCCTTGCTAGCATTCGCGAAAATGCGCGCTCTCCCGTTAGATTCCTAATTGGATTTCGATCATCCAATTCAACAAGAGATACTCGCCTCGTTCGCTAATATGTGCTTGCTTCCGTGAAAAGGAATAAAGCTCGGTATCGACGCCTGCTCCGCACCCAGTTTCGCCGGCCATAGGTATTGCTATCAAAATCTCCGATTGCGTTTTAGGCCAACGCGCGTTTAACCTGCGCAGCTATTCACGCGTCAGACCGGTGGAAACGCTAGAAATACTGAAGCAACTTGGAGCTTTGGAGGAGGTGCAACTAGACCAATTGGCTGAATTCAGCCCAATCAAACTTATAAAAAACCTTCGCGGAATTATAGTAGGCGAGTCTCGTCCTGTTTTTAATTTAGAAATACAATAACCTAATATCACAACAGTCATTGTGGTAAAACATAGCAATGAAATCCATTCAACGCCGTGCCTTGGAAATACATAATACGCTACTCGAAGCTTTTGGCGAACCAGTCTGGCGCAACCCCTTGCCGCCAGTGGACGAATTGATCTCCACTATTCTCTCCCAGAACACAAACGATGTTAATCGTGACCGCGCTTTCGACTCCTTGCGTGCAAAATTCCCGACCTGGGAGCAAGTCCGGGACGCGGATACAGACGAGCTTATCGAATCTGTGCGAGTAGCCGGCTTGGCCAACCAAAAAGGACCTCGTATTCAGCAGGTGTTACGTGAGATAACAAAGGAACGCGGCTCCCTGGATTTGACATTTCTGATAGATATGCCGCTCGAAGAAGCCCGCAGCTGGCTGACAAAGTTCAAAGGTGTGGGGCCCAAAACAGCCGCAATTGTGTTATGTTTTTCATTAAACCGGCCTGCTTTCCCTGTCGATACGCATGTTTACCGGGTAACAAATCGGATTGGTTTGCTTCCAGAAAAAATGACTGTAGAAAAAGCACATCCATACCTGGAAAGCATTTTCCCGCCCGAAACCTATTATGCTGCGCATTTGAACATTATTCGTTTGGGCCGCGAGGTCTGCGCGGCTCGCAAGCCCAATTGCCCGATATGCCCTGTCCAGGAGCTGTGTGATTACGAGCCGAAGACGACGATATAAGTTATACAAACAATGACAAATCAAAAAACTCCCGTCAGCATTGCATTAGATAAACTCGAAATCCCACATCGTGTGTTTCGCCATCCTGGGAAAGTCAACTCACTGGAACAAGCTGCCCGCGAGCGTGGACAACGCCCCGAGCAGGTTATCCGCAGTATCTTGTTCCGAACTGGTCAGGATCAATATCTGATGGCGTTAGTGGCTGGCCCCGCACAGATCAAGTGGGGTGCACTGCGTGCGTATCTTGGGCAATCACGTCTTACGATGGCAGACAAAGATGAAGTTTTAAAGGTGACGGGCTACCCAATTGGAGGGGTATCGCCTTTTGGAACAACACGCAAATTGAGGCTGCTGGTAGATCCGAGTGTCTTTGCTGAAAAAAACATCTCCATTGGCTCCGGAGTCCGCGGCACAACCGTCATCCTAAAAAGCGAGCATCTCAAGCGTGCGTTAGGAGAAGTTGAATTGGTTGAATTAATAAAGGGCCAATTACCAAATGCCCGATAGCAGGCCATAGCCGGTCGATGGTGAAGCCTTCACAGGCACTGAGTTCCAGCCTGTCTCGCTATCCGTTCTGAAGGAAGCACTGCACAAGTCATGTTGTCCGATAAGCAATTATAATATTCCTATTGGAGATTCTAAAATGAAAATTACCCGGTTTGCTCTTTTGCTGGTTATGGGTTTATTGCTGGTAGCATTTCAATCGGCCCATGCTCAAGCTGAAACCCCGTTTGTAATCGTGTTAAACGCGGAAGGCGCTGTTACTCCTGTGATGAAGGAATATATTTTGCGCGGGATGGAAATCGCCGATCAGCGTGGCGCCGACCTGATTATTTTACAGCTCAACACACCCGGCGGCGAGTTGGGCGTTACACAGGAAATTGTGGCTATCCTGCGAGATAGCCGCATCCCGGTGGTGGTCTTCGTGGCGCCACGCGGAGCCTGGGCTGGTTCAGCCGGCACGATCATCACACTGGCAGGACACGCCGCAGCCATGGCCCCAGAAACGGTGATTGGGGCAGCCAGCCCGGTTGGCGGTCAGGGCGAAGATCTGACAGAAACGTTGGAAGCCAAGGCCAAGAACATCACCAAAGCTGTCGTACGCGCGCTGGCGGAACGACGTGGGGAAGAAGCGATTGAATTGGCTGAAGCAACCATCGAAGAAGCCAAAGCAGCCACTGCTGAGGAAGCACTGGAAGTCGGGTTGATCGATTTCGTGGCGGAAGACGTGGACGACTTGCTCGAACAATTAGACGGTTTTGAAGTCGAAATGATCGAGGGAGCGCTAACCCTGGAAACTAGCAATGCGACCACTGAAGATGTGGCTGCCAGCTTTATCGAACAATTGCTTGCCATACTAACCAATCCTAATATTGTCTTACTGCTTATTACTATCGGCGTGCAAGCTATTTTTATTGAAATTTCCAGCCCGGGTGGCTGGGTGGCGGGCTTCATCGGCGTGATTTGCCTGGCACTTGCAACTTACGGTTTGGGTGTGCTGCCGGTCAACTGGTTTGGCATCATCTTCCTGATCACATCCTTTGTGTTGTTCATAATGGAAGTCAATACGCCCACGCATGGCGCGTTGACCGCGGCGGGTATCGTCTCGTTTATCATTGGGGCGCTAGTGTTGTTCAACTCGCCGGGCACCCCGCAGTTCCAGCAGGTGTCCATCCCGTTAGTGATTACCATCGGATTGGTTAGCGGCGGGCTGTTCGGAGTGCTGGTCGGCTTTGGTATCCGTGCATTGAAAGCGCCAATCCGTGCAGGGACCGAGTCTCTGATTGGGAAAACAGGAGCGGTCACTTCAATGCTGAATCCAACGGGGCAGGTTCGACTGGGTTCTGAGCTATGGACAGCGGAAGCAATTGACGTGTCCGAAAGAATCCATAAAGGGGATAAAGTCGAGGTGGTCGAAATCAAGGGACTTAGATTGAAAGTTCGTAAGGTAAAATGATGTCATTTTCCATAATGGAGGATGTGCGACCTAAGTAATGCAACTCTCCCTCGAGGAGATTGTGACATCAAAAAGGAAACCATGCCAGTACCTTCAACACGAGAGCGTGTCAACCCCGAAGTGATCAACACCCGCCCCCTGCGCCGACCAGATTGGATTAAGGTCCGCGCGCCCTCTGGTGAAACCTTCAATAAATTGCATCAGCTTATGCGCGCCAAGAATTTGCACACTGTGTGCGAAGAAGCTTTGTGCCCAAACATTGCCGAATGCTGGGAATCTGGCACTGCAACATTTCTAATGCTGGGCGATGTGTGCACGCGCAGCTGTGTATTTTGCGATATCAAACACGGCCAACCTGTGCTGTTAGATTGGGGCGAGGCTGATCGTGTAGCACAGGCAGTCGCATCGATGGACTTAAAACACGCTGTAATCACCTCCGTCAACCGTGACGAGCGGCGAGATGGTGGCGCGCCTATCTTTGCGATGGTCATCCGGCGCATCAGGGAGTTGCAACCGGGCTGTTCGGTGGAGGTGCTGATCCCCGACTTTAAAGGTTCTGTTGAAGCCCTAAAAATCGTAATGGAAGCTCGGCCTGAAATTCTGAATCACAATGTGGAGACCGTACCTCGGCTTTTCAAGACCATCCAGCCCCAAGATAACTACGATTGGGCAGCAGCTACTCTCTCGAACGCCAAGAAGCTCGACCCCGAAGTGCTTACCAAATCGGGCATTATGGTTGGACTGGGGGAGCAGATCGAAGAGGTCAAAGCTGTGATGCGCGACCAACGTGATTGGGGTGTGGACATTCTGACCATCGGTCAGTATTTGCAGCCTAGCAAGAAGCATTTTCCGATCTCGCGTTATTATTCGATGGACGAGTTTTTAAAACTGAAAAACTATGGCATGGATATCGGCTTCAAATGGGTCGAATCTGCGCCGTTGGTACGGTCCTCATATCATGCTGCCGATCAAGTGCAAGCGTTATCGATTGTCCATCGCAAGTTGTATGGGGAGATAGTGGCCAATAACCAGTAGATCGATATCGAAATTGAATGAAGGTTCCGCTAAGCCTACCCTGAGTTTATCGAAAGGTGGATTAGCGAGAGTTTTTGTTTTCTATAATTGATGCAAGGTTGACCATGTCTACTAATAAGAAGACACACATACAGATATCATTTCAGCTTTTGTCAACGTTATCATGTAAAACGGTTGGCGTTATTTGGTTCTGTGTTGCGAAAGGATTTTAACCAAAACAGCGATGTGGATGTCCTGGCTTCCTTTGATCCAAGCGCCCAAATCGGATAGATAATTTTCTTGCGTTTGCAACGGGAACTTTCCGAACTGCTCCAGAGGCCTTTAGCTTCTGCCTGCAACATTGATGGTACTTCTCGCGCAAAGCCCAGATACGACGCTTGAGAATAGTATCCCGCTTGTGACGTGGGGGCCCATCTTTGCTCGTTGATAATGCTCCAGATACGCTTCCAGGCTACTATGCTTCGCGATGGCTTGTGCCCAACGGTTTGCGTTAGCAGGCGGACGGGGGGAGAGCCTCATCGCGCCTTACAAACGGAAGAATGTTTGGGATTAGTTATAAACCAATTTTGACGGTACGATCGGGCGAAGGAGCAGTCCTATGCGACTACACTTGTCCCAGGAACGTAGTGTATGGGATCGCCCATCCCGCCGAAGGTCCCCGCAAGGGGGGCGCATGAGCGCCGTGAATCCCCCCCGTCCGCTGCACGCTTTGTTGGGCGGTACTCACTTTGTTGACTTTTTCAGTGCGTGTTCGATATCCTTTACGCGATGGTAGCTGGAGTGACCGTCAAGGTCAAAGGGCCATTCCGGTCGGCGTTCCCTGTCACTGAACCATGCTTCAGGTGCATCTTGAAGCGCAGCCAATACATCCTCCTGAACTTGCCTGTGCCAAGCTAAAACCTCCTGCGGGGAGCTATCTCGCCAACGCTCGTAGATGAGGTGGTTCCCATCAGTCCAACTGAGCCTTTTCTCTTCTACCGGTAAGGGTTGTTTCTTTATTTTTCTGACCACGTCAGCCTTCCAATGGGTAATATGCGCTAGTGCATCTTTCACTGTCCAAGGGTCTTTGGTCTCGGGTCTGGTTAGCAATCTATTCCAATCCTCATCGGCAAGGTTGTTAACCTGATGATCCAGGCGTTCGAACTCCCGAATAGTGCGCTTGATTACTTCCTCGTGAGTATGACGCATAAAAACGAACCTCCTGCATATTTTAACCCTACTCGAGCTCTGACTGCATATACCGCCCAACGGTTTGCGTTACTTGCGACGGGGAGAATCCCCCTCCTTCCGCTGCACGCTTTGTTAGCTTGCAGGTTGGCTAAACTTGGTTAAGTGGATGGCCGTGAACTTTAACTTCTTTATTGATTTTTTTACTCAATTCACCTTCGGCAACCTCCAAATCATAACGAACCTGTAACCGAAGCCAAACAGCTGCACTGGTGCCAAAGTAACGAGCAAAACGCATCGCAGTATCAATTGTAATTGAGCGCTTACCATGAACAATTTGGCTGATACGAATTGGAGTAACGCCAATGTCATGCGCTAAACGATACTGACTTAGGCCCAGTGGCTTCATGAAATCTTTGAGAAGGATTTCGCCAGGGTGAATTGGAGATAAAGTTTTGTCCATAATTATTCTCAACGGTGCTAGTCTACAATCTCAACATCTTTCGCCTTATTGCCAGACCACTTGAAACAAATTCGCCATTGATCATTGATGCGGATACTATGCTGACCCGCTCTATTACCCTTTAATTTTTCAAGTCTGTTGCCTGGTGGGGCAAGTAAATCTTGCAAATCTTCCGCATCGTCCAGATAAATCAACTTTCGTCGGGCGGTTCGTTGAATATCTCTCGGAAGTTTCTTTGAAAGTTGGCCCCGAAATATTTTTTTCTGTTTCAACGGAGGCGAAAGACTCAACCATTCCCGACAATATCACGAAGCGATAGTAAATACAACGATTAATAGATAGCATGGCAAGCTAACGGCCTGCGTTAGCGGCGGTGGGCGAGTGTGGACAATGTTCATTATAGCGGAAGTCGCTCAAGCCAGAATCAAGTTATTTTTTCGCAATGATTCCCACCGGTCAAGTGCACGCTTTGTTAGCCTGCTTTCTCCCGCTGGTTGACATGTTCTGTAGTAGAGAAGTAGTTGGAATTCAGTCTGTCTCACGTTCAAAGTATTGTTGAAGTCTTTTATGGTAAATACTAAAGATTGGTTTTAGATTGAAGTTTTTCACCCAATCGAAACTGTACAATTGTATAAATCAGTATATTTAGGACAAGAATATAGAGAATAAAACCACTATTAGCAAAGGTGAGTGTTGATAATGTGAGTAGAGTTAAAACCACACCAAATACTGTCGCAATCCAGGGCCAAGCAATTTCAGTATCTGGATATTTGTACGCTTTCACTATTGTTGGAACGGCTGCGAGTCCATCTGCAACTATGCTAAAAAATATGGCTACATTACCCACTTTTGTGATCATCCAAAAACCCAGTCCCAAAATAGAAAATATTCCGCATATAAAATCAAACCTAGTTATCTTCCATACCGCTTGTTTATTTACAAAAGAGGCTATAAATACAGTCAATGGCAGAAAGCCAGTACTAAATGTCATTAAAGATTCAAGACCAACTCCTTGTTTGATTTGTGCAAAAAATGCGATAAATGGCGCTATAGACCATAATAAAAATGAAACCCTATTAGGTTTGATCTTACCTTTCACTGTATCTATTAAGTATGCTAGAGCCCCCGCAGCTCCTATAAGAGTACCAATTATTATGAAGTTACTATGAAGCATACTATTACCGCAACAATAACCCATTGTCCTTGGGAATTATTAAATGTAGTCATTCTATACTCAATATAAATGTCAGCCTTGAAGCAGGCTAACGGTTTGCGTTACTTGCTGGTGGGTGGGTGCGGACTATGTTCATTATAGCG
>JASJYH010000054.1:0-252 GCA_030123675.1 Anaerolineae bacterium | reverse complement strand
TCCAAAATGCCAGAATCAACTTCTAAATACGGTGTGTATCTCTCAGGTCAGGTGCACGCATAGTAGGGTGGCTTTCTCTAATCGCAGAGCAGTGCGCTCCCAAGCCTCCGTGATGACAATGCAGTCACCAGGTTTTGCCTTTACTTTGATCTGCCATCCATCTTCGATTGGCGAGAACCACTGATAATTCTATTTGTCGGGCCGGGATCGACCAGTATGTACGGAGCAAGCGGTCCTTCTCTCCGTTTGATA
>JASJYH010000053.1 GCA_030123675.1 Anaerolineae bacterium | reverse complement strand
AGGCGATTATGCCATGGACATGGGTAGTGGACGGCCTGGACTGCTGTATGTCGCCAAACGCAAAGAGAAGACTAATGGTGATCTACGCGAACAGCTACGCTCTTCCATCAGGCTGGCCCTGATCGCCTGCCAAACCTTGGAAGCAGAATCTGGATTAAAAGACCAAATCACGTTTGATACGACGGAAGCGGAAATTACTTTCTCTGATCAGTTGCATACACCCAACCGGCCGGAGATCCTCGCCAGCTTAGATGAGGATATCCGCGTGGTGGTGGGGCAGGTGTATGAGGATATTGATGTGGATGTGCAGCTTGTCAATGATAATCCGCGCGAGCCCATTGTTGTTCGCGTTAGCGCACCCGGTGCAGCTGATTTGGCTACACTGATCGGCCGCGTGAAAGCGTAATGGGTTACGTAGGATACCAATTTTCATGAGAATAAGTCTTTCTAAAATTGTCGAAAAGAATACCGATAACGACGCTCTTTATCAGGGCTTTATCCCCTTCGTCAAGGCTGTGGGACGAGGTGCCAAACTAAAGCGCGACCTGACCTATGAAGAGGCTCTCCAAGCTATGCGGATGATCCTGCGACGTGAAGCCACCCCAGCCCAGATTGGTGGCTTTCTGATTGGTCAGCGGGTTAAGGGTGAGGCGGTGGACGAGATTTTAGGGTTCACCCAGGTATTACACGACGAATTTATCCATCAGATTTCACCACGCGTTGACGGGCTACTTGATCTGGCTGTCCCATACGACGGCAAAATCAGAACAGCGCAACTGGCTCCGGCTGTTGCGATCACATTGGCTCAGGCCGGAGTGCCCGTACTCTTGCATGGAGCCCAAGGTGTGCCCACCAAAGAAGGGGTTACCCCGGGTGCAGTCTTTAGAGCTTTGGGCGTTCCCGCCAATTTAGAACCTGAGCGCGTTGAGCGCATGATTGAAACCGTCGGCTTAGGCTATTTAGATGCCAAATACTTTTCCCGGGCCTGGCATGCGCTGATTCCGCTGCGCCGAGAGTTTGGCTTACGCACAATGCTGAATACAGTGGAAAAACTGATCAATCCGGCTAATGCGCCTTACCAAGTGAGTGGTTTCTTCCACTGGGAGTACATCGACCGTGTGCGCGCGACGCTGACCGGCACGCAAGCGAGTTGGATCGTGCAAGGTGAAGAAGGCTCAATTGAGATGGCCGCTGGGCGACGCACGCGCATCTTTGCCTCTAATCCGGAAGATGATCTGACCGTTGATCCTACTGCGGTTGGCCTGGCTGACAAAGAAAAAGTCCAGCTCCCACCGGAGGTCGCGGACCACGCTCGTCTCAACGCTGAGATTTTGCAGGGTCAAGAGAGCCCGGGGCTAGATCAGGTTGTGCTTACTGTGGGAGTCTTGCTGACATTGCTCAGAGCTGAAACAAGTCTGGCTGCGGGAGTAAAACGTGCGGTGAAAATAATTAAGTCAGGAGCCGCAAGTGAGCGGCTTGCGGTTTTGAGGAGTTTTTGATGAACCATTTGGGAACTGTTTATCTTGTGGGAGCCGGGCCCGGTGACCCAGAATTAATCACAATCCGCGGCTTGAATTGTCTCCGTCGGGCAGAAATCGTTGTCCACGATCGCTTGGTCAATCCAGAATTGCTTCATGAAGCCCCACAATGGACTGAGCTGATTGACGTGGGCAAAGTCCCTGGGCAGCATCGTTGGCAACAAGATCAGATCAACGCAGTCTTGATTCGCGGGGCCCAATTGGGCAAAACTGTTGTGCGCCTCAAAGGAGGGGATCCCTTTGTGTTTGGTCGCGGCGGAGAAGAATGCCAGGCCCTGTCAGAAGCCGGTATACCCTTCCAGGTTGTTCCTGGTGTGAGTAGCGCGGTTGCAGCCCCTGCCTTTGCTGGAATTCCAGTCACTCACAGAAACGTAGCCCAATTCTTTACAGTGGTTACAGGGCACACTTCCGGAGCAAATTCCCTTGGGATCGATTGGGATGCACTGCCCCGCAAAGGCACACTTGTGATCTTAATGGGTATGTGTAATTTAGCCAAAATCTCACAACAACTGATCGGAAATGGCCGTCCGCCGGAGACACCGGTTGCTGTCATTCAATGGGCCACGGTACCCGATCAAACCGTGGTTGTGGGAACCCTGGAAAATATTGCTCAGCAAGCGCAGGGAATCGACTCGCCTGCGACTATTGTTGTAGGCGAAGTTGTCAATTTGAGCTCCAATTTGGCCTGGTTTCAACCTGATCAGTGCGGTATCCCGGCTGCCTTTACATCGAAAATCGAGCCATTACCCACAAAGGATGTAACTCCAGCGAAAATTGGTTAGATAGGCGTTTAGCAACCGATACAACCGATTTTCAAAAAACTCTCTAAGGATGAGTAACTATGCCAAATAAAGATGGTTTGCTAAAACTCAGGACAAAAGATGTCATTAGCGGAGATTCACCCGTTCCAACTCCGCACCCTACCAAACCAGATATGGTTCCCAGGGCGTGGTCTGCAGAAAACTTGGTGCAAATCAACAAACGCTTTGAAAACAAACACCCGCGCAATTTACTGCGCTGGGGGCTGGATGTGTTCGGCGATGATTTGGTCTTGGCTACTAGCTTTGGTCCCCAAAGTATTGTGTTGATGCACTTGCTCGCCCAGCTTCGACAGGACGCAACGATTTTTTATATTGATACAGACTTGCTATTCCCCGAGACATATGCACTGCGCGATGAATTGGCTTCTCGGCTAGGGATGCAATTCACACGCGTACATTCAGGGCTGTCGGTAGAGCAACAAGGGGCTGAATATGGACCCAAATTGTGGACACGAAACCCAGACCAATGCTGCTTTATGCGAAAGGTAAAGCCATTAAACAGCTATCTGGCAACCAAACAAGCTTGGATTACAGGCATCCGTCGGCAGCAATCCTCCACTCGGGTAAACGCTCGGATGGTGGAATGGGATTATAGAAACAAGCTGGTCAAACTCAATCCGCTTGTGCTCTGGAAGCGTGAAGAAGTTTGGGATTATCTGCGCCATCACGATTTGCCATACAATCCATTACACGATAAAAATTATCTAAGTATCGGCTGCTCACCATGCACAAGTCCGGTTCTGAACGGAGCTGACGAGCGTTCCGGGCGTTGGGCAGGGCTTGAGAAAAATGAGTGCGGCATCAATATCAACGTAGATCCTACCAGTGTCCATATAAAAGATCTTCAAATTTGATACTCTATGAAAGTTTATCCTGTATTTCTCAATGACCTCGATAAACGACGCTGCATTGTGGTTGGTGGCGGGGGTGAAGCCCAGCGCAAAGTTGAGGGGTTGTTAGACTGTGAGGCCGTTGTATCGGTAATCGCCAAGCAGGTCACTGACCAATTACAAGCCTGGGCTGGTGAGGGTCGTATCACATGGGTTGAGCGGGAGTACCAAACTGGAGATCTAAAAGGCGCCTTCCTGGTTATCTCCGAAAACGCCGACCCCGAATCCAACTCCCAAATCTGGGAAGATGCAGAAGCAGAGGGGGCTTTGGTCAATGTGATGGATGACGTGCCCCACTGTAACTTTATCGCCGGTTCGGTCGTGAGCCAAGGAGCCCTGGTAATTTCAATTTCGACCAGCGGCTACGCTCCGGCCCTGGCGGTCCGTTTGCGTCAACGGATGCAACGTGAACTGGGTCCTGAATATGCTGAGTTTTTGGCGTTGATGGGAGAATTGAGAGATCCCATGGCGGCCCGATATCCTGATTTCGATGAGCGCCGCTCTCACTGGTACGAGTTGGTGGATTCTGATATTATAAATTTGCTGCGGGAAGGCCAGCCCAATATGGCTCGTCAGCGCGTCACTGAGATCGTTGGGAAAAACATATTAGCTCCCTAATCCGTGCTTAACTGATAACAGTGCGCTTTAATCAATTATTGAGGGAAATCAAAAAATCTTATTTGGGCACTAATAAGTCTCGATCCCAAGCCAACTGAAGTGTCTAATCCCCCATCATTTTGATTAGATTAAAGTCGTTAGCTGGAGGCATAGCAAGGAGATGTATTCCCATCTAATTCTAAGGTATCCAAGCTAAGATATACAATGATTTACCATTGAAATGTAAAATATTAGATTTAGGATTATTCTTTATTAGTGAAGGTCTTTACCCTAACAAAAAAGAAGCCCAGAAACTTGTTGGTTTGTGTTATATATTTGGATACCTTTGTGAAAAAAGGCCCAAATAATATACTCCTCTAAGCCCAATATTAAGGATTTTCAATGACGGCTACTATTCCAAGAACTTTAAACCATTTCTCCTTACTAAAATTCAATGATGAATATTTTCGTCTTGGAAAACCTGAACGTAAAAAGATTCAACAAGATTTCTTGAGAGAGATACAAAAATCCGCCACCCGTGTGGATATTTTTCAAGTTTATCCTACGAATATGAATTGGGATATATCAATATGGAGTGCGTTAGTGGCAGACGATTCAGGCGCGCCAGAAAAGTTTTTTACTGCTTATTCTCAATCAACCAATCCATTCAGGGGTTATATTGAACCGGTGTCCACTTTTTGGGGTTTTACGAAACCTTCCCAATATACCAAAACACGTTCCACTCAGGAAATTGATCCCTTCGCGAAACACCGCAAACGATATTTGGTTATCTACCCTTTTGCCAAAACGCCTGAATGGTATTTGATGAGTCGAGAAGCCCGCCAAGGCATGATGAATGAACATATTAAAATCGGCAAACAATATTCCGAAATCAATCAATTACTCCTATATTCATTTGGTTTGCAAGATCAAGAATTTGTTGTCGTTTATGAAACCGATGATCTGACCAAATTTTCAGATTTGGTGTATGAATTACGCGACACACAGGCGCGTCGTTATACCCTCCTTGATACACCTGTAATCACAGCCATATACCATTCGCCTGAGGAAACTCTAAATTTGTGGTCATAAAAAAAAATGAGTAAGCACAGCGAACCTGAAAAAATTGGTGTACTCTTAATGGCCTACGGCAGTCCTCATTCTGTCGATCAAATAGAGCCATATTTGCTGGATATCCGCGAGGGCAGAGTTCCTTCCCCTGGACTGGTTGAAGAAATCACAACCCGGTATGAAAAAATCGGTGGACATTCTCCATTGTTGGAACGAACCAATGAACAAGCAGAAAAAATGGTAGCAGAGCTCAACAGACGCAACCAGGGAAACCCATTAGTGTATCAAGCCTACGTTGGTATGCGTCATTGGGATCCACGAATCCAAAGCGTTGTTCAGCAAATGGTTGCTGACGGAGTAAAGCGTGCAATTTCTATAGTTATGGCTCCCCACAATTCAAATATGAGTATTGGAAAATATTACGAGATATTGGATACCGCTCTGGAAGGAAAAAAGATTGAATTCGATAAAGTTCAAAGCTGGCACCTTCATCCAGGTTTTTTGAAGGCCCTCTCAGAAACAATAGAAGAAGCCTTGGGCTGGTTCAAGGATATAATCCCTTACGTTATATTTACCGCCCACAGCCTGCCTGCAAAGATTATCGAAATGGGCGATCCTTATGAAGACCAACTCAACGAAACTGCGGATGCATTGGCAAAGAAATTTGATCTTAAGCAGGGAGCTTGGCGATTTTGCTATCAAAGTGCCGGGGCTAGTTCAATTCCGTGGCTTGGTCCGTCTGTTGAAGAAATTGTTAAAGAACTTTCTAAATCTGGTGAAAAAAACATCTTGGTAGTTCCTATCGGTTTTGTTTGTGATCATATTGAAGTGCTTTACGATATTGACATCGAAACTAGAGCTATTGCCAAACAATTTGGCACTCGCTTAGAACGTAGCCCAGCATTAAATGCTTCTTCAACATTTATTAACTGCCTCGCGGACTTGGTCGAAGAGAAATTATCCATTAATTCCCAGGGAGTATATTAACCGTGCTTATTCAATGCCTTGGATTGAGTCATAATACAGCAGATATATCAGTCAGAGAGAAAATAGCTCTAAATGAGGAGCAAATAAAACAGTTCCTGAAGCAAAATATATCCGAAGGCACAGTTCAGGAAATTATCGTGCTTTCAACTTGCAATCGCGTTGAAATATATGCCGCCGCTGATGAGAATAAACTTGATGAATTACAAAAATCTCTCTTCAAATTTTGCAAGATTGAAGATCAAGATTTAGCCTCAACGTTCTATAAATTGTTTGATAAAGATACAATCAACCACCTTTTCCGTGTTACTGCGGGATTAGAATCTTTAGCGTTGGGGGAGTCTCAAATTATCGGGCAGATTTCTAAGGCCTATAAACTTGCTCATTCGGCCGGAGCCACAGGCAAACTTTTATCTAAACTATTTCAAAACGCGATGCGGGTAGGGAAACGCGTCCACACCGAAACTGCAATTGGAGACAAATCAATAACTGTCCCATCCTTAGCTGTAAAATTAGCAAGGAAACATTTCTCTGATTTTACCAATACAAAGGTTTTGCTTTTGGGAGCTGGAGAAATGGCGGAATTGGCGGTTGAAGCTTTTAGGAAACGCGGGGCAGACAATTTTTACGTTCTCAGTCGCACTCTTGCTAAGGCGTGTGAACTGGCAGAACCTTGGCAAGGTAAAGCGGGCACGATGGAAATGTTAGAAGAGACTCTGCAGCAGGTCGATGTTTTAGTAAGTTCCTCATCTGCACCACATATACTTATTGACAAACAGTTAGTCGTTAAGGTAATGAAGACTCGGCCCGATCGACCCCTGGTTATCCTTGACATAGCTGTTCCTCGGGATGTAGATTCCGATGTTAATGTAATAGACAATGTGTACTTGTATGATATAGATTCAATTCGAGATGGTGTTGAAGAATCTCAAAAAGCGCGCATCAAAGAAATTCCCAAAGTTGAAAAAATCATACGGTACGAATCCCAATTATTCATAGAGTTTTTAGAAACATTGAAAATAGTTCCTGTGATTAAAGAAATCCGTCAAAAGGCGGAATATATTCGGGAAACTGAGGTAGAAAAAACCCTTAGCAGTCTGCCTGAATTAAGTGCCGAAGCTCAAGATCATATAATCGCAATGACGCGTTCGATTGTGAATCAGATCATGCACAGCCCAACGGTTCATTTGAGAGAAAAAGCTGGCAACGACAATAGTGAAACCCTTTCTGATCTTGTTCGGGAGCTGTTCGGTATAAGTAGGCCCTATTTAGACAAACCAAAATAGACCAATGCCTGAATTGAAGCTCGCAACTCGCCCTTCTAAGTTGGCTCGCTGGCAGACAAATTTTGTCATTAGTTCTCTAGAAGATAATTGGCCTGATCTTAAGTGCAAAGAATATGTGATCACTACCAAGGGGGATAGAGTTGTAGATAAACCCTTACCCGAAATTGGTGGAAAGGGTCTTTTTACGCAAGAACTGGAACAAGGATTACTGGCTAATGATATTGATGCTGTAGTTCATTCACTGAAGGATCTCCCCACAGAAGATTCGCCAGGGTTGGTACTGGGAGCTATTCTTGAAAGGGCACCTGCAGGGGATGTATTAATATCACCAAAAAGCTACACCCTGGATACATTGCCTCAGGGGGCAGCAGTTGGAACATCAAGTTTACGACGTAAAGCACAACTTTTGGCTCACCGTCCAGATTTAAGGATAAAACCTGTGCGTGGTAATATTGATACTCGCATTCATAAAGTTCAAGAGGGGCAATATGACGCTATTGTTTTGGCGGCAGCCGGCGTCTCTCGGTTAGAATTAGATAATCTTATTTCCCAAAACATTCCAATGGAGATAATGTTGCCTGCCCCAGGCCAAGGTGCTTTAGCAATTCAATGCCGAGGGAACGACGTTCAAACTATAGAATATTTGTCGCCCTTAGATCATAAGTCCACGCGTCTGGCGGTTCTTGCAGAACGTCAATTTTTAGCAGTGCTTGAAGGTGGTTGCTCACTCCCAGTAGGCGCATATGCTTCAATTAAAAACAATCTGATAAAAATGCGAGCAGTTGTCCTAGATTTAGCTGGCGAGCAAATTATTCAAGTTGATGGAGAAGGCAACGACGCCACTGAGTTAGGGAATAAATTGGCCCAAGAAGCCCTAGCCAAAGGAGCACGCGAGGTGCTGCATGCCTGACCTGCATGGATTTCGAGTAGTTATTACACGACCCAAGGCACAATTTGAGTCGTTTGCCAACAAAATAAAAGAGTCGGGTGGCGAACCAATTTGCTTCCCACTTATCGAGGTCGTCCCTGTGGATAACTTTTCTGCACTCGATAAGTCGCTCGGCGACCTTGCTTCCTACGAGTGGTTAATTTTTACCAGTAAAAACGGTGCAAGAATATTTTGGGAACGGTTCTCAAAATTAGGGCTTGAATCAATCCCTAATAATTTAAAGGTTGCGGCAGTCGGCTCGAAAACGGCTCAAGCATTAATTGAGGTAGGCATATCGCCAAATTTCACCCCTGATGAATATATCTCAGATACCATAATTTCCGGCTTGGGTGGTCTAAATAACAAAAAGGTGTTGCTGCCTCGCGCATTAATTTCTCGTGATACTTTACCTAAAATGATCCGGAAGGCAGGAGGCTTAGTTGACGATATACCAATTTATCGTACGATTCCTGTTATTCCAGATCTACTTGCCTATAAAGCTGTTGAAGAAAAAGTGGATGTGGTCACATTTACAAGTTCTTCTTCGGTCGAAAGCTTTGCCACTTTAATAAACTCCAGAGGCAACCATCAATTAAAACTTAGAGGCAACCCGGCATTTGCTTTTATTGGGCCTATTACAGCGCACACAGCAAGGGAACATAACATTCCCATTTCTTTGATAGCTGAAACATACACTACTGAGGGATTAACAAATGCCCTGGTGGACTATTTTATTAAGCAAGGAGCCAGGCTTTGACAGCTAATTTATTACCCACTTTTCCCACGTCTCGCCCCAGGCGATTACGGAAATCTCCAGAAATTCGCGCGCTGGTTCGTGAAACACATTTATCTCCTAAGGATTTCATCTTCCCCTTATTTGTTCGGCATGGGAAAGATATCAAGCAGGAGATCTCTTCTATGCCGGGTATCTATCAGTGGTCTGTGGATAATTTGGCCGATGAAATTAAAGAGATATCAACATTAGGAATTCCAGCGGTGATATTATTTGGTATCCCAAACAAGAAAGACCCGATCGGGATCGAAAATTATGACCCAGGAGGAATTGTCCAACAAGCAATTCAAGAAATCAAACATACCAATCCAGAGATGGTTGTCATAACGGATGTTTGTCTGTGTGAATATACAGATCACGGCCATTGTGGAATCCTCAATCATGGACCTGAACGTCCTTATAACAATCTTCCAGAAGACTATGTGCTCAACGATGAAACCTTAGACGTGCTTCGCAAAGTAGTGATTTCTCATGTTAAGGCCGGCGCAGACATTGTCGCCCCTAGCGGAATGATCGATGGCATGGTTGGGGTCATACGTCAATCCTTGGATGAAGCACAATTTGAACATATTTCGATTCTGTCTTATGCCATCAAGTATTCCTCTTTTTTTTATGGTCCATTTAGAGATGCCGCGGAATCTCCACCCGCATTTGGAGACCGAAAATCCCATCAGATGGACCCTGCTAACAGCCGTGAGGCCCTCCGTGAGGCAGCCCTGGATGTGAAGGAAGGTGCAGATTTCTTGATGGTAAAACCAGCTTTACCCTACCTTGATATTATCCGGTTAATTCGACAGACTTACCCTGAACTGCCTCTTGCAGCTTACAATGTCAGTGGAGAATACAGTATGCTTAAAGCTGCCGCGGCCAATGGCTGGCTGGATGAAAAGGGTGTTGTGTTGGAAGCGTTGACATCAATCAAACGCGCCGGAGCAGACCTGATCTTAACGTACCATGCCAAAGAAGCCGCAGCTTGGCTCGAAACTAATTCCAATTAATAATAGATCGATAATTGAATACACCACTTATCCCCATAAAAGCCAACGAACCACAGGCTCGCTTTTTGCGAGCCTGTGCAAGGTTACCTGTAGATGCCACCCCGGTTTGGTTTATGCGCCAGGCCGGTCGATATATGCCGGAATACCGCGCTATTCGAAAAAATCTTTCTCTTCTTGAGATTGTAGCGCGTCCAGAAATTGCGGCAGAAGTAACATTTCAGCCTATCCATGCGCTGGGGGTAGATGCTGCAATCCTATTCGCCGATATCCTTTTACCACTCATCCCAATGGGATTAAACTTAGAAATGGTAAAAGGAGTTGGCCCGCAAATAGATAACCCCTTTAGAAACCAAGGTGACCTCAAACGGCTGCGCAAAATTGACGCCAAAACAGACCTGGGCCATGTTATGGAAGCGATCAAAATTGTGCGCAAAACATTATCAAATGAAGTCCCGCTTATCGGATTTTCTGGCGCGCCTTTTACTTTCGCCTCTTATATGATAGAAGGCGGACCTTCTAAAGATTTTCGGCACGTGAAGTACCTGATGTATGCCGAAACGGATACTTGGCATGCACTTATGGAACTCATAACAAATGCGTTAATAGATTATCTTGTCTCTCAAGTTTCTGCAGGAGCACAAGCCATACAAATTTTTGATTCCTGGGTAGGCGTGCTCAGTCCTGAAGATTACAAACGCTATGTACTACCCTATTCTCAAAAAATGATACAAGCTGTCCAAAAAACACGCGTGCCAATATTGCATTTTGGTACCAATACCGCCACCCTATTATCCTTAATGAAGCAAGCTGGTGGAGATGTGATCGGTCTTGATTGGCGTATGCCTCTAGACCAAGGCTGGGAATTACTTGGCAAGGATATGGCAGTCCAAGGTAACCTTGATCCAATGGCTTTGTTTGCTCCTCGTTCAATATTAGAAGAAAAGGTTAAGGATGTTCTTGCTCGTGCAGGCGGGCGGCCTGGGCATATTTTTAATCTTGGCCACGGCATTTCACAATTTACTCCACCAGAAAATGTAAAATCCGTTGTAGAAATGGTACACGAATGGACGGCGAAATGAAATTTGTTGTTGTCGGTGGCGGTATAGCTGGTCTCTCCACGGCTTACTATCTTAATAAAAAAGCAGCTGATACAGGTCAATCAATTGATATCACGATATTAGAAAGCGCAGATTATTGGGGCGGAAAAATCAAAACGACAATTCAAGAGGGGTTTATTGTCGAAGGCGGGCCTGATGCATATCTGGTGTCCAAACCTTGGATGCGATCATTAGTCCACGACTTAGGATTAGAAACAGATCTACAAGGCACCAATCCAAATTTTTCTTCGACCTATATCTCACGCCATGGGGTCCTCACCGCTATCCCTTCTGGGTTAACCATGACGATTCCAACCGAATTTGGTCCGTTGATAAAGAGCAAGTTATTATCGTGGCCTCAAAAAATTCGAATGGGGTTTGATTTCCTTATTCCAGCAGGTAAAGATAATTCGGATGAAAGCCTTGCTGGATTTATAACCCGCCGCTTAGGACATGCTGCTTACGAATATCTTATTGGGCCATTGTTGAGCGGCATCTATGCCGGTGATGGTCAACGCCTAAGCCTGCAATCCACCTTCCCTATTTTACGGGAGATAGAACAAGAACACGGTGGCTTGATCAAAGGTGCATTAGCCACCCGCCGGGTGCGTGCTGACTTAGCAAAACAAAAAAGTAGCCAAGAGAAAAACGATCAGAGTTCGCGCAGCATTTTCGAAGCGCCAATATCAGGTTTGGGCACAATTGTAGACGCGTTGGTTAGACAATTAAAAAACAGCGGGGTTGAAATGCACCTTAACTCACCCGTAGATAATATAGTCGAAAATAAAACAGGCTATTTGGTTATTTTATTGGACAAAAGTAAAATCCAAGCAGATGCCCTTGTATTGGCAACTCCAGCTTACGTTTCCGGAAAAATTACACAAAAAATTTCTCGAGTACTTGCTGATGAACTCAAACAAATAGAATATGCCTCAACTGCTACCATTTCGTTAGCATATCGAAAAGACGATATACCCATCACCCTTGAAGGGTATGGATATATCGTCCCGGAAAATGAGAAAAGCATGGTGCTGGCTTGCACCTGGACATCGAGCAAATGGCAGCACCGTGCCCCAGATGATTATGCATTATTGCGGGTATTTGTTGGTCGGGCCCAAAAACATGAGAGCTTGCCTCATGACAAATCTGCCCTTATCGCAATAGCTCGCACGGAACTCAAAAAAACCATGAAAATTTCGGCAGAGCCAGCCAGGACTTGGGTATTTCGCTGGGAAAAAGCCATGCCGCAATATAATCTGGGCCATTCCGAGCGCCTAGGACGAATTGAAACTGAATTATTAAACCATCCTCGCTTGGCATTGGTTGGCAATGGCTATCGTGGGGTTGGGATCCCAGATTGTGTTCATTCTGGCATCCAGGCAGCAGATAAATTATTATCAATTTCGCAGAAAGAAAATATTTATGAACTTCAAAAAATCAATTGAGCAATTTAATAAAGCAAAAGAGCTGTTCCCCGGTGGAGTAAATTCTCCAGTGCGGGCTTTCCGCGCGGTCGGAGGCCAGCCCATATTTATTGAGCACGGAGAAGGCCCATATTTATTTGATGTAGACGGCAACCGCTACATCGACTATGTACTTTCCTGGGGCCCGCTCATACTTGGGCACGCCCATCCGGATATTGTCCAAGCCTTAGAAAAGGCTATAAAAAGGGGCACCAGCTATGGCGCACCCAATCCGTTGGAAATCGAATTGGCCGAATTGATAAAAGGGTTTATACCTTCTCTGGAAATGATCCGGTTCGTCAATTCAGGTACAGAAGCAACCATGAGCGCCCTTCGATTGGCACGCGCATACACAAATCGAAATAAGATCATTAAATTTGAAGGCTGTTATCACGGGCATGCCGATTTGTTACTTGTTCAAGCTGGATCTGGAGTAGCTACCTTGGGACTGCCCGATTCACCCGGGGTTCCACCTGCTACCGTAAAAGATACCTTAGTAGCCCGTTACAACGATTTGGATTCGGTCGAATCATTATTCAAGCAATTTGAAGGCAGAATTGCAGCGCTCATCCTTGAACCAGTCGCTGGCAATATGGGCGTTATTCCACCCGTTGATGGGTTTTTAGCGGGCTTACGGGACCTTACCACCCAACACGGCGCTTTGCTAATATTTGATGAGGTCATGACTGGATTTCGAGTTCACCCCGGAGGCGCACAAACACTTTATAAAATAAAACCAGACCTGACAACCTTAGGTAAAGTTATCGGCGGCGGGCTGCCCGTGGGCGCTTACGGTGGACGAAAAGAGATCATGGAAATGATCGCCCCATCCGGGCCAGTCTATCAAGCGGGTACGCTTTCCGGAAATCCCTTGGCAATGTCAGCCGGGATCGCAACATTAGAAAAACTTCAGGTACCGAGTTTATGGGATACTTTGAATGCCAGCGCTGAAACCCTCACATCCGGGTTTGGTGAAGTTTTAAATGCAGTCGGGATCCCTTTCCAGCAGACACGGGTTGGCACAATGTTCTCAACCTTCTTCACGAAAACACCAGTCCGCGATTGGGAAACCGTTAAATCCTCTGACACCCAAAAATTTGGCAAATTCTTTCACGCCATGCTTAAAAACGGCGTTTACTTGGCCCCCTCCCAGTTTGAGGCCGGGTTCATTTCTACTGCACATTCTAAAAATATAATCCAGGCTACAATTGCCGCTGCCAGAAAAGCTTTTGAGTAATTTACAGTGTCCCCACTAATGATGAACAGGAAACGTCATCCACCCACTAAAAAAAACATTGTAACGTTTATCTGGTGGGTTCGTATTAATTAATGGAAACATTATGCCATCTGATTACTCCAACGCCTCAGATGAAAAAATAATCAAAGCGGTTATTCAAGGAGATGTCCAGGCCTATGGTGAACTCTATAAACGCTATTTAGACGAAATATATCGTTACGTTTACTACCGGATTACTAACCATCTAGAATCTGAAGACCTCACCCAGGCGGTGTTCATTAAAGCCTGGGATGTGATATTGAATAATCAACCAAAGAAATCAAATTTTCGCGCTTTGGTTTATCGAATAGCTCATAATCTGACAGTGGATCGCTGGAGAACACAAAAAAAAGAGCTTTCATTTGAAGAAGCAAATGTCGAAGCGCTGCCCGCCTCTCTGTCGACGCCGGAAGACCTAATGTTATCTAACGAAGAAAGCGATGAACTAGCCACAGCGATCAAAGAATTAGAACCACAGTTGCAGCAAGTAGTTATCTGTAGGTTCATCAATGGACTCAGCCATGCAGAAACTGCCGATACGCTAGGACTCACAGAAGGTCATGTGCGTGTCTTACAACATCGCGCCTTGAAGAAAATTCGGGTTGGTATAAAATGAATCATAAAAACCCTTTTCAGGAAAAGTCGTTGGAAGAAGCGTTGGCAAATTGTTTGGATGCAATTAGACAAGGGGAACTGAGCGTACAGGATTGCCTGGAACGCTTTCCAAAGTACCAAGCTGAATTAGAGCCACTGCTAAATAAATTTATCCAAATTCGCTCAAATCCAATCGTTTCACCCCGTCCAGAATTTAGGAAAAGAGGATATAAGCAACTTCTCGACCACTTGGCAACTCGTCAATCTGTAACGTATCCTCAGCCGGATCGTAATATACAGTACAAACCAATCCCTAAGTTTCGACGGAGGTTTAGTATGATACAAATCATTCTCTTAGCAGTACTGGCACTTACAGCCGCCACCGGCGGAGTTGTTTACGCTTCGGATGCGGCAGAGCCAGGTGATTTTCTTTATGGGCTGGATCAAGCAATAGAGCAGGTGCGCTTGGATCTGGCGCCTAATGCCGAAGCAGCCGCAGAACTCCACCTGGAAAATGCTGCCGAACGGCTGGAAGAAGTCAAAGGCAGGCTGGCTGAAGGCGATTTCGAAAACGCTCAAGCAGCCCTAAATTCTTATAACGGCGAGATCGCATCCCTGGCCCAACTTGTTGGGGGTCCAGGAGGCGTCGATCAAGAAATCTTAACAGAACTGGTCAATGCTGCGCTTGGAATCCATCAAGGTACTCTAACCAATTTGCTTGCCACAGCTCCCGAACAAGCCCAAGAAGCAATCCAGGGAGCAATTGATAGCTCAAATATACAAGTGGATATTCCCGGCGGGCAGCCTGACGATGCCGGGCAACCTGATGATGCTGGGCAACCTAACAATGCCGGGCAGCCTGAAAGTGCCCCAGAGATTACTTCTATCAAGCAATGTGCCATCTCCCTCTCTGAGCAAGATGCCCAAGCGCTGGCCGCATTAGCCGCAGAATATGGTATTGATTATGAAGTGGTTTTAGAAACATTCTGCGCCGCAGAAACGCTGCAGCAGGTCGAGCAGCAACTCCTAGGAAATTACGGCCCACCTGATGGCGCTCCAGGGGCACCTGATGGTACAGGCGCACCGGATGGTGCAGGAGCACCCAGTGGTAGCCCTGGTGAGGGCGGCCGACCTTAAAATTTGTAGTATAATAACGCTTGAGAAGCAAAACAAATTTTTACGAGATCAAATAAGCCATCTTCGCAGCCCATAGAGAAGATGGCTTATTTGTTGATATGCATAATAATATAATCAAGTCAGCAAAGTATAAAAGATAGGAGAATTATCTCATGCGCAAATATATTTATTCAGCGGCTACAGTGGTGGTATTAGTTCTGGTATTCCTAGTGCCCGATACCGGACTCGCTTCCCCAACCGAAGGCCAAATCATACCTGGTCGATACATTGTGCTGGTCGCCGATGATTTTGACCCGACTACCGTGGCGGCCAGCCACGGCATTGCTGCGCGGCATACTTTCCGCTCAGCTGTAAACGGCTTTGCTGCTACAGTGGCCAATGTCGATGCATTACGTGCAGATGAGCGGGTGATACTGGTTGAAGCCGAGCGTATGTATCGATTTGCCCCACAAGGCAATCCTACGGGTATCGACCGCATTGAAGCGGATAAAAACCTAAATGCTAATGGCGTGACCGTAAACTATGACGTGGCGATCATCGACAGTGGTATTGACAGCGATCACCCCGATCTGAATGTGGCTGGAGGAGTGAATTTCGCTAATGGTCCGGCAGGAAAATCTGATGATGGCAACGGCCACGGCACCCATGTGGCTGGCACAGTAGCAGCCATTGATAATGGCATTGGTGCTGTAGGTGTCGCCCCCGGTGCACGACTCTGGGCCATTCGTGTGTGCGGAAATAGTGGTTTTTGCTTCACCGGCGACATGGTGGCAGGCATCGATTGGGTCGCAGATCAAAAAGCCACTGGAGCGATCGATTTTGCGGTGGCCAATATGAGCATCAGTACATCGGATGAGGGCAGTTCTTGCTCGCAATCCTCCGGGGCTATTCACCAGGCCATTTGTGGATTAGTCAACACGGGTGTGGTCTTTGCGATGGCCGCAGGCAACGATAACCGGCTCAAGACCGCTTATCCTGAGGTACTTACGGTTTCCGCGCTTGCAGACTTCGATGGCAAAGCAGGTGGTGCTGGTGCCTCCACTTGCCGCAGCGATGAGGATGATACACTAGCCAACTTCAGCAACTATGGCCCCTTTGTGGATATAGCCGCACCAGGCATATGTATTTACTCAACTTGGAAGGGCGGAGGCTACAACACCATCAGCGGCACCTCCATGGCCTCTCCGCATGTGGCAGGAGCAGTGGCCCTTTACTTGCATGCCAACGGCTTCTCACCTGCGACAGATGCAGCAGGGGTAGATTCTATCGAACAAGCAATTCTCAGTTCTGCGCTTCCGCAGAGCGACCAATGCGGCTATACAAACGAGCATGCCAACCAAGGCTCAGGCGAGCCGCTCCTGTTTGTCAATGCGATTGCATTTGGCGGCGATGGAAGCTGTGAGGTTACTAGTGTGGATCCTATTAACGAATCCCCTACCGTCTCCATAACCCTACCGGTTAACAACTCTACTTTTGACTCGGGAGCCACGATCTTTTTTGAGGGGTCAGCGAGCGATACCGAAGACGGTGACCTGAGCGCTAGTTTGGTCTGGACTTCCGATGTTGACGGGCAGATCGGGACAGGAGCCAGCTTTTCCACAACACTCAGCGATGGAAACCACACTATCACCGCATCGGTTAGCGACTCCGCCGGTGCAACCGGCAGCGCTTCCATCAGCCTTACGGTGGGGACGGTTAACGAAGCGCCTACCGTATCCATTACCAGCCCGGCTGACGACTCTACCTTTGACTCAGGAGCCACGATCCTATTTGAAGGGACGGCGAGCGACACCGAGGATGGTGACCTGAGCGCTAGTTTGGTCTGGACCTCCGATCTTGACGGATCGATCGGTACAGGGACCAGCTTCTCGACGACACTGAGCGATGGGATCCACACCATCACCGCATCGGTTGACGACTCCGTCGGTGCAACCGGGAGTGCTTCTGTCAGTATTACCGTGGGAAGCCCGCCAGCTGGGGCAGCCGTTGCCAGCGTCGACTCCATCAGCTACTCAACAGGGGGCGGCAAGAACAGCGATAAGCATCTCAGCATCACCATTGCACTTGTCGATGATACTGGAAATCTGGTGGTAGGTGCGTCCGTTTCAATTGATTTGTCCCGGGATGGATCATTTATTGCTTCAGGAACCGGTACAACTGGAACCGATGGGACCGTAACTTTCACCCTAAACAACGCTGCGGCGGGTTGCTATTCGACTACTGTGACCGATGTGACTGCCGCGGGACTAACCTGGGACGGTGCAACACCCATAAACGAATTCTGCAAATAAGCCCGGGTGCTGCAAAGGAAATAGGAATGCCACGAATGAAGCATTCTTCACCGCAACACCGTTTACGTTCCAAGGTGGGCTGTCTCTTCT
>JASJYH010000052.1:17573-17868 GCA_030123675.1 Anaerolineae bacterium | reverse complement strand
ATACGATGGCAGCTCTACTACACAGTTTTACACGGTAGGTTCTGGAGGGAATACTGGAGGGAATACCTCCGGAGGAGATACCTCCTGCCAAACAGGTTATGTGTATGAGAATGGCGTTTGTGTAGAAGCGCCCTAAAAATATTCGCTAAAGACTATACACAAGACGAATAAGGATTAAGACCTTGCGAAGGCATGCCTTCGCAAGGTCTTTTATTGTGGTTTAATACTTTCATGCTCGAAATCCTTCATCTAGATAAACACATCCTCGTTCTCGATAAGCCCGCGGGAACTCCGG
>JASJYH010000052.1:0-17563 GCA_030123675.1 Anaerolineae bacterium | reverse complement strand
GGATAGAAAGACCAGCGAGCTGCGAAGTGCAAAAATTGCGAAGGTAAAAAATCCCTTCGCAATTTTGATTATGTGGTTAAATAAACATATGCTGCAAATATTACATAAAGACAACCACATCATCGTACTAAACAAACCAGCAGGGATTCCTGTCTTACCAGACGGTTGGGAACCAGATGCGCCTTATCTGCGTCAAATGCTACAAGAAAAGTATGGTGATATTTTTGTCGTCCATCGTCTGGATAAAATAACCAGCGGTGCCATGGTCTTTGCCCGCACAGCAAATGCCCATCGAGATCTCAACGGTCAGTTTGAGCGGCATGAGGTCAAAAAGGTCTATCACGCTGTCGTGGAGGGCATCCCAGCTTGGGATGAGCGCAACGCCAGGCATATGTTGCAAACAAATGTAGGCCGCAAACACCGCACGATAGTGGTCCGAAAACGGGGAAAAAACTCGGAAACGGATCTCAAGGTCCTGAAGCGGGGGCACCCTGAAGGGCACAAGCTGGGTTTGGCCATGGTTGAAGCGCGCCCAATAACCGGACGTACACATCAGGTGCGCGTACATCTTTCTGCGCTAGGATTTCCAATTCTTGGAGATATCCTTTATGGGGCAAGCGAAACAGACTTGATCGCACGCCCAGCATTGCATGCACATATGCTCGAATTTTCCCATCCCAAGACTGGTAAGCCGCTTCAGTTTATTGCAGATGCCCCAGATGATTTTCTAAACGTATATAGCCGGATAGAGTTTTAATGGTATGCTCCACTATCCTTTTTATAAAGCAACCCCAATGATGCATAATATACCTACATTAAAAATTCTGGCGCTAGAAAATATGATCCTGCATGAAGACCACGATATGCAACGTACACTGCCCTTGGTAGAAAAATTACGGGCCCAGGGGATTCTTCGCAACCCGCCAGTAGTGATGCCGCTCACCGACGATTCAAGCCGCTATATGGTCCTTGACGGCGCCAACCGTGTCACCTCCCTGCGGGAAATGGAGTTCCCGCATATTGTGGCTCAGGTCGTGGAATCCAATAACAAACATGTCAAATTACAAACATGGAATCATATTGTGTGGGGTATGAGCATTAGGGCCCTGATGAATGCCATTCGAAAGGTGGAGGGAATTGAGCTTGTAAAAGTAAACACACAAAAATCCTTGGAAGCCCCAAAATATGTACCTATGCACACTCGCTTAGCTGATGGCAGAGTTTATATATTTGAAGAGACCCCCAGCGACCTAGCAACTCACATACATACTCTTCATCAAATTGTGAACGCATACAAAACGCGCGCATCTCTCGACCGCACCAGTCAAACCCGGATCGAACCCTTTAAGAAAATTTATCCTGATCTGACCGCGCTAATCCATTTTCCGAGTTTCAAGATCAATACTGTCCTCAAACTTGTCGGGCAGGGCATCGTTTTACCAACAGGAATCACTCGTTTTTCTGTATCCCCGCGCGCGCTGCACTTGAACTATCCATTACATGAACTCTCAAGCGGAAAACCAATCCATTACAAAGAAAAATATCTACAAAAATGGATAGGCGATCGCATTCAACGCAAAGGGGTCCGGCATTATGCCGAGGCTACTTATTTGTTCGATGAGTGAGATTAGTCTTCTATTTTCAAATTTACAATATAGATTGTTAGGAACCAAAAGGATATAATGTCGGAAATGGAATTTTTCTTCCCTGAAGATCACCTTAAACGCACATCCCCAGAGGAAACCAAGATTCTCTCCTTAACCGCCGAACCTTATGAAGATGGTCGGCGCCTGCGGGTGAATATAGAGATCAGCCCGTTTGAAAAACGGCCCAATTTGGAAGTAAAACTTATTGACTCACAAAACAATGAGATCAGTCTCGCAGATTTCGTTGAGCCAATGACCTTTAAACTGGAATTCACAATGCATTTGCGAGCTGAGCCGGTTGAGGGACCACTGGAGTTGGAAACCAAGCTCTTCTACCCAGATGGCCCACAAGCGGAACCAGTAAAAATAAGCTTTGAAATTCCATCCCAATAGGGGAGCCTGACAAACCAGACCCCTCTTTATGGCGCCTCACAACCTCCCCAAACTGCTACCGTTTATTTTTTTTGCTAGTCTCCTCGTCGGCTGTGCACAGCCTAATCGATCTGCTACACTCACACCAACCGTAGTACCTACAAATACACAAGCTGCCTCATCCAATTTAAAGATTCAGGATGTGGTCTTGCTTTCCCTTGAAGAAAATGGCTACGCGCATTTGTTTTTCTATGTCCCAGGAGAACTGCCACTCACCCGCATAACCTACGGTGATTGGGATGATACCGATCCGGCCCTCAGCCCGGACGGAACGAAAGTGGCGTTCGCCTCCAACCGTGAGGGCGGTTGGGATTTGTACATCCTGGAGTTGATTTCCGGGGAAATTACTCGTGTAACCAACTCACCAGAGTATGATTCGGCTCCTTCCTGGTCGCCTGACAATCAGTGGTTGGCATTTGAGACCTACCTGAATGAAAATTTAGAGGTCGCCGTGGTCTCATTAACAGACAAGGACCAGGAGCTCATTCTTTTAACCGAAGATGCCTCTTCCGACCATTCGCCGGCCTGGGCGCCCGATGGACGCCATGTTGCTTTCGTTTCCAATCGCAACGGAGACAGTGATATCTGGCTAGCAGACTTGGATAAAACAGGTGAGATGCGCTACACCAACCTGAGCAATACCCCATTTGCTGCTGAGAGCCATCCAACCTGGACACAGGATGGCGACAAATTGGCTTGGGCATCTTCCTCACAGAACGTTGGTTTCAGCGGAATCCATATCTGGGAGCTGGAAAATCCGGATCGGCCGGCGATCTGGATTGGAGATGGTGATCTGCCCGCCTGGAATAATACGGGCGATCAACTCATGGTCATGATTCAGGGTCCCAATCAGAATTACCTGACATCCTATTCGATAAAAGGCGACCTATTGCTGCAGCCCAGTCCCCTACCTGGACCTGTAAAAGGGCTTCTTTGGCTGCACACGGCCTTACCAAATCCGATGCCCCAAAATTATTCCGCTGCCGCCGAAAATACCCCGCCCTCACAATGGACAGCTGCAACAACCCAAATTGCAGAGGGGCCCTCCCAACGCTATACCGTCAATACCTTGCCTGATGTATTGGCACCCTTCCCACAACTGCACGATCTCGTGGACGAATCCTTTGAGGCGCTGCGTCAACGGGTGATTGAAGAGGCAGGCTGGGATGCCCTGGCCGGATTAAGTAACGCCTTTGTCCCGCTTACTTCGGCACTTGATCCTGGCCAAGGAGATGATTGGTTATTTACAGGCCGGGCGTTTGCACTCAATCCGCTAATGAGCAACGCCGGCTGGATGGTCGCAGGCCGACAAGATTTCGGGGGACAAACTTATTGGAGACTTTACTTACGTACTTTAAGTCAGGATGGTTCCCAGGGCGAACCGCTGCACAACCCGCCCTGGGATCTGGCTGCAAGAAATGGCTTGGACCCCCTTTCTTATGAACAAGGTGGTAAATATAATGAAGTGCCAACAGGCTATTGGTTAGATTTCACTGGGCTGGCACGCCAGTATGGTTGGGAACGAGTCCCGGCATTGCCTAACTGGAGAACGTATTACAGTGGAGCCCGGTTTACTGAATTTGCATTAAAGGATGGCCTGAATTGGTACGATGCCATGCTAGAAATATATCCCGAAGACGTGCTAGTGACACCCACCCGCATTCTGCCACCCAGCCCTACACCGACAAAAACACCCAAACCAACCCGCACACCACATCCCTAACTGGCATCATGAAGCGAATCAGGCTTGCACTAATAAATGTATTGATTGTCCTTATGGTCTCTGCTTGCATGGCTATTGACTCAGAACCGACACCCGTGATTGCAAACGGTCAGCAGGCTGGAGCCTGGTCAGTGGCGCCAAAATCCACACCGCTGCCGCTGCGCTTCGATTTGCCCACATTTGTCCCGGAACCTATTTCTAACTGGCGGCCGCCGCTTTACCCAGTCCCTTGGGCGATTTCCCCTTATGATCATTTTTACTTCACACGGCCGATGAGTGCCGATAATGTCAACTGGCCGCTCTCCTATTATCGGTATGGCAGTATTTTCTTCGATAACATCGTGCACACCGGTGTGGACATTCCCAACGATAGGGGCACACCTATTTTGGCTGCCGGTCCGGGGACCGTGGTCTGGGCGGGTTGGGGTTTTTTTACTGAGGCACCTCTCAATCGAGACGATCCGTACGGGCAGGTTGTTGCTATCAAACATGACTTCGGTTATCGAGGACAGCAACTTTACACCGTGTACGCACATATGGAGGCTGTAAACGCAACCCTAGGGCAATGGGTAAAAACCGGAGATGTGATCGGTTATGTAGGCAGTACGGGCATATCAACTGGTCCGCACCTACATTTTGAAGTACGGCTGGGAGAGAATACCTTTTATCACACCTTTAACCCAGAACTATGGATGGCCCCCCCGCAAGGCTGGGGTGTCCTAATTGGGTTGATCATGGATGAAGAAGGGCAAACCCTGAACAGATATCCAGTGGAAATTCGGCCCGAACCAGAAGGAAAGCCAGTTCGCACTATCAAAACGTATGGCCACGGCGCGACCAATCCCGATCCATATTATAAAGAAAACATAGTTTTAAGTGACTTACCCGCGGGTATTTACAAAATAAATTTAGAATACGATGACAAAAGAGAGCAGTTCTGGGTAGAGATTTTCCCCGGACAAGTGACATATTTCTCTTATCATGGAGAAGAAGGCTTTTCTCACGGCCCTGTCGCAACCCCCAGATTGGATTTTTTGCCCTCCCAATCGATCGATTCAGGACCGTGACAATAATTAGAGAGCATGCCTTTGACGAATCGAACATATGTGCTATACTGGAATAACGGTAAAATTCGTACCTTTACACAAATATGGAGATAAAGACATGGCACGAAAAACCAAAAAAGAAATAGCTCAAGAAGATGGCCGTCGCGCAGTGCTTGATAAAGCCCTCAGCGATATTATCAAACGCTATGGTGACGGTTCGATCATGCGATTGGGTGAGGCCAAGAACATGCTGACCGAAGTTTATCCCACCGGTTCCTTATCGCTCGACATAGCTTTAGGCGTCGGCGGTGTCCCGCGTGGTCGTATTACTGAAATTTATGGCCCGGAGGCCTCAGGAAAAACTACCCTATGTCAGCATATTATAGCCGAATGCCAGAAACTGGGCGGAACAGCTGCATTTGTCGATATGGAACACGCGCTCGACCCTGCTTATGCCGCGCGCCTAGGCGTAGACGTAGACAATTTGCTGATTTCTCAGCCTGACACTGGAGACCAAGCCCTTGAGATCACTGAAACTTTAGTGCGTTCGGGTGCAGTAGACGTAATCGTGATCGATTCAGTGGCTGCGCTTGTACCGCGCTCGGAGATCGAGGGAGATATGGGCGACCCGACCATGGGCATGCAAGCCCGTCTGATGTCCCAGGCCCTGCGCAAGCTTTCAGGCGCTATCAACCAGACGAAAACCACGGTTATCTTCACTAATCAGTTACGTATGAAGATCGGTGTCATGTTCGGCAACCCTGAAACCACCACCGGCGGCCAGGCGCTCAAGTTCTATGCCAGTGTGCGCTTGGATATACGAAGTATTCAACAAATCAAGGTTGGTAACGAAATTATCGGCAGGCGGACTCGTGTGCGCGTGGTCAAAAACAAAGTTGCCGCTCCAGGCAAAACAGCTGAATTCGATATCATGTTCAACGAGGGCATTTCCAAAGTGGGCGATTTGCTCGATCTGGCCACCCAGCTTGAGATTGTTGATAAGCGCGGATCCTTCTACTCCTACGGCGATACGCGCCTTGGCCAGGGACGGGAAAATTCCAAAGAATTCTTGCGGCAGACCCCCGAGTTGGCACTCGAACTCGAGAACTTTATTCGGCAGAAGGCTTTGGGTGGTGAACTGATCATGCCGCTCGAAGTGGAAGAAGAAGTCGAGGAAGTTGCTGTCGAAAAAGAAGAATAGATTTTCATCAGGAGTACGAGTTTCGTACTCCTGAATTATATTGGGGACAAATTGAGAACCAAAAAACGCTTCAATTCAAACCTAATTTTGCTAACCATACTAATAGGGTTTTATCTTGCCTCGGCGTGCGCCCCCACCCCGCCACCAACACCTTTTGTGCCACCAAAAGCAGCATCCCAAACCCCGTCAGTTGTGGATGGATCGACACCTGTCATCATGACAAGTACACCGGTGCCCACACCCAAAGAAAGCCCAACTGCGACTCCCCCTTGCACTTACAGGCTGGAATATGTCGAGGATATCACCATCCCAGATGGAACCGTTGTTTCACCAAACGCGCGCGTCGACAAACAATGGCTGGTGCTTAACAATGGCTCGTGTAATTGGGACTCACGGTATCGATTGAAATTGGTTGGCGGAGTAGATATGGGCGCACCTATCGAACAAGCCTTGTTCCCTGCCCGTAGCGGGACCCAAGCTACGATTCATATAATCTTTACGGCGCCCTCAGTACCGGGCACATACACCAGCGCCTGGCAAGCCTTCAACCCAGAAGGCGCGGCCTTTGGTGAGGCGGTATTCATGGAGATCATCGTTCAATAAGGAGTCAAAATAAATGATACATACACAATTAACGATCACTTTACAATCAATGACCCGCTCATTCGAACAATGTACAATACGCCGCTTGATGTTCTAAATAACTATGGTCCAATCATCGAAGAACCCAAGAAAACCTTCATCCACTTGGTTAATAAACCGGCGCAGGCGGGTGTTGAAGCACGAAATAATTAATTTATTGCACAACATCAAATCCGACCACAATATCGAGAGCCTCCCGCATACAGCGTGCTGAGCAAGGTTCTGCTAACCGTTATCACGTGGCATAAGAACCTTCCACACTAATCCAGTTAGAGATATTGCAAGCATTCATAGAATAAAAAAGAAAGTTTATTTATAGAAGAATCAAATAACTGCGGTGTAACCAAGTTTTGTATACCACTGGTTTTCTTTACCCCTTATATTACATAATAGCGAGTTGCAGGTTTTCTACCGCCTGACCCTCAATCTCGCTGATCTTCAGGATCAGACCTTTTATGTGAGAAAGCAAAGATCCTATTTCAGCTTGTGACAGCGGAAATTCTGATTCGACCTGAGAAATTAGCTCTTTAAATCGCACATCCATCAGTTTGATTTCACCAAGCGCGGCCTGTCCCTCTTCGAGGAAGAGATCATATTTCCGCTGAATTAATTTTTTGCTTTCTGCCAAGAGCGGAACTTCATCTGGGAGCAGAGCCTGGGCGAGCTCAGTCCAGATTGTATAGCTTTCTCGGAAGCCCTCAGCACATTCCTTTAGCCCTGGTTTATGCAATATATCAGCAGCTTCGTCGAGAAAATCACCATACAGACCTCGCTCCGCGCCTGGCCCAGCTCCCCATGTTTGTATCCATGTGTATGCTCCGGGTTGGACTACAGAACCGGCCAAGGCATGGTACAAACGCTCACCGGTTCCAAACAATCGTACCCAACTCTGCTTATTGCGAGTATTGACCAGCATATCAGCCAATTTTTGATAGGCTGCAAATCCAAAATTATTCCGTGCTCCTTTAGGCGGCTTTTCTGTAAATAATTGGATACATTGATATATGCCCTTCGAAACGGCAGCAGCCAGCTTGGCAGGTTGAGGCGCATCAAAGGTAATCGAGCGATATTTATCTTTCTTAATCCTCCCCCGAGCTTGGCGCAACTCTTCCATAGATACATGTAACGGCCGGCTTGAACGATCAGCAACTTCAACGACATTACCATCCATGCCGATTGTTACGATCGGCATCATGTTCCAGTTCGTTTCACTGGATTCTGATCCGTTATACGATAAGCTGAATGAATCTACCCAAACTAACGGGTATAGTCCTGAATCAAGCGATTCTTTAAGATTGTTATCCCCAATTTCTGCTTTATTAGTTTGTCTAACATCCTGTACGATTCCGAGTCGCTCTAATATTGTGGGGAATGGATCGAATGTATTTCGAGTTAGAAAGACAACATGGGGCAAATAACCCTCATATTCAAAAGTAAAGTACCCAAAAGTTATTCCACCGCTCACTCCTAGCAATAACGCTTCTGAATATGGCTCGCCAGTATGTGGGGCTACAGCTCCCTGTAATGCCAATGCATTTTGAATGCTCCCTGTTTCCCAGTGCCGACCATCGAGTCTGATAGGATTATTTATATGCTTCATGGCAACCTCTGTATGTTGAATTAATCAGATTATATACACCAAGACAACTTGGTGCGGTAATTAGTGACATAGTCGCCACTTTAATTTTTTACCTTTCATGAAGTACATTAATGAGTACTGATCGGAGATGAGAGCTAAAATATATTCTAATTTTGGATATTGAGATCGTCACCACAAGCTCAAACGAAATCCTACCGCCAAATCGAACACAGATTTTGGCCGATGCAGCAGCACAGATATTTGGTTCGCCAAAAGGGAGCCTCAGGGATAAGCTGCGGAACATCTCAAATGCACGCTAAGCCGAGGACGGTGGCAGGCCGCTAGATGTTGAGCCAGTGTTTGTTTCTGAGCTTATATCAGGGCTTCCTTGAAGGGAACGAACTAAAAAACAAAATTACCAAACTAACAAATGAATCCACTACAAAAACTACCTTACCACAAAGAGCACAAAGTTCACGTAGAAAACATTTTGAATGGGTGTGAAAAATATGTGTTTTTACTGTGGAATCACAAATAGGTTTGCGAAGACTTTATATCGTCCACACACTAACAACCCCGTCTTTTATCACCCGCTTGCTATAGGCTAGGTGGCCTTTGGTGGCAAGCTGGTATCATGAGGAAAATCAATTCCCTGTATTGGCTAACATTCGACATAACAAGAAACCCTATGTATTATTCATAGCTACCTTCCACTTGTAATTTTGGACACTGGTTCAGACAGAATTGAAATATTTTTCTGTATCCTTACTCTCAGATCACGCTTTATCAGCGAAAATCAACGTTCATCTGCGTCCTGGTTTTGAAACTGCCTGGCGCTAGGTATTTTTCCACATATGTCTCTTAATAGCATTTGCCAAATAGTCTGTTAGAATTGCCAAGGCCCAAGGCCTGTTTATAGCCCAATATCAAGGATACCTGCTGTACATGACTTACAATTTCCGCCTTTTCTGGCGTATGTTCTACCGCTCATTCTTCAAATCAAAAGGCACGCCAGCACGGCTAACACCCAAACGACTGATTTTCATCGTACCCTTTTTCTTGGTTTGGCCACTTGGAAGTTTGGTGCATTGGTTTTGTTTCTTTTTGGACGATATATTTTTTCCTGGCCATAAAACTCAACCAATCGATAAACCACTTTTTATCTTGGGAAACTTTCGGAGTGGTTCCACCTTTCTGCACCGATTACTCTCACGCGATAATAACTTTACCAGCTTGACAATTTGGGATATTTACCTAGCCCCCTCTGTTACCCAAAAAAAACTTACCCAACTTATCTCAAAGCTCGACAATCAATTCGGCGGCTACCTTCACCGTTTGTTATATGCATTCGACAAAACGACACTTGGCAAGGTACGCATTCATCCCATCTCGTTCTTTAAACCTGAAGAAGATGAAAATATTCATTTGCAAAATTGGGAAAGTTTCTTTGTGAGCTTCCCCTTCCCCTTTATGGATGAAATGCCCAATTATCAGCATTTTGATGAGGCCCTTTCCCCTGCTCACAAACGGCGCATAATGGGATTCTACAAATCTATGCTTCAAAGGCACCTATACGCCACGGGGAAGAAGTACTTCGTTGCGAAGAACCCGGCCTTTAGCCCAAAAATCGAAACCTTATCCGATTTTTTCCCCAACGCGCGCATCGTTTATCTTGTCCGCAATCCACTCGACATGTTGCCCTCACTCGTATCATGGATTAACTACGCACGTGGTCAATTCACGCAAAAGCAACCAAATTCATATCATTATATTGATGAAATATTGGACTTTACCCAACATTGGTATCGTCACCCTCTACAATTTCTAGACTCGCATCCTTCCCCTTTCCACCTGATACTGGGATACGACAAGCTGATCCAGGATCCCGAAGGTGTCATTCGCAAGTTCTACAAGCAATTTGGGTACCCTGATCAACCGGCCCTCGAAAAAATCGTGACCGAAGCAGTCGCAGAAACTCTAGCCGACAAGAGCGGCCACCTTTACTCGTATGAAGAGATGGGATTCACTCGCCAAAAGATAATCGATATATACGCCGACATATTCAAACGTTTTAACTTTGACACCACCGTTCATTCCACGAGCAGCGACGGCACGCGCGAGATCATGTCGCCAGAACCGGAGCAAGCCAGAGAATTTCGGACACCAGCAGATTAGAATAAAAGGCCACGCATTTATAAGTGCATGGCCTTTCAAATTATAGCGGGGTTAGGTTCTCCAATTTATTTTTCGTCTTACCTTTTCCTTCTATGTTTTTGCTTTTTTGAAATACGATATTGTTCACTCCAATTTTCTGCGAACTTCAATCGAATATATCCATAGCGAATTAACAACATGATCACACCCGCCAAGGCCATAATACCAGCGACAACGCGAGAATAACTTATATCCATGCCAGCAATACGGGGTTGATCCGGCCGGAAAGCCTCAAGAAATACACGTCCCATCCCAGCTAGAACAAGCCACCAGCCGACTAGCGCGCCCGGTTTAAATTTTTCGGGGAAACGCTTGGCAGCCCATAACAAAGTGCCCGCCGTAAGGAAATTCCAAACCATCTCATACGCAAAGGCGGGATGAAAACGGGTGGTATCGGGGAACAGACTCATATCGCTAAATTGAGCCAGCCGATGGCCACTGTCAATTGGAATACCCCAAGGCAGGGTAGTAGGATGTCCATAGAGTTCCTGGTTGATAAAATTGGCCGGGCGAGCAATTGCCTGTCCGATCATCGTAATGGGAGCAGCGACATCCAAAAGAAGCCAAACATCTAGGTTGTTGCGCTTCAGATATATAATCAGGGTTATTGCACCAAATAATAGGCCTCCGAAGAAGTGCAGTCCGCCCTGGGGAATGTTCAAGATCTGACCGGGATTGTCCATATAATATGTGTTTCCACCCAATGTGCTGTTTGCCACATACCATAAACGGGCCCCGATAAGGCCAATTGGCAAGGCCCACAGAAGCGAATTCCAGATATGCTCGCCGTTCTCACCCCGACGCGTGTATTCACGGTCAGCGAGCCAAGCGGAAACAATAACACCTAGCATGACGAGCACGCCATACCAGCGTAAAGTAAACTGTATACCAAAAATTGGGAATGAAAAAATGATAGGATCGATCAAGAGTCACCTCTAAGATTGGAATACGGCCATTATATCATTGCTCGTTGTTGTTCCGACAGCAAGTGGAATCGGAAAAAAATCTTGATTAATTACAACTAGGCCGAGAGATAATTAGATCCTCGGCCTAGTTATATTATTGATACAGATTTATATCAACTGAGGAGTGCCACTCTTCTTCTTATTTGGTGGCGGAAATATGGCCTCAAATTCTTCACGAGAGAGGCTTTCAACTTCAAGCAACTTTTTAGCTACCGCGTCCAGTTGTTTGCGGTATTTCTTCAATATCTTTTTGGCCTTCGCAAAGGCTTCATCGACAAGAATGCGAACTTCAGCATCAATTTTTTCTGCAATCGAATCCGAATAATCACGTTGGGAAGAAATTTCGCGACCGAGGAAGATCAACTCTTCATTCTTGCCGTAGACCATAGGACCAAGCGATTCGCTCATGCCCAGGCGAGTGACCATACTTCGCGCCATTTTTGTTACTTCATCAAAGTCGCTGGATCCGCCGGAAGTTATATCATCAAAGATAGCTTCTTCTGCGGCTCGGCCACCCAACGCATATGCCATGGTTGCCTTAATTTTTTTACGAGACATAAGCAAACGTTCCTGATCAGGGCGGAACCAGGTGATACCCCCGGCCTCCCCGCGACCAATAATTGTCACTTTCTGAACGGAGTCGGCTTCGGGAATAGCATTGCCAACGACCGCATGTCCGGCCTCATGATAGGCAATAATACGCTTCTCTTCATCTGAAATTAGCCGCGATTTGCGTTCGGGGCCCATTACTACTCTCTCAATGGCTTCCTCCAATTCGGCCTGCCCAATAGATTTCTTATTGCGGCGAGCGGCCAAAATTGCGCCTTCGTTGACGAGGTTCTCAAGATCAGCACCAACAAATCCAGGTGTACCACGCGCTAGTGAACCCAAGTCAACCTTTCGATTGAGCGGCTTGCCCTTAACATGTACCTTCAAGATATCTTCACGGCCCTTGACATCTGGACGATCCAATGTCACACGCCGATCAAAGCGGCCGGGTCGTAGTAATGCGGGATCTAGAATATCAGGGCGGTTTGTAGCAGCCACGACAATTACGTTTGTGTCGGTTTCGAAGCCGTCCATTTCGACTAGCATTTGATTTAAAGTTTGTTCACGCTCGTCATGTGAGCCCCCCAAACCTGCTCCCCGCTGGCGACCGACGGCATCAATTTCATCGACAAACACAATACAAGGGGAATGTCGTTTGGCTTGTTCAAACAAGTCCCGTACCCGACTGGCCCCTACACCCACGAACATCTCTACAAATTCTGAACCAGAAATTGAAAAGAAAGGCACGGCGGCTTCGCCCGAAACCGCTTTGGCCATTAAGGTTTTTCCTGTCCCTGGGGGGCCAACCAATAAAACGCCTTTTGGAATCCGGGCACCCAATTGAATAAATTTTTCCGGCTCACGTAAAAATTCTACGATTTCCCCCAATTCTTCTTTGGCTTCATCTACACCCGCCACATCATCGAAGGTGACGTTGGGATGGTCACTAGTAAACATCCGTGCACGCGATTTTCCAAAAGCCATGGCCTGGTTATTGCTGCCTTGTGCCTGTCTGAAGATGAACCACATAATTATAACCAACACAATTATTGGTAATAATATGACAATTGTACTTATGATCCCACTCCAAACGGAAGGTGACCTTACTTCGAGGTTGACATTCTCAGGGGCAAGTTTATCCGTAGTGACACCCAAGCCAACCAATTGTTCCACCAATGTTGCGCCTGGTTCCTTATGAGATATTCGCTCTGTTCCATCCTTATATATCACCGTAATTTTGTCGTCCATCTCAATATTTACTCGAGAGATCCTACCGAGTTGAATATCTTGGGCAACTTCATTAATGGTTAGTACGTCTTCCCGGTTTGAATCCGGTTGGATACCAAAAACAAACATAGCTATTACGGCAGAAATAATAAAGAAATATACAATAAATTGTTGACTTCGAGATTTCACATGATCCTCCAGTACAAGTAGAATTATACCAATCTACGCTGTAGTCGAGTAGAGTAGGGTAATTCTTATAATACTATTCTTATAATTTATGAAAAAAAAGGCGTTTTCTATGCTGGTAAGAGGCGAAATCCGTTAGAAAATGCAAGAAAACGCATATTTCACATAAATACCAATATTATAGATGATATTTCATAAATTAGATTAATAATTTCCAATGGTAGGCATAAGTGGAGTTTAAAGATAAGTTAAAATTAATTACACACTCAAAAATTATTTCTTTTTGGTAGATCGATCGAGGGGTATTCGTTTCAGATGGCCTAGCAAGTTTGAGTACATGAAAGAGACGCGCTCCAGCCAAACCATATCCGGCCCCTAAATTCAGATGAAGCCGCTATGTGGTAAACTTGCCAACAGCCCTAAACTTCGAATGAAAGATAAAGAGTTGAAGAATATCCTTTGTATTGAAGACGAACAAGAAATGATCGATCTAATTCGTCTTATCCTTGGTCGCAGGGGTTTTGAAGTTACTGGTGCTGCGGGGGGTAAAGAGGGCTTGGAAAAATTGCAGGAAAATCCACCAGACCTAGTCTTGCTTGATCTTATGATGCCGGATATTGATGGATGGGAAGTTTATCAGCAAATGAAAGCTGAAGAAAAAACCAAGGATATTCCTGTGATAGTTGTTACAGCCAAAGCCCAGAATATTGACAAAGTCCTTGGTATCCACATTGCAAAAGTTGACGATTACATCGCCAAACCATTCAGCCCACAAGACTTGCTTAATAGCGTGGAAAAAATATTAGGGGTAAGGGAAAAAAATACGTCGGCCTGATCAACTCAATTAGAAAATTATCGGGGCGACATCGGTCGCCCCGTTTTCGCGTAAAATTAAGAAAATGTCCCGATTAATATATGTACAAAATTTGAATAACCTAACCCGGAAGCCTGCGCGAGTAAAATACTGTGAATCATTTGGGTGCCGGGCGCGCGGGTTGACTTTTCGAAAACAACTCGCTACGGATGATGGCCTGCTTCTCGTTCAAGGAAATCGCGACAGCCGAATTGAGACTTCCATTCACATGCTGTTTGTTCCGTTTGAGCTGAGTGTATTCTGGATCGATTCTACATTAGTAGTAGTAGACAAAGTAATCGCCAAGCCATGGCGTTTGGCTTATCTATCTACCAAACCAGCCCGATATATTCTTGAAATCCACCCTGATCGGAGGGATGATTATCGGGTTGGAGATCGTGTAAAATTTCAAGATGCCTAAACGTTTCATCATTGTTGTTATCCTAACATCATTCTTAGCTATCGTATTTCCTGTTTTTGCACAAACACAGGATAAACCAGTATATATCGTACAAACCGGGGATACACTCTCTTCAATTGCAATACGTTTTAATATAACCGTTTCTGAACTAATGAACGAAAATGGAATCAGTGACCCCAACCTGCTTTCCGCTGAACAAGAATTGGTCATTCCTGGATTGCAAGGTGTTAGTGGCGTTCTCTTGACCGAGTTGGTCCAATATGGTGATACATTTCGAAGCTTGAGTCGCCGGGCTCAAATTTCAGAGCCAGTATTACGAAAGTTAAATCGGATCGTCAGTCCAACGGAATTATACGTAGGCGTAAGCTTAATTGTGTTTCAGCAATCTACCGAGCGGCGCTTGACAGCACGCGTTACACCCTCTAAAGGAGAATCTTTGCTGGAACTAGCGGTAAAAAGCAACACCAATCCCTGGACGCTTGCGAATGTCAACAAATTGAATGGTACCTGGGATGCGATTCCTAATGACGTTTTGTTTGTACCAGGTAATGATACTGAAGGCACAATCACTGGACTTCCCTCTGTTTTCGAAGATGTAAGCGTTGGTCCATTACCCTTCAAACAAGGCGGCACAACGGTCATCCGGGTAATTGTGCCACAAGGTGTAACCCTTGGCGGTCAATTGATAGATCATGAATTGCGTTTTTTTTCAGAAAATGATACTACCCAGGTTGCGCTGCAGGGTGTCCACGGTCTGATAGAACCCGGTCCTTATCCCCTACTTTTGGAAGCAACTCTCCCCGATGGCAGCAAATATTCCTACGAGCAAATGGTTTTGGTTGTTTCAGGAGGCTATCCAGACGACCCAGTCCTTTATGTGGATCCAGGTACGATCGATCCAGCTGTTACTGAACCTGAAGATCAATTAATTCTCTCTACAGTTCAAGAAGCAACATCAGAAAAATTATGGGTTGGCAAGTATAGCACTCCCGCTTCTTTGTATGCAGAAACGACATACTTTACCTCCCGCTTTGGCAATCGCAGACAGTATTTTGGAATAGAAAGCGACCTTACTTATGAGGGTTTCCATACCGGGCTCGATTTCGGCGGCGGGACAGGCCTACCCATCACCGCCCCGGCAGCGGGCAAGATTGTTTTGACTGCCCCTGATTTGGTTGTGCATGGCAACGCTACCATAATTGACCATGGTTGGGGAGTGTACAGCGGATTCTGGCATCAATCTGAGATTCAGGTTCAGGTAGGAGACATGGTTTCTGCCGGCCAGGTTATTGGTTTGGTTGGGACAACCGGACGTTCGACTGGCGCTCATATGCACTGGGAATTATGGGTAAATGGCGTACAGGTGGATCCGCTAGATTGGCTGCGGGAAATATATCCTTGAACTCCTTCTGAAGAATGAGGTTACAGGATATGGTAAATATTATTTAATATTGTTCAACTTTCTATTTTTTTACTTTCAACCCAAAATGGTTGGATACCGCAGCTTCGTTACCACGGATATTTCCTTCAATAGGAATATTTAACACAAACGGTTGATCCAATGCGCCTTCAATCACCATGGTTGAAGAGCCACCACCATCCAAATTTAATCCTGTATATACACCTAGAGATTTCAAGAAATCAGCCAATTCCGGGAAAGTTGCTCCTTCGCTGTAATCTGCCTGGCGCCCATCGATCACTACCAAAAATAACCAACGTCCATTCTGATTTGTGCCAATGGCGGTGCGAGGCTCAACAGATTGATCTTCTAAGTTAGAAACAACCTTTCCCTTTTCTACCAACATTCGGTCACCCGAGATAGCATTGAATATGTTACCTTTCGGTTTATTAAAGGTAACTTCATTTTTCTTGTTAATATACAAAATTGGACGCTTATCCCATCTTTGTGAATACACCTTTCCACGGGAGGCAGCATAACTATTGACCTTGAGGGGTTCGCCACCGTTTGGACAGTTCTGGCCTGGATCAAATTCATCTTGATCTAGGTATTTGAAACCATCCCCATTGACTGCCAATTGGAGTCCAAAGTCATCTAAAAATTTGGAGGTCTTTCGTGAACAAACTACATTGTTGTTATTCTCACTGGGTGGTGTTACTATGGTTTTGAGACCATTGGCGCGCATGTCAATTGCCAATACATGGGCAACCATCTTACGCGGATCATGATTCTCTTTCCGGAAATATGTGACACCACTGAATATTTTTTGAGTTAACTGTTCAGGCGCTGCTTCACCCAAATCGTTTAAGTAAGCTATGGCACACCAGCCAGCCAATCCGTCGAAGCGTTGAATCCGGGCCCAGGTTTCAGCCTCATTGAATTCGAGCGCAATTACTATCTCACTTTGTCGTAATACCCCGAGCTTTTCATCGGATGTATTCGGTCCCTCACGCACATTTAATGTCGTGACTTTGACTTGGTACCACCTTAATATTTCTACGACCGGCGGTGGCTGTTCCGGAGGAGAGGGCTCACCCGTATCCGGGGGTTCTCCAGGACCAGGCTCTTCGGGGATATCGGTTTGTGTTAGGAATCGGGCTGAACTCCAGCCTGTCAGACCGTCCGATACACGCATGATCCTTATCCAACTGTTTGCAGCTGCAAATTCGAGTGCTTTCACCACTTGGTTCTGCTTCAAAACACCAACTTTATCAAAGCTTACCCCGGGGCCTTCGCGTACATTTAACCCAATCGATGTCACTTGATAATATTCGGACTCATCCTCATCTGGATCCGGTGGCTCATCTGTATCCGGTGGTTCGCTAGGCTCAGTCGGCTCCCCAGTATCTGGCGGTTCACCAGTATCAGGGGGGGGCGAGGTTTCAAGGGCCACCAAAATGTCTTTGCGAATCCAACCGGT
>JASJYH010000051.1 GCA_030123675.1 Anaerolineae bacterium | reverse complement strand
CCACACGGGCTGGAGCAAATACTCGTTCTACACTGAAGATGCGGACGAAGAACGCTACATCCTACGCCATCCAGGCCCGCATTTTGAAATCTGTGACTGGTTGCTTGAGAAGAAGATCCACATCTGGGGCGTGGACATGATATCCACTGATCACCCCATGAATCTGCCAATCGGTCGTTTCTTAGGCAAAGGTGGCTTGGAACAATGGAAGAAGGTCAGTTCAATAGCGGAGCAGAAATTCGGGAAAGAAAAGATGGGCGAACTCTTCCCAGATTCAGCCTATCAATTAACCCACAACGCCTTATTCCCGCATGATTGTATGCATGTTGAAAATCTTGGCGGTGACATTGGCATGAAAGAGTTACACAACAAGCGGATCACCCTGGGTGTCTTCCCATGGAAGTTCAAAGGTGGTGAGGCCGCTTTTTGTCGCGCGGTCGCTTGGCTGTAAATGCAGTTTTATTTTGGCAATCGGCAAGTTGCAATAAATATTTTCTCATGTGTCATTGCGAGGAAGGCATAGCCTGACGTGGCAATCTCCTCGCCAATAAGGAGATTGCTTACCCCATTCGGGGCACAGGTCAGTTACGGCGTTCTTTCGCAATGACATACATAAGGCTATAAATATGGATTTACTTTACCCGGAAATTTGTTTTTGGAAATGAGAGGTTTAAATGTCAACACGATTTTTTGGCAAACGAATTAAACGCAACGAAGACCCGCGTCTGCTGACGGGCCAGGCATTATTCGTGGATGATGTTAATTTGCCCAAGATGCTGCACGCCGCATTCCTGCGCAGCCCATATGCACATGCACACATTAAGGGCATTGATGTTTCACAGGCCTTGGAACGTGACGGAGTTGTAGCCGCGTATACCGCGACCGACCTGGGCGATTACTGGCAGCCAGGTCCACTACTCGTTGCGCCTCCACCGGTCAAAGACATCGTCTTCAATGAACGCACCCAAGTGCCCTTGGCGAAAGACAAAGTCCGTTTTGCAGGCGAACCGATAGTGATGGTTTTGGCAGAGAGCCGCTACATCGCGGAGGATGCGCTGGCAGATATCGAGGTGGACTACGAACCTTTGGCTGTAGTTGTTGACCTAGAGAAAGCCTTGCAACCCGACAGCCCGTATGTGCATGATGATTTAAAAACCAACATCGCTGCGCATGTTGTTCAAACAAAAGGTGATTACGAGGCCGCTGCAAAAGATGCCGCTTTGGTGATTGAGCGCCGTTTTCTCTACGAGCATGGCTGCGCAGCTGCAATCGAGAACCGCGGTATTGTCGCAGAATGGGACGCCCGCGCGGGAAAATTAACAATATGGGATACCACCCAAGCGCCTGTGGTGATCCGCAACGGATTGGCTGGCATGCTCGGTCTTTCTGAACGGAATGTGCGCGTAATTGCCCCGTTCTTAGGCGGTGGGTTTGGGGCAAAAATAATGATGTTCTATCAGGAAGAAGTGCTGGTTCCCTGGGTGGCGATGAAATTGAATCGGCCTGTCAAATGGATTGAAGACCGGGCCGAGAACTTTGTTGCCACCACTCACGAACGTGGCCAAATTCATCAGGCCACTTTGGCTGTGGATAAAGACGGCCATATCCTGGGAGTCCGGGATGTGTTCCTGCATGACACTGGGGCATACGCACCTTATGGATTAACAGTGCCATTGAACAGCCAATGTACGCTACTCGGTCCATATGATATTCAAAATTATTACAGTGAATTTACGGCTATTTTCACAAACAAAACAATCGTGACACCCTATCGCGGCGCGGGGCGACAACATGGCGTATTTGTGATTGAGCGTTTGTTGGATATTGCTGCGAAAGAATTAAATATTGATCGCGCTGAGATTCGGCGACGGAATTTCATTCCACCCGATAAGTTCCCATACGACAATGAGATCATTTATCAGGATTTCGCGCCGCTGTCCTATGACAGTGGCAATTACGAGCCGTTGTTAGATCAGGCTATTGAAAAGATTGATTATCACAAATTTATCGAGGAAACGCAACCAAAATTGCGAGCGGAGGGAAAGCATGTCGGCATCGGAATCGTGGCTTACGTGGAAGGTACCGGGATCGGTCCCTACGAGGGCGCGAAAGTCCAGGTGATGAGCAGTGGTCGCGTCTCTGTCGTTACCGGTGTTGGGACCCAAGGGCAGGGTCACTTCACGAGTTTCGCCCAGATTGCTGCCGATCATTTGGGAGTTAGAGTGGATGAGGTAGATGTTATAACCGGTGACACCGACCAGTTCTATTGGGGCGCCGGCACGTTTGCCAGCCGCGGTGCCGTGGTTGCCGGCAATGCCATAAATGAGGCCGCCAAGGTGGTACGTAAGAAAATTCTCAAATTGGCTGCCGAGCATTTCGAGGCTCCCGAAGAGGAGCTTGAGATAACGGATGGCATGGTGCGTGTACAGGATATTCCGCGTATGTCCATTTCGCTGGGAGAATTAGCGGGCTTAGCTAACCCCATGCGCGGCGCGGTCAAGCCGGGCACCGAACCCGGTTTAGAGGCCACCAACTATTTCGGTCCGGAAAGCGGCGCGACCGCCAGTGGCATCCACGCCATGATCATCGAAGTCGATCCAGAAACGATGCAGATCGACATTCAGAAATATGTCGTCATCCATGACTGCGGCAAGGTCATCAATCCACTCATCCTGGATGGTCAGGTGCATGGTGGTGTGGCTCAGGGAATTGGCAATGCATTTTATGAGCGGCTGGTTTATGACGAAAATGGGCAACTGCTCAACGGCACGTTCATGGATTATCACCTGCCAACCAGCCTGGATGTGCCGCGCATCGAAACGGGACATGGCGAAACGCCTTCGCCGCTCAACCCAATGGGGGTCAAGGGCGCGGGCGAGGCGGGTGCCATCCCGGTTGGTCCGTTGTTCGCGCAGGCCCTGGAAGATGCTCTGCATGACGTGGATTTTGAAATATTGGAAATTCCACTCAACTCGAATCGTTTGTGGGAACTGACTCAGGCCTCATCCCAACCGGACGCATGATTCTCGTCACCGGCGCGGGCGGCAAAACAGGCAGGACTCTGATCAAAGCACTCTCAAAAACCGAGAGTGTTTGCGCGTTCGTCCGAGGAGAAGAGCATGTATCCGCTGTAAAAACATTGGGGGTAGAAAAAGTTGAAGTCGGGGACATGCGCGATGAAACCGCAATTCGCTCTGCCATGAAAGATGTGCGCATTGTTTATCATATTTGCCCGAATATGAGTCCCGATGAAATTACGATTGGCAAATTGGTTATAGAGGGAGCCCGTAAAGCGAGTGTAGTGCACTTTGTATATCATTCTGTCTTGCATCCACAAACAGAAAAAATGAAGCACCATTGGGCTAAGCTGCGTGTCGAAGAACTGCTGTTTGAGTCAGGCTTGCCTTTTACCATCCTACAGCCTACAGCGTATATGCAAAATCTGTTAGCAAATTGGGATATTATTATTAATGAAGGTGTATTGCGCGTTCCTTATTCAGTAAATAAACAGTTCAGTTTCGTTGATCTTGAAAACGTTGCGGAAGCCGCTGTAATTGTATTGACCCAACCCAATCACCTCAACGCAACATACGAGCTCGTCGGGACGCCATCCATATCATATGTCGAAGTTGCTAAAATTTTCAGCCGTGTGTTGAATAAATCTATAATCGCTGAGAAGGAAAAAATTGAAGATTGGAAATTGCGCGTGAAGGGGATGAGTGGATACACAACCGAAAACCTGATCAGGATGTTTGATTATTATGACAATTGGGGATTGTCGGGAAATCCAAATGTGTTGGGCTGGCTGCTGGGTCGTGAACCCACAGCGCTTGAAACATTCATTCAAAAAACTATAACAGAACGGGATGCTATCCATTAAATCCATTTCGATCGCGCCTGCTGCGCAAGATTGGCTGGCGAATTCAAGTCAACCACGTATTTTGCACGTCTTTGACCGCGTTTGTAATTTAATCAATGAGCGGGTTGAAGTTTTGTCGATCGTTAATCAGCGTATTGGAAATGGGCCTTTCAACCTGGTTATCAATGATGATATTTTGTTTTCTGAGCACTTAAATGCTCATTCCGCAATTTTCATTCACAAGAACCAACTATTCCTTGGGGATATGGCTATCACCACAAGGGACGCGAATCGCTGGTCTCCACGTCCCGATTGGGAAGCTTTGCATACCAACAAAGACAACATCTTAACCCAACTCATGTTTTTACAAACTAAGAATCACCAACCCCTGATCTCTTCTCCTCTACTCTCTAATTCCCTTCTCCCTAATCCTCTTCTCACTACTCTCTGCCACGCCATTACCACCGCCGAGCTCTCTTCAGCATTAGGAGCTACTCGCAGGCTTGCCGGCCTGGGACAGGGTCTCACCCCCGCCGGGGATGATTTCCTCATGGGCGCCATGCTCGCAGCTTGGATTATTCATCCACTTGAAATTGCAAGCGCGCTCGCTGAAGGAATTGCCAATACTGCTGCACCTTTGACCACCTCCCTATCCGCAGCTTGGCTAAGGTCTGCTGGGAGGGGTGAGGCCGGAATCTTGTGGCATAAATTATTCGCTGCGTTAATCAACGCGGATGCAATCGCTGTTCAGGGTTGCATTGATCGAATATTGGAGGTAGGTCATACTTCTGGAGCCGATGCGTTGGCTGGATTTATTGGCTTATTTAAATCTAGGTTTGCCCTATCGAGCTCAAAAAAGGTAATTAGCTACTCATGAAGAATCACTTGGGAGATGGCACCTACGAACTGTTCCGACACAACTTCGGTGTGCCTTCAAAGCAACTCCTTTGACAATCAAGACAGATGCTGCACGTCGTACGTGTACCCCATTCAGGGCACTTTGCCCCAGAAGGGGTAGATCCCACGCCTGTCCCGCCGAGCTTCAGTGAGCCTGTCCCGACATGTTGTTTGTCAGGGTGACGGGGTAGCGGGGATTTGTTAGCCAGCGCGTATTCCAAAAGAACCAGATAAAAGCAATCTCCCTAACCAAAAGCCCCAGATAGGATAGCTTAATCCCAAAATAAGTGCGCCAATTTAGAATCGTATATTTTTCTGGCCACCCCTCAAAAAACCAATAACTGCTAAAACTCCTATCCAAGAAAATGATGGAGGAAATTGCCCGCTACCTGCACCAAGCAAACAAATAGAAATCAACCAAATCCCAATAGCTCCACCAGCGGGAAAGAACTTTTGTGAACCTTGAAGTCAATTCGACCAAACACCGGCAAACTTTGGCCAATAACAGACAGGATCATACCTGAAACATCAATTATGGCAGCGATTAATCCCAAAATTAAGTAACGAGCAGGTAAAGTGCGTGCCAATAGAATTGCTAAAGGAATCATGAAAAGAACTTGAAACACACTTGAAATGTCATTGATTTTTCCAAACGGTTAGCCAATGGAGAAAAAATATAATCCCAATTATAAATATAAGAATGGTTGCAGCGGCACTGAGTTATGCATACGTGAAAAAATATTTATGAGCAGTATTTCCCATGATGAAGAGAAATTTCCTGGCCAACTCCCTTTTTGAAAGAATAACTACTTAGTGCATAGAATAACAAATTTTCATGTGCCTGCATTTCAACACACCTTTTCCCCCTCATTCACTGGGATACTTATTAAACTACTATGCCTAAATAATAAATCTACTTCCAGGACCAGAAGGCCAGCGTGCCCTCCGCAAGCATATGTGGTTGCGATTCACCCTCTTCAGCTACAACCCAGATCCCTGATCCCCTATCCGGGCTATTTGTGGCATAGACCAGCTTTGCGTTATCAGGAGATCTGATCGTCCCTGAGTGATGATATTGATCAAAGAAGATCAGGATGGAAAGAAAGTCATTGCTCACTTGAGAGCTGGAACGAGTGCGGGTCTTGCTCGCATATCTTATATTTCATCCCTTTCTTTTCTTTGCAACCAGGAAGAAGTCATTTATAAAATATAACCAATTATGTGGTTGATGTTCACAAATCAGAAAACCTGCTTTCTTCAGGTAGTCAAGAAACTCATTCTCCCTAAACATTGATTCATAAGGATGGAAAACTAATCGCCTTGAGAGCCTGCCGAATGGCGTTTCAAAAGACTCAATTGAGAGTTCCTTGATGATCAACAGCCCACCAGGTTTAATTATTCTTTGCAGTTCATCAACGCAATCTTTCCAATTCGGGATATGGTGGATCACACTTAATCCGGTCACAGCGTCAAATTCGTTCTTTAAGAATCTTAGATCTGTCGCATTTCCAACTTCAAATTTAGCCTTTGTGTCTTTATTTTTCATCATGGCAATCTCAACCAGGCGCTCATCAAGATCAGTTGCAATAAATTCATTTGGCTCAAATATTTTCAAAATATATTTGCTGCCGACCCCATTCCCACAACCGATCTCCAGTATTTTTTTATCTGCTGGTAACCGAGCAATTCCCAATAATTTTTTGACAATATCTTTCAAGTATAAGTGCCTTCCCAGATCAAAAGTCATCAGAAAAAATTCAAGTTTGTTCATTCGCATATTAATATCTCCTTTCACGGTCTATCCCGTTAGTACCCTGGATATACTATTTCATTTTCAAATTCGACATTCGAATCTGATTTCATGATCCTCGTAAGGTCAGTGATAAAACGATGAATCTAAATATTATAGAAGGTAATAGACCAGGCTTCTTTTGAGGGTTCATCTTGAGCACTCCTTTTCATGGCTTGGCAAAAACTGCAAACGAGGCGAGAATTTATTGTTAGTATGTAGAATACCGGCTCAAAACTGCCAAAACGAGACCCTGAGCTGCCAAAAACATTCAAGAAGGATTTCCACCCTCTATTAAGCACCCCTCTCTACCTGCTATGAATAATATGATATCCAATTCCAGCCCCAGAAGGCCGGTGTGCGCTCCGCAAACCTCTGTGGTTGCGCCTGACCAGCTACATCTTCAACCCAGATCCCTGCCTCCCCCCCATTCGGTGATTTGTGGCAAAGACCAGATCGTCCCTGAGTTATGATATTGATCGAAGAAGGTCAGGATGGAAAGAAAGTCATTGCTCAATTGAGAGCTGGAACTAGTGCGGGTCTCGCAACGAACTTTGTACCACGGTGCGCCTCCCACAGGTCAGGCCGTCTCGTCCCCGCGGAGCAAGGATGGGGTCCACGCGTAGTTAGGTGGCGCGATGCAATATCAAGTATATTATTGAATATTAATTCTGCAGCATCCATGAATACCTTGTCAAAGTAGCCTTCATATTACACACAAGTAAATAGCGACACTATTTTCCCGAATTTCATCATAACCATTTCTCATGCGCCGCCGCTACGCGCTGGGGTTGCAATATATGTTAAGTGGGGCGAACGTGCCCCGTAGCGGTGCAGTGAGCGCCACTTAACTACTAAATTAGGTGGATTTAATCAACCTAGTTCTCTTGATAGGTTGTAATTGTCATAAAAGGGTAAATTAAAGGTACTCGTCCATTTCATGCCCGTCCAAGGTTATTTTGATTGATGAAGTATTCTTTTGCATCCAGAAATATCATCCACCCTTAGCATGGTGCCCGGGTACTAATATGAAATAAAAGACAACTACCAATTGCTTCCAATCCCCATTATTGGATCCAGCTCGCGGTATTATATGGATTGTTTCGCTTTACCGTGTGCTGCGTAAAAATTTAAAATCTAATAACTGTAATTAACTCATTTTAAGGTCGTTCAAAATTCACATATTTATGCAAGAAGCAGTAAGATCTTAACTGCAGAATAGCATAGACTTTATTCATGTAAAACACATTATGACGTTGTACATGGTTCAGTCAAGCGCTTATTAGATATAGGCTACACTTCGGATGCTGATGATTTGGCTGGCTTTACTGGTTTGTGCAATTCTCGCGTTGCCCTATCAAACGCAAAAAAGGAAATTAACTACACATGAAGATCCACTTGGTAGATGGTACCTACGAATTGTTCCGGAACCACTTCGGTGCGCCACCAAAAACAGCGCCGGATGGCCGCCAGGTTGGTGCAACCATCGGTCTCTTGCGCAGTTTGATGGCCTTGCTTGCGGAAAAGGATGTAACCCACATCGCCTGTGCGTTTGACACTGTCATCGAATCCTTCCGCAACGATCTTTACCCCGGATATAAGACCGGGGTGGGGATCGACCCAGACCTTTTTGGTCAATTCTCATTGGCTGAGGAAGCCGTTTCGGCATTGGGGGTGGTAGTTTGGCGCATGCTTGAATTCGAAGCCGACGATGCACTAGCCACAGCTGCAATACGTTTCGATAAGGACAATTCAGTAGAACAGGTTGTTATTTGCTCACCCGATAAAGATCTCACACAGCTTGTGTCTGGCAACCGGATCGTTTGTTGGGACCGCCGGCGGGATATCGTACTCGATGAGACCGCTGTGGAAGAAAAGTTCGGTGTGCTCCCGGAATCAATTCCAGACTGGCTCGCACTGGTGGGCGATTCTGCAGACGGTTTCCCGGGCTTACAGGGTTGGGGAGCCAAATCCAGTGCGACCGTGCTTTCGCACTATAAGCACTTGGAGTCAATTCCAGAGGATCCAGAGGCGTGGGGCCTGAAAGTACGCAGCGCGGCCCGCCTGGCAGAGACCTTGGTGCAAAATCGCGAGCAGGCATTGCTGTATAGGAAATTGGCCACCCTGCGGTTGGACGTTCTCCTTCAAGAGAGTCTTGACGACTTGAAATGGATGGGCGCACATCCACGATTGAAAAAAATCTGCTACGAGCTGGGCGATAAGCAGATCCCTGAGCAAATTACTCACTGGCGCTAGCGAAACCCAGAATATTGTAATTCTATGTCTTTCTTGAATAACCTCAACGGAAATGTACTTAATTTTCCAGACAAGCTTGCTTTGGAATTTATTAGCCCACCACTTCAAAGCCTGACATATGCAGAATTAGATGCGCAAGTGGCCCAAACTGCTGGCTATTTGCAAAGCCTGGGTACGGGTCCGGGCGACCGAATTGCGCTCCAATTAACCAAATCCCTAGAGTTTATCCTGCTGCATTTGGCAACCGTACGATTAGGGGCTATCTCTTTACCGCTTAATTTGGCCTACCCACCTGATGAGTTAAAATATTTTCTCGATGACTCTGGCGCAAAATTATTCTTTGCACTTGATATCTCCAAAGATAATATCGAACCAATTCTTACCGGATTACCCGAGCTTAAGGAATGCATCTTCATCAATCCTACAAATCCAGAGCTCTTCAACGGGTCGATAAGGGGCCACGAAAAATTAGCCCATAACCATGACCCAAGCGGGAGCTCCGATACTGCCATCATCGTGTACACCAGTGGTACAACTGGCCGCCCTAAAGGGGCGGAAATCACACATGGAAATCTGAGCGCTAATCTCAAGTCTCTGCACACGGCCTGGGGCTGGCGATCTGAGGATGTGTTATTGCACGTACTGCCGATCTTCCACGTGCATGGATTAATGGTCGCGATGCATGGGGCCTTACACGCCGGCGCGACCACGTTGTTGATGCGCGAGTTCGATGCGCGGGTGGCCCTGCAAAACCTCGTCGAACGAGATTGTACGGTTTTGATGGCGGTTCCGACCATTCATCGACGCTTGCTGGATGTGCCCGACGCAAAGAAATTCGATCTATCCCATATGCGCCTGATCACCTCTGGCTCAGACCGCCTACCCGATGAGGTCTTCAAGGGCTTTCAGGCTACCTTCGGCCACACGCTGCTCGAACGCTACGGCATGACAGAGACAGGCATGAACTGTTCCAATCCCTTGGATGGCGAGCGACGGATTGGGTCAATAGGACTTCCCTTGCCCGGGGTTGAAGTCCGGATCACGGATTCGGAATCGGGGTTGCCTTTGCCCGATGGAGAGATCGGAGATGTGCAGCTACGCGGCCCCAACGTTTTCAAGGGCTATTGGCGCCAGCCAGAAAAAACAGCCCAATCATTCACAACCGACGGTTGGCTGCATACCGGTGATCTGGGATTCCGCGAATCCGATGGATATTTCACTTTGTGTGGCCGCTCCAAAGATTTGATTATCAGCGGCGGCTTGAATATTTACCCGCCAGAAGTGGAACGTGTGCTGGTTGAACATGCTGCAGTTGAGACCTGCGCGGTAATTGGCTGCCCTGATAAAGAATGGGGAGAAAAAATTGTGGCGGCGGTAGTTTTAGAAGATGGCCAAACAGTTACACAGGCTGAACTGATCGCGTTTTGCCGTGAACAGCTAGCAGCGTATAAAGCTCCCAAATCTATTATTTTTCAAAAAGAATTGCCCCGCAACGCAATGGGCAAAGTCCAAAAGGCAGCTTTACGCAAGAAATTCTGTCAAGAAGAAATCTGAGAGAAAATTTACATTTAATATGATTATAAACCGCGAAGATTTAGATGATATAAATCAATCGGGGCACTCATGTTTTGTAGAATCACTTTGAGTTTCTGAGATTATGCCCAATAAATTCGCACTTAATCAAATGAATCTACAACTCCCATAACAATGTTGGGAACCTTGTCTTTTCAAATCCCGTCCTTGTCATCTCGACCAGCGGGAGAGATCTTACTCATGATAAAAGATTTCTCGCTTCGCTTGAAGCTTGTCCTGAGCGCAGTCGAATGGATGACCCTGGGGTTACTCAAGTTATGAAGAAACCCTTTGAGTTTCAAGGATATTACACTGGTAATTCGCAATAATTCAGAATAATCTACAACATCAGAGTTCTCCCTTGTAAATTTGAACAATAGGTCATATTTTAATTCAAGTGCGGAATGTGGGATAATGCAGCCGATGTTGAAAATCCGCTTTTCGACAAAATCGATCCCTGTCGCATTATTTGGCCTGACTCTCCTGACCTACGGACTAATGCTGCCCTGGATGGGTTTCTATTGGGATGACTGGCCGTTCGCCTGGATAGCAGAATTTCTCGGGCCGGCTGAATTCTTGCCGGCCTTCGAGCCCTTCCGCCCTTTCCTGGGCCCGATCTTTTATGTGACCACCAGCCTGCTGCCCCCAAATCCGCTTTTGTGGCAGACCCTGGCCTTGATTCTGCGATTCGGGCTGGCACTTTCGGTCTGGTGGAGCTTCAATGCCATCTGGCCCAAAGCCAAATGGGGTACGCTTTCGGCTGCGGCGCTTTTCCTGGTCTTTCCCGCTTACAGCCAACATTGGGTGGCGTACACCCACATCAACCAAGAATGGATCCCCTTTCTTTTCTATATTCTATCCTTTGGGTTTACAGCCAAAGCGTATCGTGCCCCTGAAAAATCCAAATGGTACACAGGGCTGGCACTACTGTTCTTAATCCTGGGAGTCTTTCCAACCGAATACTTCGCAACCCAAGAACCGCTCCGCTTTCTGTTTTTATGGGTCTTAGTATCAGAAAATAAGCCTGGGGTTTGGGAGCGAGTGCGGCGCAGCTTGAAATTGTGGCTGCCCTATTTGCTGATTTGGCTTGGAAATGCGGTCTGGTTGATCTATTACTACAGATTTGGGGCCTATGCCTCCTATAATTTAGGAATTTCAGAACAAGGTTTAACTCTGGGGTTTTTACCATCGATGGCGGACGCGCTCTGGAAAGCAGGCCTGTATGGCTGGGTGCAGATACTCGATTTGATCGCGCGGACCTTGAGCAACCCCTCCACTTTGCTGACCATAGGGTTGATCATGGTCAGTTTTGGTTTGTTGGCATTTTATTTGAGCAAGTTAAAGCTGCAAGGTAACGGTAGCAATCACAAATGGGCCCGAAGCGCCGTATTGATCGGTCTGATCGGAATTCTGATCGGCAGAATCCCATCCTTGACAGCCGGGCTACCTTTAACCTTGGGATCCATTAATGATCGCTTCATGGTCTCCATGATGCTGGGCGGGAGCTTGTTTATGGCCGGCCTGTTGGATCTGATATTCGGGAAAAGCCGCTTCAAGGTTTACCTCCTGGCATTTGTGCTTGCCTTGGGAGTTGGTCAGGGTTTCTATAACGCCAATGACTTCCGCCGAGATTGGACTCGCCAGCAACAGATCTTTTGGCAAATGGTTTGGCGCATGCCGGGCTTGCAACCGGGGACTGTCATCTTGACCCACGAATTGCCACTGCGCTACGAAACGGATATGGGCCTGACGGCCCCATTAAACTGGATCTACGCACCCGATTATGATGGTGGCCAGCTTCCATACGCATTGCTTTATACTCGCACCCGTCTGGGCCGGCCTTCATTACCAACTTTAGAACCAGAGGGGCCAATATCCTTTGAATACCGCACGGTGAAATTCGAGGGTTCCAGCTCACAAGCAGTAACAATTTTTGTGCCGCCAAATGCTTGTCTGCACGTATTGGATTCCGTCTATACTGGCGGGGATACCTATGAGCGCCAACCGCGCTTCTTGCGGGATGCCATTCCGCTTTCCGACCCAGGTCTGATCGTGACAGATGCTGAACAGCCTGAAATGCCGGTCGCGTTGTTTGGGGCGGAACCCGCTCACGAATGGTGCTACTACTTTGAAAAGGCAGAATTGGCCCGTCAGGTCGGTGATTGGGAAACCGTCACAGCCTTGGGTGATGAAGCCCGCAGACTGGGATATGCTCCCGGAGATGCCCTGGAATGGCTGCCTTTTATCGAAGGTTATGTGATTAAGGGCGATGATCAATTGGCCCGGGAACTTTCGATAACCGCCTTCAATGACGACTCTCGTCCGCGCAAAGGCCTTTGCTATACTTGGAAACGGATCCAGAGCGATCAAATTGAGCAGGCTGGAGATGGGGGTTTGGCAGTTGAAATGCTGGAAAAATTTGATTGCGGCCCTTAATAATTGGCTACTTATTGACTATCAAATTGGTTACTTTTGACTATCCGCAGCATCTTGACGCTTTAAAGGTCATGTGCTAACATCGCCCCTGTTGGATTATGGAGAATTTCGATGAGTTTCAAACCCATGCCTAACCGCAAAAGTTTTGTAGTGGTGTTCAGCACCTTGGCTCTTACAGCAATTGGAGTCTCAGGTTGTATTCAGCCCTACTCGACAATTCTAGAAACGCCGACGGTGGGGCCCACCAGTCTGTTTGTTTCACCCATCGCAACCTCTGATAACCCCCTGGGATTAATCGAGGAATTTGCAACCAGCACGGCTCTGGCCCAAACTTCGGTAGCACTAACCGCTGGGACAAACCCAGTAACGGAAGCACCCGGCACGGAGACTCCCCCAAATGGAAGCATCACAGCCACAAGCGATGGATCGCTGGTGCCGACTGAGACCGCTACCCCGGATGGGGATCCACTACCAACGACACCGACTGCTACTGAGCCGCTGCCGACCGTAACGACAAACAGGCCGGCTTCGTACACACTGCAAATAGGCGAATTTCCTTACTGTATCGCCCGGCGCTTCGACGTAGACCAGGTTGAACTGTTGAGCCTGAACGGGCTTAGCAGTGGAATTATTTATTACCCCAACTTAACATTGACGATCCCTCAATCTGGGAACCCATTTGCCGGCACGCGGGCTCGCAATCCCCACCCAGATACGTATACTGCCACGTCGGGAAACACCAATCTTCATCATGTGGCCTGTTACTATGGTGATATCGACCCGGCCGCTATTGCCCAGGCCAACAATCTACAACTCGATACTATTCTTACTGTGGGCCAACAATTGACGATCCCATAGATAAGCAAATATGACCTTTTTCCCAAGCGTTTAAAATCGCTTGGGTTTTTTATTTTAAGGGGTAAACTTTACAAATCAATAGGAGAGACCCATGGCCTTTAAATTACTGAAATCTGAAATTTTGATGAAGGGCCGCGCTTTCGCCATCCGGCGCGATACCCTGGAAACCCCGGATGGGCGGGAAACAAAATTCGATATTATCGAGCATGGCGGTTCTGTGATTATCGTCCCGGTAGATGAAAATGGGAATATATTGCTTGTGCGCCAGTATCGGCATGCAGCCGGGAAAGATTTGCTGGAACTGCCGGCCGGCACATTAGATGAGGGTGAAGACCCACAGGTTTGCGCGGCCCGTGAAATCCGGGAGGAGACCGGGATGGCAGCCGGGAAACTGATCCGATTGGGCGAGTTCTACCTGGTGCCCGGATATTCGACTGAGTTGATGGTTGTTTACCTTGCGACGGATTTAACGGAAGACCCGCTTGAAGGGGACCCTGATGAGTTTCTGAGTGTAGAATCGCACCCTATAGCGGAAGCAATTCAAATGGCGGAACGAGGCGAGCTTCCGGATGCCAAATCATTGGCAGCCCTTTTCCTGGCAAAATCCCACTTCAATAAATGGATACGTTGAGTTTGTATAGCGAAAGCCCTGCGCAAATGCGCAGGGCTTAATTAATAATTTCAAGGTACTTGTTTTATTCAGTCTTTGGCGGCAGTTGATTCTTGCGATAACGGAATGTGATCCGACCACGAGATAGATCGTATGGCGACATTTCGATGGAAACGCGGTCACCCAATAGTATCCGGATGTAATACTTGCGCATCTTACCAGACAGATAGGCCAATATTTCGTGACCGTTTTCTAACTCAACCCGAAATTGGGTGCCAGGCAGTGCTTCAATCACCTTGCCTTCGACTTTAATTTTCTCTTCAGTTTTCGCCATACACGCCTCCAATCAACTTATCTACGATCATAATCGCGAGTATACTGACGTCTTTGAATCCGTCGGGCTGCTTTTTTCTTTTCGATTCGGCGTAGTTCCAGTCTGGAAACAAACCAACGTTTGTTACGGACAGTCCCCAATAAACCGCTCTTAATAACTTTTTTTCGGAACCGCCTGAGTAATTGATCTTGCGATTCGCCACTGCGTAATTTTACGATTGCCATACTTATCACCTCCTTGCATATGAAGGATGAATATTAATAAAAAAACTCGGCTCTTCAACAGACTCAGCCGAGGGGTACCGCCAACATTGACTACTAAATCGTTAGAAAAGACAAAAAAACCGCTTCACTCTCCTATACTTCAAAATCATGTTAACAGGGGGACAAAGCAACGTCCTCAGCCAAGCTTGCGGGCGCTATTATACTACAAGGTACATCCAACCGTAAATAGCTTGCGGTATCCTCTATTGAGGGATATAAATCAAATTTAGGATTTTGGCAAAGGAATGAAAACGAATAAAGGAGTGGAAAAGATAATTATGATAGCTTTCAAAAAAACCCTACTGAAGAATTGCATTGCCTTGGCGACCTTGTACCTGGTTGGGTGCGGCGCACCTGCAATCACTCCCGCGCCCACTCAGGGGATCCTGCTAGAACCAACAACAGCAGTACCCTCGTCTACCTTGACCCCAGCCCCACTTCCGACGGATATACAGCCGACCGAAACCCAAGTGACCGAAGTTCCACCCACTGACGTTCCCTCCGTTGTCATTTTGAGTGGGAAATTCGAGGGTGTCGGCCAGGGTCATAGTGGATCTGGAAGCGCCAGGATAACCCAAAGACCGGACGGCACATATTTCTTGCGCTTTGAAAACTTTTCGGTATGCTGTGGCCCGGATTTGTACGTCTTTTTGGCTACAAAATCCTCTGTAGGTGCTACCTCTGAATTTGGAAATTACGTTGAGCTAAGTTCACTCCAAAGTATCACTGGTGATCAGGCATACGAAATACCTCAAAACACAGACATGGCCGAAATCAAAAGCGTGGTTATTTATTGCAAACCATTTAAAGTGATCATAGCCTCAGCAACGCTAAATTAATAAGTTGAGAAAGGAGGCACCAGCACGGCAAAAAAGAGAAAGGGTTAAAGGTTCAAGCTCTGGAGAGGCGCAAAGAAATTGCTTGGTTTTGTATGGAAGCAGAGCCTGGTATGGGACATTATTTTTGGGGCCGGGGTCGTTTGGTTGTTTTCATGCTTATTAGCCCAAGCCTATAGTGAGTATTTTCGGTGTGCGTATTTGATTCAAGATTATTTGGATTTGCCCAAGTTTATGTACGAAGGTAAGGATTTTTCATGGAATTTATTTGGAAAAATGGTGGGTGTGGAGATTCCCGGGTTGAGCCCCGTGATGGACAAACCACTAGATTGGATCCGGCGCATCTGGATTTGGACGATGTTATTTTTTTGGGATCGTGATAGCGGCTTTGCTCCGTTCGTTATTAATAATACGAAAAAATTCATAAGGATATTGACATTTAACAAGAATGAGTGGAAAGCCTTATTAGCGACGATGCGGGTGTTTATTACGATTTTATTTTTGTTTTTGAGGTTGATCTTTGTGTTGATCAAATAGCAATAATCGCAAATTACGCTATTTCAGACTAAAGATCAGGATAATAAATAAGTCCAGAAAATTATCTGGACTTATTATGTCAAGGGGATTGGCTCTATTCTTCTTCCATTTGGTCTCACAATAAATGCTCCAGCTCTCCCTGTTTTAAGTTGCTTCTGAGCTTTTTGCTCCATGTTCTCCCACGCATTCACTAGCTGCTTTAAAATATCATGACCGCTCTTTTCACTACCTCCTAAATAAAATGCCACAATTTTATATTTTACCAACATAGATTTTTCGTTGGGTTTTTTTCTTATCCCTTTATCTTTAGTTATTAATACCAACTTATTTTCACCAACGTAGCTTAGCCAATCAACATCTTTCGTACCTGCCGGATATGATTCCAAAACATGCTCAACGTTTTTACCTATTAGGTTTAGTCCCTTGGCTAAATTTGGCCCCAAGCCCTCATCAAAAAAGAACCTTATCCCCATAAATGCTGTTCAAATGATATCGCAGCATCTAATTCTGGGACAGGAATATTAAACCATTCGCTGACAGGCTTGGTCTTTTTCTTTTCTCCTAAATACAAATCATAGATATTGTGAGTTGGTACCGCTCTTCCTTTTAGTATGGGTCTTCCAAATGATATTTCTGGATCAATAACAATAAGGCCTTTGTTTCCGCGTGGATACCACTTCTTTACAAATCCGTAACCTGTAACATCTTCAAATTCTAGTTTATTGCTTAGCAATTCAATAATCTGCGGCATAGCGGATTGTCCCCCGGTTAACAGCGCAATCATACTTCCATCTTTGGGCAGCTTCAAAATTATTTCTTTACTTCCACTGGTAAAAAACAAGGATCGCGCAAAATGGGGCGTACCTAATCTTTCGCGGGCTTCGTCCAGCGCGCTTCGCAAAGTAGGTAATCCAAAGCCTCTTCGCATAAATTCGCGGACAAATATCAAATCTACTAAATCTAAAAATGAAGCAAATATAGCTCTGTTACTTTTACCGTTTTTTACAACTGGGGGTTGAACAGTTTTTGAATTTAGATAATCGTACTCATAACCCTGCAAATACCTTTTTACAGTCCAGGGGTTCATGTTAACAAGCCTACTTACTTCCGCTATCGAATATGTAGGTGAATTTAGGATATTGAAGTAATCACTCCCATTCTGCATTTGCTTCCTTCTCCTCTTCCTTCGTCTTTGGTTTTATGGTCAACAAATTCATTATTACATTGTTGAACAAAGCATCTAATAAACTCATCGACTTCTCTTCAAGTAAAAAACATGTAATTTTCTTGAATTTCTTGCCATCTCGCAATTGCATTATACGTCAAAAAACTGGGGTTTGTATATACCCAAAATCGCTTAGAAGCGTGTTGTTTTCGATAACAAGCATGAATTAAGGTTTTTGAAAAACTCTTCTGTCAAGTTCCCATAATTAGTACCACTTGAAAGTGGAAAATAAGGTTTTGAGTGAAGCAATCTGATAGGGTGGCAGGACTTGATACCCCTTTGGGGCACCTACCTGATACCTCTAGGTTGACGGCTCAATTCCTAGAAAACCAAAGACGCCCGCAAATGCAGGCGTCTTTTACTAAGAATTTCCTAGTGGGATATTCTGTATAGTTATTGAAAAGCCCCTTGGCAATGACCTACTCTCCCAGGCCGTCGCCAGCCAAGTACCATCGGCGCTGATGTGCTTAACTGCCGGGTTCGGGATGTTACCGGGTGTACCCACATCGCTCCAATCACCAAGGGACTATTTCACAATTTAAGTGCTGAATAATAACTGACTATTTTACGGAAGAGTATCAAGTTCTCCGTACCACGGGATTAAGCCCTCGACCATTAGTACAGCTTAGCTTAACACATTACTGCGCTTACACACGCTGCCTATATAGCAGGTAGTCTACCTGCGGTCTTACTCCGTTAACCGGAATACAGGGATCTAATCTTGAGGCGAGTTTCCCACTTAGATGCTTTCAGCGGTTATCTCTGCCCAACGTAGCTACCCAGCGATGCTCCTGGCGGAACAACTGGTACACAAGAGGTTCGACCATCCCGGTCTTCTCATACTAGGGACAGCTCTCCTCAAATTTCCTAAC